>JAYZBS010000024.1:0-39103 GCA_036338635.1 Pseudomonadota bacterium | reverse complement strand
TAGCGGAACGTCTAGTCGTCGACGCGTTGTCGGCCGCAGGTCCGGCGGATCTGCGGCAGGCAGGGTTTTACAGGGAACGACGGTTCGGACGGAGCGCACATGCTGACAACCTGTTCAGATGACTTGGGGTCAATCGAGGTCCGGCCAGTTCAGACCAGTCAAAGAAACAACTAAAAGTTAACTTTTATAAAATCAATGCAATCTTAGGTATATTTTGCGTGACACCATATTATCGCGTGTCCTGCACGGGCGATGGGCAATTATGTCACATGACGCGCATGCCTCGGTCGGATGACATCTGGCCTGACGATGCGATCAGCACCCCGCCATCGGCCGAGAGCTCTTGCACGGCATCACGCCGCCGCCCGGTCGCCGGATCTTGGTTCGCTGTATCTCGGAGGGATTTGAGATGCCGTCGCGGTCAGGATGGCACTAGGCAGAAATGAAAAATCCGCCCCTGATGGGCGGCCTAGGATCATGTCCACTGGATCAGTGGTGCCGGTGAAGGGACTCGAACCCCCGACCCCATCATTACGAATGACGTGCTCTACCAGCTGAGCTACACCGGCATCATGCTGTGACCGGGCGGATAGCACCTTCCCTCGTCAGAGGAAAGAGGCCCCGGGCGACTTTTTTCGCCCAAGGGCCATGCGATCACGCCTTGCGGTCGGCCGTATCGGACGGCTCGACATCGGGGCGCACCATCTCCGGTTCGGAAGAAGTGTCCATGGCAGGCGCATCATGGTGCGGCGTGACGATCTCGGGCTCGGGAATCCCGGCGGCGGCCGGCTTCGGGGCTTCTGGCGTGGTCACGGTCGATGAGGGGCTGTCGTCATAGTCCGACTCCCGCGGGACCATGCCCGGCGCGACCTTCGGCGTCGAGGAAACCCGGATCGGCGCCGCGGCCTCCGGTTCGGCCGGTCCCGGCGGATGCGGCTGCACCGGATGGCTGAGGTCGGGTGCCTCGGCCTCGTCCCGCGGGCTGCCGACCAGCAGCGGCAGCATCTCGGCCCCGGTCGAGGTGGTCGAGGCGGCGCCAACTCCCCCCTCCGGCTCTCTCCAGGTCAGGGTGTCGAAGCCGCCGCAATGATCGCAGACCGGTGCCCAGTGTCCCATGACGTTGTGGCACTTGTCGCAGACCCATTGCGGGCCGCGCGACGCTGTCAGCGCTCGGGTCAGCCAGCCGCGAACCACGCTGTCGTCGGCGCCCTCGCCCCGCTCGACGGCCGCCATGATCGACAGCGTGCGGGTCGTCGGGTGCTTTTCGGCCAGATCGCCCAGGGCGCGGCGGGCGCCAGGGAAGTCCTCGGCGGCCAGCAGCAGCTCGGCCTTCAGCAGGCGGCTTTCCTCGTGATCGGGGTTCTTGCCGATGAGACGGTCGAAGCGCTGCAGCCGGGCCGAGGGCGTCTCGTCGGGAACGATTTCGGCATAGGCAGCGGCGACGTCGGGATGCGGGCGCACCGACCAGGTCTTTTCTAGGATCCGCGAGGCATTGCGGAAGTCCTTCTGCGCGACATAGCTGCGCGCGGCCAGCACCGCCGCCGGGATCAGGTCCGGCGACGCCTTGGCGGCCGAAATCGCCGCCTCGCGCGCACTGATCGAGTTGCCGTGCGCCAGAACGTCGCTGGCCTCCTGCAGGGCCAGGACGGCATCGCGGCGCAGCGCGACGTCCTTGGGCAGATCGCCCTGGCTGCGCTTGTCCTTCAGGGTCTGGCGTGCGCCCTTCCAGTCATGTTCGCGGGTCTGCAGTTCCAGCAGGGTGTCCTGCAGCTCCTTGTGGCGCGGCTTTAGCGCATACGCCTTCTGCGCCAGCAGCAGCGCCTTGTGCGTGTCGCCTTCGGCCAGCTTCTGGCGCATCAGCCCGCGAATGCCGACGAAGCGGGTGCGGTCATCCTCCAGAAGCTGCTTGTAGACGGCGATGGCGCGCTGCGAATCGCCAGCGGTCTCGGCGGCCTGCGCGGACAGAAGGTTTGTCAGGTGCGGCCGGTTGAGGTATTTCGCGGCCTTGTTGGCCTTGTCCTGCGCCAATTTCCCTTCGCCCGAGGCGACGGCGAGCATCCCGTCGGCGAAGGCGGCATAGCCCTTACGTTCGCGAGAGCGGGCGAAGTGGCGGTTGATCGCCGTTTCATCGCCGGCCAAAAAGCGCAAGGAGGCGATCAGCAGGCCCAGCAGCTTGAAGACGATCCAGGCCGCCACCATCAGGACCAGAAGCGCCAGAAGCGCCTTGACCGGGGTCAGCGCGAATTCGGTCCCGCCATATTCGATCCGCAGCATCTGTCCGGTTTCAGACAGGTAGACCGCGCCCAGGGCCAAAAGCAGGACGACCGCGAAGAAGAGCAGGATTTTCAGCAGGGAAAGCAGCATCCGACGCTCCTCAGTTCGTGGACGAGGACAGGTCGGTCAGTGCCGCCTGTGCCTGGCTGTGGGCATTGGCGCGGTCCAGCCACTGGGCCATGGCCGGGGCAGAGCGCGCAGATTCGGGCAGGGCCTGAAGCTCGGTCAGGGCCGCGTCGATGCGGCCGGCCTCGACTTCGGCATCGGCGCGCGACAGAATGGCGTCGGCATCGTCGCCTTCGCGCGGTGCGACCGAGCGGGCGCCGGTCTGGGCGCGCAGGAAGTTCGTCAGGACGTTGCCCTCGCCGGCGGCCGCGCTGTCGCGGAGGCTGGCGCGCAGCGCACCGCGCGCAGCCTCGGGGAACTCGGCCTGCAGCGACGTCAGGCTGGGCACCTCGGCCGTCAGCGCCTCGGGCGTCTGCAGCCCCGCGTCTTCCAAGGTCTGGCGGGCCTCATCAGGGGTCACGCCCTCGTCCAGCGCCGCCTGAAGACGTGAAATCGCGGCCACGGCCTCGGCGCGACGGGTGCTTTCCTCGGCCGCCTGCTGAAGCTCTTGCGCCTCGGAGCGGGCGGATTCCAGCTGCGCCTGCGCATCGGCGGCTGCGGATTCGATCTGCTGCTGCAGGGATTGCGCCGCGTCGGGATCGAAGGCCGGACGGGCGGCCAGCTCCTCGATCCGGGCCTGCTGATCCTCGATCCGCTGCTGCAGGGCCTGAAGCTGTTCGGCGCTGTCGTCTTCAGGCGCCTCCTCCAGCGCGGCGACACGCTCGGCGAGATCGGACTGGTCGTCACCCGCAGGCATCGCTTCGGCTGCGGCGCGACGGCCGGCCTCTTCGGCGGCGGCGATCAGGGCGTCCTGATCGGTCGCCTCGGCTGCCGGCTGCCAGTCGGCCGGAAGATGCGGCAGCGCGTAGATCGCGGCCGCGGCGCCCAGGCCCGCCGCGACGGCACCGCCCAGGAACATCGGCCAGAAGCCGCCCCGGCGGCGCCCGCCGTCATGCGCTGGCCGGGTCGCGTCGGTCCGCGACGGCTCCTGCGGCCTCGCCTCGGGCTGTGCATCATCGCCGCTGTCGGCAGATGTCGCGGGCTTTGCCCCGGCCGCCGGACGCCCCGAGGCCGCATCGCCGACAAGGGACGAGCCAATGGGCTCGACCTTGCCCGGCTGACCGGCCTGTGCGGACCTGCCTTCGCCCACGGGGGTCGACTCGATCACGCCCGGATGCGCCGGTACCCGGCGGATGTCGTTGTCCTGACCCGCCCCGGCGGCGGGCTGGGCCGTCTTGTCGCTGGCCTTGGTCTTGTCTGGTTTCTTCACGTGCCTGTCCCCGTCTCGGTGCCACTCCGGCCGCCATGCGCACATTGCGGCCGTCCGGCGTCCGCTGCAGCCTAATCAGCCAAGCTTGAACGCTCAACCCGCCGTGTTCAGCTTTGTTCCGTCAAAGCAACCCGGTAATGGCCGCCCTCATGCCTTCGGCAGAGGGTGACGGCGCCACGATGCACCGGTCACAGGGCTGGCCGAAGGCCAGTGCCGCGGCAGCGCTGATCGCGGCCAGCCACAGGGGTGCGCGGGCGCCTGATGCCTGCGCCGACAGCAGTTCAGCGGAACGGGGCGAGAACACGGGCAGAATCGCAGGGGTTTCGCCGGCCAGCAACTGCTGCGCGGCCTGGCTCAGCGGCTGCGGCACCTGGTCATAGACGACGATCCCGGGCACAGGCAGCACCTTCGCCAGGTGCCGCCCATGCGGGTGGATCAGCGGCACTTGGGCTGCGGCAATCAGCGGCAGCAGGCTGTCGGCCGTGCCGCCCCCCGCAGTGACGACAAAGCCTGCCCCGCGCGCGACGCTGGCCGTGTGCCCGCCGACGCAGATCGCCGGCCGGCCCCGCCCCGCCCCCGCCGAGGCCACGGCATGAGCCGAGGTGAAGACCAGCCCCGGCGCGTCCCGCAGCCGCGCGGCGTCATGCTCCACCGGCCGGATCGCCAGGATCGGAGAGATCACGCACCGCCATCCCGGCATCGAAGCGGCGAAGCGTTCGGCATCGGCCTGCGGTCGGGTCAGAAGAAGCGGGGGGCGGTCGTCCGCCGGCATTGGCTTATCCTTGCGCGGGTGCTAGGCCCACAGGCGTAAGCGCCACCTTCCGCCGGGGCAAGGGTATGACCGACACGATCTTCCTGGGCATCGAGAGCAGCTGCGACGACACCGCGGCGGCGATCGTGACCGGCGACCGGCGCATCCTGTCGAACGTGGTCAGCAGCCAGACCGACCTTCATGCCGATTTCGGTGGCGTCGTTCCCGAGATTGCCGCCCGCGCCCATGCCGAACGACTGGATCTGGCCGTGGAACAGGCCTTGGCCGAGGCCGCGCTGTCCCTTCGTGCGCTGTCGGGTATTGCCGTCACGGCAGGGCCGGGGCTGATCGGCGGCGTCCTGTCGGGCGTCATGTGCGCGAAGGGGATCGCCGCGGGCACCGGGCTGCCGCTGGTGGGGGTGAACCACCTTGCCGGCCACGCTTTGACGCCGCGGCTGACTGACGGAATCGATTTCCCTTATGTCATGCTGCTGGTCTCCGGCGGCCATTGCCAGTTCCTGCGGGTCGACGGCCCGGACGACTTCACTCGCCTTGGCGGCACCATCGACGACGCACCCGGAGAGGCTTTCGACAAGATCGCCAAGCTTCTGGCCCTGCCCCAGCCCGGCGGCCCCTCGGTCGAAGCCGAGGCCGCCGAAGGCGACCCCGACCGCCTGCCGCTGCCCCGCCCGCTGCTGGACCGGCCCGGATGCGACATGTCGTTCTCGGGGCTCAAGACCGCAGCTCTGCGCCAGCGCGACCAGCTGATCGCCGCGCAGGGCGGGCTGCGGGCGCAGGACCGCCGCGACCTCTGCGCCGCCTTCCAGACCGCCGTGGCCGAGGTGCTGGCCGAAAAGGCCCGCCGCGCGCTGGCCGCCAGCCCCGCCCCGGTCCTGGCCGTGGCCGGCGGCGTCGCCGCGAACCGCCAGATTCGCGCCGAGCTGGAGACCGTCGCCAGTACCGCAGGCGCGCGCTTCCTGGCCCCGCCCCTGCGCCTTTGCACCGACAACGGCGCAATGATCGCATGGGCCGGGATCGAGCGGTTCCGCATGGGCCACAGCGACGGGCTGGACCTGGCAGCGCGGCCGCGCTGGCCCCTGGACCGACGGGCGGCGCCGATGCTGGGCAGCGGCAAGAAGGGGGCCAAGGCATGATCTCCATCCTGGGTGCTGGCGCCTTCGGCACGGCGCTGGCGGTGGCGCTGGCCGCCAAGGGTCCGGTGACGCTGTGGGGGCGCCGCATCGACTGGCAGGGCGAAAACCCGCGCCTACCGGGCGTGGCGCTGCCCAAGGCCATCACGGTCACCGACGACCTGGATGCGGCGTTGAAGGCCGGGACGATCCTTCTGGCGCTGCCTGCACAGAAGCTGGGGGTGTTCCTCGACGACCATGCGGCACGGCTGGACGGCAAGTGCCTGGTCAGCACCGCGAAGGGGATCGACCTGCAGCGCCTGACCGGCCCCTCGACCCTGATCGCCCAGGCCTGTCCGCGCGCCACCGTAGCGGTGCTGACCGGCCCCTCCTTCGCCGCCGACATCGCCCGCGGCCTGCCGACCGCGCTGACGCTGGCCTGCGCCGAGCCCGACGCGGCCGAGGCGCTGCAGCAGCGGCTGTCGGCGCCGGTCCTGCGGCTTTACCGCACGACCGACGTGCAGGGCGCCGAACTGGGCGGGGCGCTGAAGAACGTCGTCGCCATTGCCGCCGGCACGGTGATCGGCGCGGGCCTGGGGGACAGCGCCCGCGCGGCCATCATCACCCGCGGCTTTGCCGAGATGACGCGGCTGGCCGCCCATCTGGGCGCGCGGCCGGAAACGCTGACCGGGCTCTCGGGCCTGGGCGATCTGACGCTGACCTGCACCTCGGACCAGTCGCGGAACTTCCGCTTCGGCGCGGCCCTCGGCGCAGGACGGCCGTTTGACGCCGCGACCACGGTCGAGGGCGCGGCGACGGCGCGGGCCCTGGTGCGGCTGGCGGCGCGGGACGGGCTCGACCTGCCCATCGCCGCCATGGTCGCCCGCCTTGCCGAGGGCGAGGTTTCGGTGGAAAAGGCCATGGACCATCTGCTCAGACGCCCCCTGAAGGAGGAATGATGCCCCTGTTCGCCGTGATCTGCCGGGACAAGCCCGGCGCGCTGCAAATCCGCCTGGACACCCGCGACGCGCACCTGGCGCATATCAGGGACAGCGGCATCGTCTTCATGGCCGGCCCCCTGATCGAGGGGGGCGAGATGCGCGGGTCGCTGGTGATCCTCGACGCCGCCGATCTGACCGCCGCAGAGGCTTGGGCCGACGCCGACCCCTACAAGGCCGCGGGGCTGTTCGCCTCGACCGAGGTGGTCGAATGGAAGAAGGTGATCGGCTGATGGCCTACTGGCTCTTCAAGTCGGAACCCGACGTCTTCGGCTGGGACGACCTGGTGTCGCGCGGCGACAAGGGCGAGGAATGGGACGGTGTGCGCAACTATCAGGCGCGCAACATGATGCGCGCCATGAAGGTAGGCGATCTGGGCCTGTTCTACCACTCCAACATCGGCAAGGAGGCCGTCGGCATCTGCGAGGTCATCGCCGAGGCGCATCCCGACAGCACGGCGGACGACCCGAAGTGGGAATGCGTCGATGTCCGGGCGGTCCGCAAGCTGCCCCGCCCCGTCACCCTGGACGAGGTCAAGGCCGAGCCGCGGCTGAAGGACATGGTGCTGGGCAACAATTCGCGACTGTCGGTGCAGCCGGTCACGCCCGAGGAATGGGCCGTCATGATGGAACTGTCGGGCGCCGAATAGGCGCGCCCCCTTCAAGCCGCCCGCGCCCCGCGCTACCTTTCCCTAACGCCCAGAACCCCAGGAGGTCACATGAACCAGCGCCTGCACCTTGTCTTCGGCGGAGAACTGGTCGATCCGTCCAGCACCAAGTTCCGCGACACCAAGCAGATCCACATGGTCGGCATCTTCCCCGACTATGCCAGCGCCTTCCAGGCCTGGAAGGCCGAGGCGCAGCGGACCGTGGACAGCGCCCATACCCGCTATTTCATCGCCCACCTGCACCGTCTGCGCGACGAGGAGCGTGAGGTCAGCCCGACCGAGGAACTCGGCGGCTGATGGTCGCGGCGGGCACGGGTCTGGGGCAACTGGGGCTGTGGCTGCACCTGCGCGGCCGCCGCGACGACGCCATCGACCTGCCCGCCATTCCCGCAGGCCAGGGTCCGGCGCTGGTGATGCACGTCTCGGGCGATGCCGGGCGGGCCTGTCCGCAGATCCTGCGCCGCCTGACGCGGACCTGCCCGAACCTGCGCCTCGTCCGGCTTGACGCCTCTGGCGCCGATCCAGCGCAGGACAGCGCCCTTGCCGCGCAGCTTCTGGACCGCGCAAGGCCCGGCGCCCTGCTGCTGCTGGGCGATGCCCTGCCGGCGGCGCTGATCGCGGCCGCCGCCGCCCGCCGCATCCCGATGGTCCTGGCCGAGATGCGGCTGTCCGAGGCCGAGCGCGGCTGGAACCTGCGCGCCAGCATGCGCCGCCAGCTTCTGGCGCAGATCGGGTCGATCATGCTGCCGGACGCCGCCAGCCTGCGCATCGCGCGGCAGATGGGCCTCGATGCCGACCGAATCGCCATGACCGGCCCCGTGTCCGAGATCCGCCAGCCACTGTCCTGTTCCGAGACCGAGCGTGTGTCGATGGCCCAGCAGATGAACGGCCGCCACGCCTGGTTCGCCGCCTGCGTGCCCCCGTCGGAGGAGGCGGCGGTGCTGGCCGCGCATCAGGCCGCCCTGCGCCGATCGCATCGGGCGCTGCTGATCATCGCCCCGGCCGATGCCGCCCGCACGGACGCGCTGGCCCGCGACATCGAGGCCGAGGGCCTGTCCGTCGCCCGCCGCGCCGAGGATGACGACCTTGGCGACGAGGTTCAGGTGCTGGTCACCGACGGCCCGACTGAACTGGGGCTGTGGTATCGGCTGGCCCCGGTCAGCTTCATGGGCGGCACGCTGTCGGGCCAGGCGGCCGCGATGCGCCACCCGTTCGAGCCTGCGGCCCTCGGCTCGGCCATCGTGCATGGTCCCGAACCCGGCCCCTACCGGACCGAATGGCATCACCTGGCCGGCGCCCAGGCCCTGCGGCAGGTGCGAACGCCCGAGGATCTGGCGCAGGCCGTCACCGACCTGACCCAGCCCGAATTGATCGCCACGCTGGCCAGCAACGCCTGGACGGTCAGCACCGGCGGCGCCGATGTCGCGCTGCGGATCGCGGACCGTGTCACCGCCGCGCTGGCTGCTACGGTCCCCGCATGAGACGCGCCCCCGCCTTCTGGTTCCTGCGCCCACCCTCGGTCCGGGCGCGGCTGCTGGCACCCTTGGGCGCCGCCTATGCCAGCGCGACGGCCCGGCGGCTGGCGCAGGGTGCGCGGGCGCAGGTCGGTGTTCCGGTGATCTGCGTGGGCAATCTGAACGCCGGGGGGACCGGCAAGACACCCACGGTGATTCACCTTCAGATGATGCTGGCCGCTCGGGGCGTCGCGGCGCATGTCGTGTCCCGCGGCTATGGCGGCAGCGCGACGGGGCCGCTCAGGGTCGACGAACGCCGCCACGACGCGGCCCTGACCGGGGATGAGCCGTTGCTGATGGCCGCCTTCGGCCGGGTCTGGGTGTCGGACAACCGCCTTGCAGGCGCCCGCGCGGCCGTCGCCGATGGGGCGCAGGCGATCATCCTTGACGACGGCTTCCAGGATCCGGCGCTGGCCCATGACCTTTCGCTGGTCGTGGTGGACGCGGCCAAGGGGTTCGGCAACGGGCTCTGCATCCCGGCCGGTCCGCTGCGCGAACCGGTCGCCACGGGGCTGGCCCGTGCCGACCTGCTGCTGTCGATCGGACCCGAGGCGGCGCAGGCAGGTTTCGACATGCCGGACACTTCGCCGCCGCACCTGCGGGGGCAGCTGTCGCCGCTGCAGATGGGCTTCGACTGGCGCGGCCACCGGGTTCTGGCCTTCGCCGGCATCGGCCACCCCGAGAAGTTCTTCGCCACGCTGCGCGACCTAGGCGCCGAGGTCGTCAGGGCCGAGGCACTGGAGGATCACCAGCCTTTCACCACCGCCCTTCTGACCCGGCTGGAAACCGAAAGCCGCCTGCAGCGCGCCCAGCTGGTCACAACGGAAAAGGATGCGGCCCGCCTGCCGCGGCACTTCAGGCCCAAGGTGATGGCGCTGCCCGTCAGGCTGGTGCTGGCCGATGACCGGCCGCTGGCATCAGCACTGGACCGGCTGTTTCCCCGAGCGGTTTGAAATCTGCCGGAAGAACCCGATATAGGGGGCAAGATTGCGAAAGGTTCGTCATGTCCTCGAATGCCAAAGCCAGGCTGAGCTTCTATCTGCTGATGCTGCTGACGCTTTATGCCGCGACGGCTGGGGCGGGCTGACGCTGATGGCGCGATCTTTCCTGGACAGCCTGCTGGGCAACAACCTGTCCGATCCCCCCGCACGTCCCGCCCTGCCGCCGACGCCGCGCCACCCCCACGAGGGGCGGCCGAAGTGGATCACATTCGCCGCCACACCGTTCCTGCTGGGCGCGTTCTTCCAGGGCGCGACAGGCATGGTCACCGACCTCGCCGCCTTCGGCCTGGTCGCGAGCGGCATGTGGATGACCCGAGAGGGTTTGGTGGCCCAGGCTGCGTTCGAGGCGCGCCGGGTCGCCAAGCGGCCGGCGATCCCGCGCAAGCTGTTCGGGGGGATCCTGGGCGCAGTCGGTATCGGCATCGGCGCGGCGGAACCTGGCGCCTTGGTCGGGGCGGGGCTGATCGGCGCCGCAGGGCTTGCGCTGCACCAGCTGTCCTTCGGCCTTGACCCTTGGCGGGACAAGAGCCGCGAGGGGGTGGACAGCTTTCAGCAGGACCGTGCGCAGCGGATGATCGAAGAGGCCGAGGGCCATCTGGACCAGATGCGCAACGCCATCGCCCGCACCGGCGACCGCCGGCTTCAGGCGCGTGTCAGCATGTTCGAGGCGACGGTGCGTCACCTCTTCGACCGGGTCCGCGACAATCCGGCGGGGCTGGGATCGGCCCGGCGCTACCTCGGCGTCTATCTGATGGGGGCGCGCGACGCGACGATCCGTTTTGCGGATCTCTATGCGGCCACTGGCGATATGACCGCGCGCCAGGCCTATGAAAGCTTTCTGGACGATCTGGAAAAGGATTTCATCGCGCGGTCCGACCGGCTTTTGGACGGCGATCGTGATGCCCTGGACATTGAGATGTCGGTCCTGCGCGAACGCCTCGCGCGAGAGGGGCTGACAGGCGCCGCCACCCGTGTCGCCCCCGCCGATCGGCCCGCCCTGCAAAGCCACGAGGCGCAGACGCTGGACGATCTGTTGAAAATGCCCTTCCCCGGCCAGAAGACGCCGAGCGACTGATGCCACGCTTCGCACTGAAGGTCGAATATCAGGGCGGACCCTTCGCCGGCTGGCAGGCGCAGGCGGACCAACCGTCGGTGCAGGGGGCCATCGAGGCCGCGCTGGCGCGGCTGGACCCGGGCTTTGCCGCCGGGGCGCGCATCGCCGCCGCCGGCCGCACCGATGCGGGCGTCCATGCCACCGGACAGGTCGCCCATGCCGAACTGGTGCGCGACTGGGACCCGTTCCGGCTGGCCGAGGCGCTGAACTGGCACCTGAAGCCCGCTCCTGTCGCCATCCTGCAGGCGGCGCGCGTCGATGACGACTTCCACGCCCGCTTTACGGCCATCGAAAGGCGCTATCTGTTTAGGCTGGTGGCGCGCAGGGCGCCGATGACGCATGACAGGAGTCAGGTCTGGCAGGTGCTGAACCCCCTGGACCTCGACGCGATGCGCCAAGGGGCTGCGTATCTGGTCGGGCATCACGACTTCACGACGTTCCGCTCCTCGATCTGCCAAGCAAAAAGCCCGGTCAAGTCGCTGGACGAGATCCGGATCGAGGAAATTGCCATTCCGCACGGCCGCGAATACCGCTTCCACCTGAGGGCCCGGTCGTTCCTGCACAATCAGGTGCGGTCGATCGTCGGAACGTTGGAGCGGGTCGGCGCGGGGTCATGGGCGCCCGCGCGCGTGGCCGATGCGCTGGCGGCGCGGGACCGTGCGACCTGCGGACCGGTCTGCCCGCCGCAGGGCCTCTATCTGGAAGGGGTGGGCTACCCCTGCGACCCCTTCGCCTGACGGGGCGGCGCCCGATGCAGCAGCGATTCGTCGGGCAGTTCCATCTGCCCCCGGCGGCGGCGGCGTGGGCGTTCGTCCCGGCGCGAGACAACGATCTTCACCGTGTGCCACAGGATCCACAGGTCCAGCCGCAGGTTGCGGTGGCGCTGATAGATCAGGTCGATCTTCAGCTTGGCGGGCAGGCAGCGGCGGTAATAGGCCGCCTCGGTCGCCTGCGCCGACTTGCAGCGCGCCAGGATGCGATCCTCGTGCCGGTGATAGATCAGCGTGGCAAGACCGGTGACGCCCGGACGGCTGTGCAGGACCTGGCCATAGACGGCGGGAAAACGCTCGACATATTCGCGCAGGGGTGGACGGGGGCCCACGAAGCTCATGTCGCCATTTAGAATGTTGAGGAGCTGCGGCAGTTCGTCGATGCGCGACCGGCGCAGGAAGCGGCCCATCGGCGTGATCCGCCAGGCCTTGTGCGCGCCGGTGGCGCCGAAATCGCCCTCCTCGCACAGCATCGTGCGGAACTTCCACTGGGTGAAAGGCTGGTTCGGGCTGCGCATTCGGTGCGCGGCATAGAAGATCGGGCGTCCCTGCAGGACCAGAAGCACGGCGGCGACGCCCAGCATGACGACGGACAGCGGGATCAACAGCAGCAGGGCCAGCACCACGTCGAAGGTCCGCTTGGACAGCGGCATCGGGTTCACGCCGGGGGCCGTCGCCTCGCCCATGAACCACGCCATCTTGGGCGCGGTCAGCGTGGCCAGCCGGGCGGCGTCGGTGTTGTCCCAGTCATGGTGGATCGTCACATTGGCATCCGGTCACTGGTTACGGGCTTCTGTCGCGGCTAGCACAAGCCAGGAGGAGAGGGAACTGCCGCCCGAGGTTTTCGTCGCAATCCCTTGCGCAGGCATGGCAGTTCGGCCACTCTGTGCCGATCCGAGGCGGCAAGACGGGGCATGATGCGGAAATTTCTGGTCCTGCTGGACGACAGCAAGGAATGCCTGAACGCGATCCGTTTCGCGTCCATGCGGGCGGCCAAGACCGAAGGCGCCGTCGTGATCCTGGCGGTGATTCCCGCGGACGAAATCCAGCACGGCTTCGGCGTTGCGGACGTCATGCGCGCCGAGGCGCGCGAACGGATCGAGGCGCATTACGAGGTCTTCGCCAAGTGGATGCGGTCGCGCCCCGGCGTCGAACCTCAGCTGGTGATCCGAGAGGGCGACCCGGCCGAGGAGCTTCTGGCGCAGATCGCCGAGGACGGCGAGATCGGCATCGTGGTACTGGGCCTCTCGGCCGACAAGGGCGGTCAGAACCCGGTCCTGACGCGGCTTCTGCGCGACCCGCTGGCGCTGCCCTGTCCGATCACGCTGGTGCCGGGCGACCTGTCGAAGGATCGGCTGGAAGCGATCACCTGAAGCCCCCCTCGGCTTGACCCGGTGCCTTGCGATAGCCATATCAGGCATCAAAGGAGCGCGCCCATGTTCATCCAGACCGAGACGACCCCGAACCCCGCCACGCTGAAGTTCTTGCCCGGAGAGACCGTGCTGGGCAGCGGCACCGCCGACTTTCCCTCGCCCGAAACGGGTACGACCTCGCCACTGGCCCGCCGGATCTTTGCGGTCGAGGGCGTGACGGGCGTATTCCTGGGCCGCGACTTCGTGACCGTGACCAAGGCGGACGAGGCGCCTTGGGATCACTTGAAGCCGTCGATCCTGGGCGCGATCATGGAACATTTCCAGTCAGGCGCCCCGGCGATCGAGGGCGAGGCACCCGACAGCGCGGGCCATGCCAGCCATGACGGACCGGACGCCGAGGTCGTGGGCCAGATCAAGGAACTTCTGGACACGCGCGTCCGCCCGGCGGTGGCGCAGGACGGCGGGGACATCACCTTCCACGGCTTCGACCGCGGCATCGTCTATCTGCACATGCAGGGCGCCTGCGCGGGCTGCCCGTCATCGACCCTGACGCTGAAGATGGGGATCGAGAACCTGCTGCGCCACTATATCCCCGAGGTGATCGAGGTTCGCCCCGTTGCCTGACGGGATCACCCTGGGCAACGACACATCGGCCGCGCATTGCGCGGCCGCTTTGCTGAGGGGTGACCGCCTGCTGGCGCAGCGCCACGAGGAGATGGCCAAGGGCCAGGCCGAGCGCCTGATGCCGATGGTTGCCGAGCTTCTGGCCGAGGCGGGCATGTGCTGGCACGATCTTTCGGTGATCGGGGTCGGAACCGGGCCGGGAAACTTCACCGGCATCCGCGTCGCCGTGGCGGCGGCGCGGGGATTGTCGCTCGCCCTGGGGATTCCGGCGGTGGGCGTCGGCACGCATGAGGCGCTTGCCGTCGGGCTGCCCAAGCCCTGCCGGATCGTGATCCCCGGCCGGGCGGGCGAGATCGTCTGGCAGGACTTCGCAGCGCCGGACGAGGCCGAGAGCGGGAGCCGCCCGCGGCAAGCCGCGGCCGGCGCGCTGCCGCCCGGCCCCGCGCCGGCTGCGCCGGTCGTGGCCTTGGCCGAGGGCGTGGCGCGGGTTGCGCTGTCACGGGCCGACCGGTCGGGGCCGCGGCCGGCGCCGATCTATCTTCGGCCAGCGGATGCGGCCCCTGCACGGGACGCGCCGCCCGTTATCCTGCCGTGAACCTGGCCGACCCGCAGGCGCTGGCCGCGCTGCACGCATGCTGCTTCGACCGGCCCCGCCCCTGGTCGGCGGAGGAGTTCGCGGGCCTTCTCGCCTCGCCCGGTGTCTTCCTGCTGTCGGACGGGGACGGCTTCCTGCTGGGACGCGCCCTCGCCTGCGAAGCCGAGTTGCTGACGCTGGCGGTCGCACCGGGGGCGCGACGCGCGGGGTTGGGACTGCGGCTGGTCAGGGACTTTGCCGCAGAGGCCGCGGTACGCAGAGCCGACGAGGCCTTCCTGGAGGTGGCTGCCGACAACCTGCCGGCGCGGCGGCTTTACGATCGCGCGGGATGGCTGCAAGCTGGCCTCAGGCGGGGCTATTACGGTGTCGGCTCAGACGCCATCGTGATGCGACTGACGCTGCGTGCCGGCCAAGAAGGCGGTTGACCGTCCCTGACCGATGCGCCCTAATCGCGCTGAAGGCGCGTCGCCTGAATCGACCGCCAGAACAGGATGAGGTTCCCTGATGACGCTGATGAAATCGCTTCTGTCCGGTGCGGCGATGACCGCCCTCTCGGCCGGTGCGGCGCTGGCCGATCCGGCTCTGATCTTCGACCTTGGCGGCAAGTTCGACAAGTCATTCAACGAGGCGGCCTACATGGGCGCGCAGCGTTGGGTCGAGGAGACGGGCGGCAGCTATCGCGAACTGGAGATGCAGTCGGAAGCGCAGCGTGAGCAGGCCCTGCGGCGGCTGGCCGAATCCGGGTCGAACCCGATCGTCATGACCGGCTTTGCCTTCGGCGACGTGCTGAACCAGGTGGCCGGCGACTATCCCGACACCAAGTTTGCCATCATCGACATGGTAGTCGAGGCGCCGAACGTGCAGTCGGTCGTCTTCACCGAGGAGCAGGGCAGCTATCTGGCGGGCGTGATGGCCGCGATGGCGTCTGAATCCGAGACCGTGGGCTTCATCGGCGGCATGGACATCCCGCTGATCCACAAGTTCGAATGCGGCTTCGCGCAGGGCTTCAAGTCCGTGAAGCCCGAAGGCCAGGTGCTGATCAACTATACCGGCACCACGCCCGCCGCATGGAACGACCCCGTGAAGGGCGGCGAACTGGCCCGCGCGCAGATCTCTCAGGGCGCCGACGTGATCTATGCGGCGGCGGGCGGCACCGGCATCGGCGTGCTGCAGGCGGCGGCCGATGAGGGCATCCTGTCGATCGGCGTGGACAGCAACCAGAACATGCTGCATCCGGGCCAGGTGCTGACCTCGATGGTCAAGCAGGTGGACAACGCCGTCTATGATGCCTTCATGGCCGGTACCGACCTTGAGCCCGGCATCAAGGTCATGGACCTTCAGGCCGGCGGCGTCGACGTCGCCATCGACGAGAACAACCAGGAACTGGTCACGCCCGAGATGCAGGCCGCCGTGGACGAAGCGAAGGCCGCCATCACCTCGGGCGAGGTCGAGGTGCATGACTACATGACCGACAACACCTGCCCGGCCACCTGATGGCCGCTGGACGGGACAACATGGGGGGGCGGTCGGACGCGGCCGCCCCCGCTGCCATCGAGCTGCGCGGCATCTCGAAGGCCTTCGGGCCGGTGCAGGCGAACCGCAATATCGACCTGCGCGTGCCCAAGGGCACGATCCACGGCATCATCGGCGAAAACGGCGCTGGCAAGTCCACGCTGATGTCGATCCTCTACGGCTTCTACAAGCCCGACGCCGGAGAGATCCTGGTGGACGGCCGCCCGATCACCATCGCCGACAGCCAGACCGCGATCCGCGCGGGCATCGGCATGGTCTTTCAGCACTTCAAGCTGGTCCAGAATTTCACGGTGCTGGAAAACATCATCCTGGGCGCCGAAGAGGGGGCGATGCTGCGCCCGTCGCTGTCGAAGGCGCGCGGCGTGCTGAAGCAGCTGGCCGCCGAATACCAGCTGAACGTGGACCCCGACGCGACGATCGAATCGCTCTCGGTCGGCCACCAGCAGCGGGTCGAGATCCTGAAGGCGCTCTATCGCCAGGCCGAAATTCTGATTCTTGATGAACCCACGGGCGTGCTGACCCCGGCCGAGGCGGACCACCTGTTCCGCATCCTGGAGGGCCTGCGCGACGAGGGGAAGACGATCATCCTGATCACCCACAAATTGCGCGAGATCATGGAGATCACCGACAACGTCAGCGTCATGCGCCGCGGCGAGATGGTGGCATCCGTCAAGACGCGCGAGACCAGCCCCGAGGAGCTGGCCGAGCTGATGGTCGGTCGCAAGGTCCTGCTGAACGTCGACAAGCAGCCGGCGCGGCCCCGGGCCCCGGTGCTTGAGGTGCGCGACCTGCGGATGGTCGACGACGAGGGGGTGGAGCGTCTGCGCGGCGTCAGCTTCGACATCCGCGCCGGAGAGATCCTGGGTCTTGCCGGCGTCAGCGGCAATGGCCAGACCCAATTGCTGGAGATCCTAGGCGGTTATCCCCCCAAGGGCGCCAGGGTCGACGGCGAGGTTCGGATGAACGGTCGGCCCCTGCCCCTGTCGGGCAGCAGCTGCAACGCCGGCCAGCGTCGCCGCGACGGCATCGGCCACATCCCCGAGGATCGGCAGGTGGAAGGGCTGATCATGGATTTCGCCGCCTGGGAAAACGTCGCCTTCGGCTGGCAGGACGCGCCCGAGTTCAACAAGGGCTGGCTGATGGACAACGCCGCCATCCGCGCCGACGCCACCGAGAAGATGGAGCGGTTCGATGTCCGCCCGCGCGACCCGAACCTGGCGGCGCGCAATTTCTCGGGCGGCAACCAGCAGAAGATCGTCGTCGCCCGGGAGATCGAACGCAACCCGGACCTGCTGCTGATCGGCCAGCCGACCCGCGGCGTCGACATCGGCGCGATCGAGTTCATCCACAAGCGCATCGTCGAGCTGCGTGACGCCGGCAAGGCGATCCTGCTGGTTTCGGTCGAACTGGACGAGATCCTGTCCCTGTCGGACCGCGTGGCCGTCATGTTCGATGGTCGCATCATGGGCGAACGCCTTCCGGACCAGACCACGACGGGCGAACTGGGCCTGCTGATGGCTGGCGTCACCGACACGGATGCCCCCGCCACCGCCGGCATCCCGCCCGAAGACCAGCACCCCGAGGAGCGCGCCTGATGGACAAGATGCCGAAGTGGGCGGACGTGATCCTGACGCCGCTGATCTCCCTTGTGCTGGCGATGGGCATCTCCGCGCTGGTGATCCTGGCCATCGGCGAAAGCCCGTGGGTTGCGCTGACCACCATGGTCGAGGGGGCCCTGGGGTCCTCCTATGGCTGGGGCTTCACGCTCTATTACGCGACGAACTTCATCTTCACCGGGCTGGCGGTGGCCGTCGCCTATCACGCCAGCCTGTTCAACATCGGCGGCGAGGGGCAGGCCGCGATGGGGGGCCTGGGCGTCGCGCTGGTGCTTCTGAACATCCCGCTGCCGCACTGGGCGCTGGCACTGCCGGTGGCCATGGTCGGCGCGGCGATCTTCGGCGCGGCTTGGGCCTTCATCCCGGCGATCCTGCAGGCCAAGCGCGGCAGCCACATCGTCATCACGACGATCATGTTCAACTTCATCGCTGCAGCACTTCTGAATTACGTGCTGGTCAACATCCTGCGCCCGGTGGGCAGCATGGACCCGGCCTCGGCCCGGTTCCCGGAACAGACCAACCTGCCGGCGCTGACCGACCTCTTTGCCGCTGTCGGCATCGAATGGGGACGCAATACCCCCGCGAACATCACCTTCTTCATGGCCTTGGCCGCCTGTGTGCTGGTCTGGGTGCTGATCTGGCGCACCCGGCTGGGGTTCGAGATCCGCGCCTTGGGCAAGTCCGAGCCCGGCGCCGTCTATGCCGGCATCAACCCGGTCCGCATCACCGTGATCGCCATGCTGATCTCGGGCGGGCTGGCGGGGCTGATGGCGATCAACAACGTCATGGGCGAATCCGAGCGGCTGGTCCTGAACGCGGTCGAGGGGGCGGGCTTCATCGGCATCGCCGTGGCGCTGATGGGCCGCAACCACCCCTTCGGGATCCTGCTGGCGGCGCTGCTGTTCGGGTTCCTCTATCAGGGCGGCGGCGAGCTGGCCCTGTGGACCACCATCCCACGAGAGCTGATCGTGGTGATCCAGGCGCTGGTGATCCTGTTCACGGGCGCACTGGACAACATGGTCCGCATGCCGCTGGAGCGCCTGTTCCTGTCCCGCCGCCGCACCGGGGGCGCATAAGATGAACCTCAAGGATTCCTTCATCGCGATCATCGTCCTGGCGATCTGCATCCTCTGGGCGCTGGCGGACGGGCCTGCCGCGCAGCAGGGTATCGGCAGCGCCCTGCGCCTGATGACGCCACTGCTGCTGGCCTGCCTTGCGGGGCTTTACTCCGAACGGGCCGGCGTCTTCGACATCGGGCTTGAAGGCAAGATGCTGATGGCGGCCTTCACCTCGGCCTCGGTCGCGTTCCTGACGGGCAGCGCCTGGCTGGGGCTGGCGGCGGGCATCGCGGGGGCGCTGGTCCTGTCACTGATCCACGGGCTGGCCTCGATCACGTTCAAGGGCAACCAGCTGATCTCTGGCGTGGCGATCAACTTTCTCGCTTCGGGCCTGACGGTGCTGGTCGGCCAGAACGCCTTCGGACTGGGGGGCCGGACGCCGTCGCTGACCGGGGCTGGGCGGTTCAACCCGATCACCCTGCCCTTTGCCGATGCGGTCAGCGACGTGCCGGTGCTGGGGCCGATCTATTCCGGGCTGATCTCGGGGCACACGATCCTGGTCTATGTCGCTTTCGCGCTGGTGCCACTGACCTGGTGGGTGCTGTTCCGCACCCGCTTTGGCCTTCGGCTGCGGGCGGTCGGGGAAAACCCCGCCTCGGTCGACACCGCGGGCGTGTCCGTGACGCGGCTGCGCTATGCCGCGGTCGCGATCTGCGGCGTGCTGACCGGCATCGCCGGCGCCTATCTGGCCACCGCCCTGTCGGCAGGCTTCGTCAAGGAAATGACGGCCGGGCGCGGCTTCATCGCCCTGGCGGCGCTGATCTTCGCCAAGTGGCGGCCGTGGCAGGCGCTTTTCGCGACCTTCCTCTTCGGTCTTCTCGAGGCGATCGCGAACCTCTATCCGAACCTGGACCTGGGCTTCGTCACCGTCCCGTCGATGTTCATGAACGCGCTGCCCTATATCCTGACGGTGGTGATCCTGGCGGGCTTCGTCGGCCGCGCGGTCCCGCCCCGCGCCGGAGGAGAGCCTTATGTCAAGGAGCGCTGAGCTTGCCGACCTGATCCGCGACCGCGCGGGTCCGGACGCGCCCGATATCGGTCTGATCCTGGGGTCGGGACTGGGCCACCTGGCCGCCAAGGTCGAGGGCGTGGCCATATCCTATTCCGATCTACCGGGCTTTCCCCATGCGGGTGTCTCGGGCCATGTGCCGCAGCTGGTGATCGGCCAGTTGGAAGGGGCGCGGGTCGCCGTCTTCGGGGGCCGGTCGCATTACTACGAATCAGGGCGGGCTGATGCGATGCGTCTGCCGCTGGAGGTGCTGGCGGCACTTGGCTGCAGGCAGTTGATCCTGACCAACGCCGCAGGGTCGCTGCGCCCCGACATTCCGCCGGGCGCGCTGATGCTGCTGAGCGATCATATCGCCTTCGCCGGAACAAACCCCCTGATCGGAGAGGCGACGGACGCCCGTTTCGTGCCGATGACCGACGCGCATGATGCCGGCATGCGGTCAGCCCTGCGCGCCGCCGCCGAGGCCGAGGGCGTCGAACTGGCCGAAGGCGTCTATTGCTGGTTTTCGGGCCCCAGCTTCGAAACCCCTGCAGAAATCCGCGCCGCCCGCACCCTCGGTGCCGATGCCGTGGGCATGTCCACCGTTCCCGAGATCATCCTGTCACGCTTCCTGGGCCTGCGCTGCGCCGCCATCTCGGTCATCACCAACATGGGCGCGGGGCTGTCTGACGAGGCGATCAGCCACGACCACACCAAGGCGATGGCCCCCCTCGGCGCCGCCAAGCTGGAGGCGCTGCTGCGCCGTTTCCTGCGCGGCTGATCGGCACGTCAGCCGGCGTCGATGGCTCGTCTCGGCACCCGATGCCGGATGCATTCCGCTGGTTTTCGACGCTGACCACACTGCCAGTGGGGCAGCCGAGGTATCGAAAATTTCACACCAAAGGCGAACAGGGCCTTGGCACGAATCGAACAAGCCTTGTTCGTACAGGAGGGCGTTGACGTTCGACATAGAGGCCCAGCCGACGATACGGCCAAGCAACGGGTCCGGCATGATTTCAAAGGCGAGCTTCAGTCTCTGAACCGCCAGAGATCATCCCTGCCCCACTTCACCACCGGCAGCGCAGCATCTGGCTACTGATGGAGCAGCGACCACGAGACTCACACCCCCCGTAGCGAGGCAGCTTATTCTATGGGACATGGGATGCGCAGTCGGTCCGCCATGTGCCAGCAGGCTTCGGCGCTACACAGAAGAAGCTGAGTGGCACCTGAAGGCCCCTGCCCGCATTCAGTGACGGCTGCGGGACGACATTCCGATCGGCGTTCCTGCAAAGAACTTCAGACCAGCGTTCATCAGCAGTCGACGCGCGTCTGCGTCATCGCCAGAGCGGCCTCGACCTTCGAGGCTGCGGCGTCGAGGTCTTCCAGACCCTCGACGGCGACCGTCCGACCCTGCCCGTCGTCATGGCGGGCGCGGTGTCGCTGGTAGCGCGGGTCGTAATGGTCCCGCAGCAGGCTTTCGGAAATGCCATAGAGATCGCCGATCGCCAGCATCTGCCGCCACATGGCGATGCGCTCGGCCGGGTGCAGCGCGGTCAACTGCGCCAGGATCGGCGTCATGCGGGTGCCGTCGCCCAGGACCTCGGCATAGCGGTCGGCGGTGAAGACCGCCCGCGCCTCGACCGGAACCTCAAGCCGGATGCGGGGGGCGGCGCAGATCGCCTGCCACATCGCTTTGGGGACGTTCAGGTTGCCGATGCGGCTGCTCTCGGCCTCGACCAGGACCGGACGGGCGGGGTCCAGCGCCTCCAGGGCCAGGGCAAGGCGGCTCTCGAACATCTTCTGGCTGGGCTGGCCGCCGGGCATGCCGCCGAAGATGCTGCCGCGATGGTTCGCCAGCCCTTCGAGGTCGATGACCTGGTGCCCGCGATCGGCCAGACGCAGCAGGATTTCGGTCTTGGCGCTGCCGGTGTTGCCGTCCAGGACAATCACCGGCGACGGGATCGGCCCGTTCTGGACAAGGTCGACCACCAGCCGGCGCCACGCCTTGTAGCCACCTTCAAGACGATCTGCCCGCCAGCCCACCTCTCTCAGCAGCGTGGTGAAGGCGCCAGACCGCTGGCCGCCGCGCCAGCAATAGACCAGCGGCTGCCACGCCCCGTCATGCGCGGACAGCGGTCCCGAGATATGGCGGGCGATGGCCGAGATGACCAGCGCGCCGCCGATCTTGCGGGCATCGAAGGGCGACACCTGCTTGTAGATCGTGCCGACCCGGGCCCTTTCCTCGTCGCTCAGGACGGGCAGGTTGATCGCGCCGGGCAGGTGATCCTCGGCGAATTCCGCCGGCGACCGCGCATCGATGATCTGGTCGAAGCCCGACAGCGCGGGATCGGCGACGCGTGTCAGGCGCAGGGTCAAGATCAGAAGACGTAGACGGGCGTGCCGACCGGAACCTGGTCGAACAGGCTGATCACGGCCTCGTTGCGCATCCGAAGGCAGCCGTTCGACACCGCCCGCCCGATTGATCCGGGATCGGTCGTGCCGTGGATGCGGATCGCGGTATCCTGCCCCTGGGCGTTATAGAGATAGAGTGCCCGCGCCCCCAGGGGGTTCTTCGGGCCGCCCGGCATGCCGTCGGCATATTTCTGATAGGCGTCCGGGTTGCGCTCGATCATGTCCTGGGTCGGGCGCCAGCTGGGCCATTCGACCTTACGGCCGATGGTGGCCTTGCCCTTCCAGACCAGTTCGTCCTTGCCGACGGCCACGCCATAGCGGATGGCCCGGCCCGGCGCGACGACGTGATAGAGGAAGAAGTCGCGGCTGACGACGACGATGCTGCCGACTTCGAAGTCGTCGCGGATGGCGACCTCGGTCGGGACATAGGGATCGGCCGCGACGGGGGCGGCGGGCGCGGCCTGGCCCATCACCAGCGAAGGCGCGGCGGCCAGGGCCACGGCCATCGGCAGGGCCAGCGAGATCATCTGACGGCGGTTCATGCTTTTTCCTCGTCGGGTCATTCGGGCCATGGATACAGGAAAAGACCGGTCGCCCGCAACTCACGTCGGCGTACGGGGGCTTGACCCGCCCCTGCCGGCGCCACATCTGTGGATCATGTGCTGTAGCCGTCCGCAATCCGCCCGCCGCAAGGCGACCGTCCGTCCGGCCCACCTGTGCCGGGGCCGGGGCGACCGCGCCTGCCGCTGCCACATCTCGGCCAGGCTTGGCCTGTCCCGGCCCGCGCCCCGACCGCGGCCCCTGGCCGTCGATGCCTTCCCGCGCAGCCACCAGGCCGATCGCGCGCCAACCCGGCCGCAGGCGCCGCCTTCCCTGATCGTCACGGCACCGATCCACGACATCAGGGAATTTGGACATGACATCTGTTACCGAACTTGACCTGCCCATTCCGGGCATCAGCTGCGCATCCTGCGCGGGCCGCGTCACGCGCGCCCTGACCGCCCTGCCGGGGGTCAGCGAGCTGAACGTGAACCCTGTCACCAAGCGCGCCCATATTCGCCTTGACGGCGCCACCCTGCCGCAGGTGCAGGAGGCGCTGGCGCAGGCGGGCTATCCCGCAGACCTGACGACCACCCGCCTGTCCATCGAAGGGATGAGCTGCGCCTCGTGTTCGGGGCGCATCAGCCGCGCGCTGTCCGCCAGGCCCGACGTGGCCGAGGCGCAGGTGAACCTGGCGACGCATCAGGCGCAGGTGATGCACGCGCCTGGCCTCTTGCCCGACACGCTGGCGCGTCTGGTGACCGAGATGGGCTATCCCGCCCGGGTCGCCGCGCCCGACAGGCCCGCGGCCCCGCCGCCCGACGAAGCCCCTGCCCTGCGGCGCGACTTCCTGATCGCGCTGGCGCTGACCCTGCCGATCTTCGTGGTCGAGATGGGTGGCCATGTCGTGCCGGGATTCCACCACTGGCTGCACGGTGTTATCCCGACGCGCGCGCTGTGGGTGGTGCAGATGGTCCTGTCGCTTGCCGTCCTTGCCGGGCCGGGGCGGCGCTTCTTCGCGGCAGGTCTGCCTGCGCTGCGGCGCGGGGCGCCCGAGATGAACAGCCTCGTGGCGCTCGGGTCGGGGACCGCCTTCCTGTTCTCCGTCGTGGTGACGCTGGCGCCGGGCGTGGTGCCGGAAGCGTCCCGACAGGTCTGGTTCGAGGCGGCGGCGGTCATCGTCACGCTGATCCTGATGGGCCGCTGGCTGGAGGCGCGCGCCAAGGGCCAGGCCGGTGCCGCGATCCGCGCGCTGATCGCGCTGGCCCCCGACACGGCCACCGCCCTCAGGGACGGCCGGCCCGTCAAGCTGCCCGTCGCGGACCTGCGGGCGGGCGACCTGCTGCTGCTGGCGCCGGGCGAACGCGTTGCGCTGGACGGGGTGGTGACGGAAGGCTCGGGCCCCGTGGACGAATCGATGCTGACCGGAGAGCCGGTGCCGGCATCCAAGATGCCGGGCGACAAGGTGACAGGGGGCACGGTCAACGGCAATTCGGCCCTGACCTATCGCGTCACCGCGACCGGCACCGACACCGTCCTGTCGCGGATCGTGGCGCTGGTTGAACAGGCGCAGGCGGCGCGATTGCCGGTCCAGGCACTGGTCGACCGGGTGACGCTGGTCTTCGTGCCGACCGTGATGGCGCTGGCGGCGCTGACCTTCGTGCTGTGGCTGATCTGGGGGCCGGGGCTGGCGCATGCGGTCGTGGCGGCGGTGTCGGTGCTGATCATCGCCTGCCCCTGCGCGATGGGGCTGGCAGTGCCGGTCTCGATCATGGTGGGCAGTGGACGCGGCGCGCAGTTGGGCGTCCTCTTCCGCCGCGGCGACGCGCTGCAAAAGCTGGCCGAGGCGCGGGTCGTGGCCTTCGACAAGACCGGCACGCTGACCTTGGGCCGTCCTCGGGTCACCGGGACCTGGACCGACGGCATCGATCCCCGGCAGGCCCTGCGACTGACCGCCGCGGCCGAGGCCCGGTCCGAACATCCGCTGGCCGCCGCCATCCTGGCCGAGGCCGAGGATCTGGACCTGCCCGCCGCGCAATCGGTCACCGCCACAGCCGGCCGCGGCCTGACCGCGACGGTCGAGGGGCACGCCCTGCTGATCGGTAACGGCGCCGCGCTGAAGGCCGCGGGCGTTGTCCCGGCCCCGGAGCTGATGGCAAAGGCCGAGGCCGCCGCCGCTCAGGGTGCGACGCCGGTGCATCTGGCCGTTGACGGGCGCCATGTGGCGACCTTTGCCTTGGCCGATCCCGAACGTCCCGAGGCCGCTTCCACCGTTGCCGACCTGCATCAGCTGGGGCTGAAGACGGCAATGCTTTCGGGCGACCTGCCGGCGACTGCCAAGGCCGTGGGCGCACGTATCGGCATCGATCGAATCGAAGCCGGGCTGACGCCAGAAGACAAGCTGACGACGATCAGGGGCATGGGCCAAGGCAGCGTCTTTGTCGGCGACGGCATCAACGACGCGCCCGCGCTGGCTGCGGCCGATACCGGCGTCGCCATCGGCACAGGCACCGACATCGCCATCGAATCGGCCGATGCGGTGCTGATGTCCGGGGATCCGCGGGGCGTGGTCCGCGCCATCAGGTTGTCGCGCGCGGTGATGCGCAACATCCGGCAGAACCTGTTCTGGGCCTTCGCCTATAACGCCGCGCTGATTCCCGTGGCGATGGGTGTGCTGGTGCCCTTCGGCGGCCCGCAACTCTCGCCGATGCTGGGGGCGGCGGCGATGGCGCTGTCCTCGGTCTTCGTGGTAGGCAATGCCCTCAGATTGAGAGGTGCCGCATGACGATGAACCGCCGCCAGCTGCTGGCCGCCGCCGCCCTGACCATGACACTGCCCGCCTGCGCCGTCGCGCAGACGCCGCCGCGCGTCCTGTGCTTCGGCGACAGTGTGACGGCGGGCTATGGCCTGCCACAGGGCCAGGGGCTGGTGCCGCAGCTGTCGGACTGGCTGGAGGCCCACGGCCATCCGGCGCGGCTGATCGATGCCGGGGCGTCGGGCGACACCACCGAAGACGGGCGAAAGCGGATTGGCCCCGCGCTGCGGCAGCATCACCCCGATGCCGTCATGGTCGAGCTTGGCGGCAACGACATGCTGCAGGATTGGCCGCCGGAACAGGCCGAGGAGAACCTCGATGCGATCCTGACCGCCGCAGGTCAGGGCGGACGGCCGCTGCTGCTGGTCGGGGTCGAGGATCCCGGCCGCGATCCAGAAAGCCGCGCCGCCTGGGCCGCGATCTGGCCGCGGCTGGCCCTTCGGCATGACGCGCTGGTGCTGCCGAACCTCTATGCACCGCTTGTGGCGATGCCGAGGGATCAGCAGGCGGGGCTGCTTCTGGACGGTGTGCACCCCTCGGCCAAGGGGGTGCAGCTGATGGTCGATCATCTGGGACCCTTGGCCGCACAGCTGGTTCGCCGCGCGGCCTGATCCCGGATCAGTGACCGGAGTGGTCGCCGTGGCCCGTCGCCCCGGTATCCTCACGCTGGTTGTCGACGGTGGCCGTGGCGGTTTCGGTGCCGCAATCGCCGAAGTCAAAGCTCAGCTCGATGCTGTCGCCATCGGCCAGCGGCCGGGTCAGGCCCAGCAGCATGACGTGGTCGCCGCCCCGCGCCAGCTGATGCGCCTCGCCCGCGTCGACGGTGATACCACCCTCGATCGGGCCCATCCGCATCACGCCATCCTCTTCGGCGTGGGTGTGCAGCTCGGCCCGCTCGGCCGCGTCCGAGGTTACGGATTGCAGCGTGCAGGCGACCTGGCGGTGGTTTTCCAGCGTCAGGAAGACCGCGCCGGTCTTCGGGTTGGTGCTGCGGACATAGGCGTCGTTGATGTGCATGCCGTCATGGGCCAGCGCAGCCATGGGCAGCAGGGCCGCGACGGCGGCAAGGGTCAAGGTCTTCATGGTGGTCCTCGTGTTCCGAAATGTGATTCTCAGGCGACGAGGACCGCCGGAGGATCGCGCACCCGGATCGTGATGCGCTGAACGCCGCCGACATGGGACCGGCGCATCAGCGGGGCCGCACGGGCGACCAGGACGCGCTGCGGCAGAGCGACGTCCGGCGCGCCGATCGCGGCCAGCATCGCCAACGCCATGTCGGGGCAGAGATGGGCGGTGCGGCCCTGATCGTCCGGAAGCACCGTCACCACGACGCCGTGCCCGGTGCACAGGACGACCTCGTTCCCCTGGCGCACGGTCCCCCGCGCGGCCCCCAGGCCGACGCTGGTCAGCATCACGACAAGGATCAGGACAAGGGGCACAGGGCGGAACATGGCGGAACCTTAGCGGACGCCGGCAGGCGGGTCAGCGGGCAATCGGACGCAGTCATGCGAAAGCCCCGCCTGATCGACGGGGCTGCGCGGACGGCTGTCAGGAACCGTTCAGGCCGGGGCGGCTTCGCCTTCGGCTTTCGACAGCTCGCGCTTGATCTTCAGGGCGCGGTCGGACAGGTCGGTGTCCTTGGCCTTGGACAGGAAGGCGTCCAGACCGCCACGGTGATCGACCGAGCGCAGGGCGGCGGCCGAGATCCGCAGCGAATAGCCGCGGCCCAGCTTTTCGGACAACAGCGTGACCTCGTTCAGGTTCGGCAGGAACCGGCGACGGGTCTTGTTGTTGGCATGGCTGACATTGTTACCGGTCATCGGGCCTTTGCCGGTCAGTTCGCAGACGCGCGACATGGTTGTGTTCCTTCGTCTCAGCTATGCGGGCGTTCCCGGCGGTGGGTCCGTCCCAATGTGAAAGGGCGCCGCGAGGCAGCGCCCGGAATTCCGTTCGCGGGTGCTTACAGCGATCGCGGCCCTGCGTCAAGCCTTGCCGGGCAATTACCTGCCGCGCGATAGCCGGCCTCGAGCGCGATCAGCCGTTCCTTGCGCCACAGCCCCCCGGCATAGCCCGTCATGCTGCCGTCGCTGCCGATCACGCGGTGGCACGGCACGACCAGCGCCAGACGGTTGGCGCCATTGGCGGCGGCCACCGCCCGCACCGCGCTTGGCTGGCCGATGGCGGCGGCGAGCTGGGAGTAGCTGCGCGTCTCGCCCGCCGGGATGTCCCGCAACGCCTGCCAGACACGCACCTGGAACGGCGTCCCCAGAAGGCGGAGCGGCATGTCCAGCCGTCCATCCTCGCCTGCGAAGAACCGCCCAAGCGCCCGTTCGATCTGGTCGGTCACGCCGGTCCGGCCCAGCCCGATGCGCCCCCCGACCAGCGCCGACAGCCGCCGCAACCCCTGCGGCAGGGCCTTGCGGTCGACGAATTCCAGCAGGTGCAGGGCTTGGTCATCGGCGATGACGATCATCCCGCCAAGCGGCGTGTCGATCCAATCGGCGCGCAGATCGCCCTGCATCTGGTGGGGGGCGTGGCCGAAGAGGGTCCGAAAGGCCTCTCGGAAGCCCGATGCTGATTCGAATCCCGCCTGCAGTTGCGCGTCGATCATCCTGCCCCCCTTGTGCAGCGTTTGCAGTCCCTGCCGCAGCCGCGCGGCGCGGGCCATCTGCAGGAAACTCTGCCCGAAATGCTGCCTGAACAGCCGCCGGACGGTGGAGGGATCGTGGCCCAGGTCGATCAGGTCGGCTTCGGACCAGCGATGGTCGGGACGTGCGGCAAGAGCGGCGGTCAGGCCGGTGATTACAGGATGCGCCTCGGCCTGGGGGCCATCCGGCTTGCAACGCAGACAGGGCCGGAAACCGGCCGTCCGCGCCGCGGCCGTGTTTTCGAACCAGCGGCAGTTCTCGGGCCGTGGCTTGCGCGCCGGACAGGTCAGCCGGCAGAAGATCCCGGTCGAGGTGACGCCCACCAGCGCCACACCCTCATAGGCGGCATCGCGCGCCACCAGCGCGGCATAAAGCCGGTCATGATCCATCAGGTCCCGCATCGGATGTCCCCCTCTCCGGCCTTTCATACGCGATTCGCGCATGCCCTGGGGCGCGAAATCGGGCAGCTATTCCCGTGCGCCCAGCCAGTCCAGCACCTGCTGTGCGGCGATGCCCGGCGCGATGTCACCCGCGGCGACCGCCTGCCCCAGATCGTCGATGCGGGCCCGCGCGTCCGGGGCGTCCAGTTGCGCTAGAAGACCTGCTCGAAGTTCGGCCAGGAACCAGTGCCGGGCCTGCTGGGCGCGGATGCGGTCGAAATGGCCGTGGTCGCGTCGCCAATCGACCAGCTGGCGCATCCGGTCCCAGGCCTCGTCCAGCCCCGCCCCGGTCGCGGCGGAGACCGGCAGCGCCTGTGGAAACCCCTCGGGGTCCTGCGGGCGCTTGCGCAGCAGGCGCAGGGCGCCGGCATAATCGGCGACCGTGCGGCGGGCCGCCGACATCAGCTCGCCATCGGCCTTGTTGACCAGGATCAGGTCGGCCATCTCCATGATGCCGCGCTTGACGCCCTGCAGTTCATCCCCGCCTGCCGGGGCCAGCAGCAGCACGAAGAGGTCGGTCATGTCGCCAACCAGCGTCTCGGACTGGCCGACGCCGACCGTCTCGATCAGGATGACGTCATGGCCCGCGGCCTCGCACAAGCGGATCGCTTCGCGCGTGCGACGTGCCACCCCGCCCAGTTGGGCGCTGGAGGGGGTGGGCCGGATGAATGCGCTGGGATTGCGGGACAACAGCTCCATCCGCGTCTTGTCCCCCAGGATCGACCCCCCGGACCGGGCCGATGAGGGATCGACCGCCAGGACCGCGACCCTCAGGCCCTGTTCCGTCAGGCGGGTGCCGAAAGCCTCGATGAAGGTCGACTTGCCGACGCCGGGCGTGCCGGACAGCCCGATCCGCAGGGCCTGCCGGTCGGGCAGCGCCCCGATCAGCGCCTGCGCCCGGTCGCGGTGGTCGGGCCGGGTCGATTCGACCAGCGTGATGGCACGCGACAGCGCGCGGCGATCGCCCTGCGTCAAAGGTTCGAGAAGTTCGTCCATCGATCACTCCGCCCAGACCGGGCTGCAGATTGGACCAGATGGCGCCCTGCGACAATCCCCGCCCCGCCGGCCCGCACCTTGTGCGCGCCGCCCGGCAGGGCTAGTCTGTCGGGGTCAATCAAGGACGGGCCATGGCCAGGTTTTCCCGCAGATCCGTCGCTTTCGCCCTGTGCGTCCTGGCCGTCGCCGGGCCTGCGTGGGCGCAGCAGGACTGGTCGACGCAACCCGTGCAGCTGATGATGGTGCAGTCGCCCTACTGCCACTTCTGCCGCGCCTGGAAGACCGAGATCGGACCGGGCTTCGCAACCTCGGCTGCCGGGCGCACCGCACCGCTGTTCGAGGTGGACGTGGACGGCCCCTTCCCCGACGGCCTGGCGCTGGACCGCCGCCCCCGCATCACCCCCAGCTTCATCCTGTTGGACCGCGGGGTCGAGGTCGGCCGGGTCGAAGGCTATGTCGGCCAGCGCTATTTCTACCCCGTGCTGCAGGAGATGATGCAGCGCGCGGGCATCGATCCGGGCGCGGCGCCCTGACGGCATCATCGGCGCGCACACCCGGGCTTTTGTCGGACGCGGCGTTGCGCTAGGCAGGCAGCGATGCAATTTGCGAAGGTGCCGCCATGCATGACATCCGTGCGATCCGTGACAATCCCGAAGCGTTCGAACAGGCGCTGAACCGCCGCGGCCTGCACGGCCTGACCTCTCAGATCCTGTCGCTGGACGGTGACCGTCGCGCCCGCATCAGCGCGGCCGAAACCGCACAGGCCGAACAGAACAAGGCCAGCAAGGAGGTCGGCGCTGCCAAGGCCCGCGGCGACGAGGCCGAGTTCGAGCGTCTTCGCGCCCTGGTCGCCCAGACCAAGTCCGACATCGCCGTCATGCAGGCCGAGGCCGCGGATCTGGATGCGCGGCTGCGCGATCTGCTGCTGGGCATCCCGAACCTGCCGCTGGACCGCGTTCCCGACGGCGCTGACGAGGACGACAACGTCGAACTGCGCCGTTGGGGCAACCCACGTGCACTTGACTTTCCGCCAAAAGAGCATTTCGAGATTGCGGGCGTCCGCCCCGGCATGGATTTCGAGACCGGCGCCAAGTTGTCGGGCAGCCGCTTCGTCGTGCTGAAGGGCGGCGTCGCGCGCGTCCACCGGGCGCTGGCGCAGTTCATGATCGACCTGCACATCGACAAGCACGGCCTTGAAGAGACCTGGACCCCCGTGCTGGTCCTCGAGGACATGATGCTGGGCACCGGCCAGCTGCCCAAGTTCGGCGAGGACAGCTATCTGACCCGCGAAGGATACTGGCTGATCCCCACCTCCGAAGTGACGCTGACGAATACGGTCCACGGCGACCTGGTCGATCATGCCACCCTGCCCCGCCGCATGGTCGCGCACAGCCAGTGCTTCAGGTCCGAGGCCGGCAGCGCTGGCCGCGACACCACCGGCATGCTGCGCCAGCACCAGTTCGAGAAGGTCGAGATGGTCTCGATCACCGATGCCGAAAGCGGGCTTGCCGAACACGACCGCATGACCCGCTGCGCCGAAGCCGTGCTGGAGGCGCTGGAGCTGCCCTATCGCACCATCATCCTGTGCACCGGCGACATGGGCGCGGGCGCGCGCATCACCCATGACCTCGAGGTCTGGCTGCCCGGCCAGGACCGCTATCGCGAGATCAGCAGCGTCAGCTATTGCGGCGATTATCAGGCGCGGCGCATGAACGCCCGCTATCGCCCCGAGGGCGGCGGTAAGCCGGAGTTCGTCCACACGCTGAACGGGTCCGGCCTGGCCGTCGGGCGCACGCTGATCGCCGTTCTTGAAAACGGCCAGCAGGCGGACGGGTCGGTGATCCTGCCGCAGGCGTTGCACCCCTATCTGGGCGGCGCGACGCGGTTGTCGGCCGAAGGCATACTTCTCTGAGGCCCATTTCCGCAGCGCGGAAACCGGTCCCCGGTGCGGCGCGTTCGCCTGCATGATCAGGCGCGGCACACTTGCATATCTGGTAACATCGGCCATCTTCGTGATCGCCGGGCTCAGCCATGCCGTCCCGTTCACCCATCAAGGCGTGCCTGACGACACGCGTCTGCCCGGGCCAGTGCTGGCTCCGCCGCCGCAGGTCGGAAGCAGTACTCCGTGGCACATCCCCGAGTTGTACCTGGACCCCATGAACATCGTGATGTGGGCCCTGCTGGCGGCGATCTGGGCGATGGTGACGCTGGATGCGGTGGGGCAATTCATCGACCCGTCCGACGACATTGCAGAACGTGACGACCTGCCCCACATATGGCCGCTGATGAGCATCGCGCTGATCGCGGCAACGGCCATGCCGTGGCTATTGACAAGACCGTTCCTGCTGGCGGCAGTCGCCGCCCTTGGGGCGTCTTGCGCCATCGTCGCGGCGGGTCGCGCGGCGGGGCACCGACGACCCGCGATAGGCTTTCTGGCCGGGTGGTCGACGGCGGTCTTTTCGGCGACGCTGGCGGGGCTGGCAGCCGACAAGCTGCCGGTGCAGGCGCTGTCGGCACTGGCCATCCTGCCGGGCGCGGCCATCGGCATGGCGGCGCAGCTGTGGATCGGGTCCAGCATCGGCTATTCGCTGGCGCTGATCTGGGCGTTCTGCGGGCTTGCCGTCACCACGATGGGCAGCGACCCGATGGTCGCGCTGGCGGCAATTCTAGGGATCTCGGCCATGGCGACGGTGCTGGTCCGCGCCGCCAGTTAGCTGCCCTTTGGCTTTTGCCGGTTCTTGTGCTTGGACAGCGCACCCGACTGCACGATCTTCGTGGCCTTGGCCTTGTAGGGGTTGTCGCCCCCCTGGTCGCGGAAGAACAGCCGGATCGGCGTACCGGGCATGTCGAAGTCCTGCCGCAGGCCATTGATCAGATAGCGCTGATAGCTGTCGGGGATCTTGTCGGTATGCGTTGCCTTGACGATGAACGCCGGCGGCCGCGTCTTGACCTGCGTCATGTAGCGCAGGCGGATGCGGCGTCCGCCCGGCGCGGGGGGCGGGTGGCTTTCGGTCATCGCGCCCAGCCACTGGTTCAGCTTGGCGGTGGACACGCGGCGGTTCCAGACCTCGTGCGCCTTCAGGATGGCGTTGTGCAGCCGGTCGAGGCCCTTGCCGGTCCGCGCCGACACCGTCACCAGCGGGGCACCCTTCAGCTGCGGCAGCAGCTTTTCGAAGTTCGCGCGCAGTTCGTTCAGCTTCTGCGGCTTGTCGTCTTCCAGGTCCCACTTGTTCGCGGCGACCACGACGGCGCGGCCTTCGGTTTCCGCAAAATCGGCAATGCGCAGGTCCTGCTGCTCGAACGGGATGTTCACGTCCAGAAGGACCACCACCACCTCGGCGAAGCGAACGGCGCGGAGGCCGTCGGCCACCGACAGCTTCTCAAGCTTGTCGGTCACCTTGGCACGCTTGCGCATGCCGGCGGTGTCGAAGATCCGCATCGGCGTGTCCATGAAGCGCGTGGTCACGCTGATCGAATCGCGGGTGATGCCGGCCTCGGGCCCCGTCAGCAGGCGATCCTCGCCCAGGATCTTGTTGATCAGAGTGGACTTGCCGGCATTGGGGCGCCCGATGACGGCCAGCTGAAGGGGGCTGTCCTCGGACGGGCGCCAGGCTTCGGCGCCCTCGCCGGATTCGGCGTCCTCCTCGGACAGGTCCACGTCAACGGCGGCCTCGATGGGTGCGGGGCGACCGGCCTCGACCTCATCGGCCAAGGGGACCAGCAGGCGGTAGAGATCATCCATCCCCTCGCCATGTTCTGCCGAAACACGAATCGGCTCTCCCAGGCCCAGGGAATAGGCTTCCACCGCGCCAGCCTCTCCGGCGCGGCCCTCGGACTTGTTGGCGGCCAGGATCACGTGCTTGGCGCGGCGGCGCAGGATCTCGGCGAAGTACTCATCGGCAGCGGTGACGCCGACCCGCGCATCGATCACGAACAGGCAGATGTCGGCCTCGTCCACGGCGCGTTCGGTCAGGCGGCGCATGCGGCCCTGCAGGCTGTCGTCGTCGGCCATTTCCAGACCGGCGCTGTCGATCACCACGAAGCGCAGGTCGCCAAGCCGCCCGGCGCCTTCGCGCAGGTCGCGGGTCACGCCCGGCTGGTCATCGACCAGCGCCAGCTTTTTTCTGACAAGGCGGTTGAACAGGGTGGACTTGCCCACATTGGGCCGCCCGACGATGGCGAGTGTGAAGGTCATCTGAACGCATGCAACTGGCCGTTGCGCGCAACGACGTAGAGGGTTTGACCGGCGACGATCGGGGCCGAAGCAGCCCCACCGGGGATCTGCGCCTGGCCGACCAGCGCGCCGGTGGCGGGATCGAAGCTGCGCAAGATGCCATCGGATGAGGCGACATGCAAGCGGCCACCGGCCAGGACCGGCCCGTAATGCGCGAAGATCTGGCTCTGCTTGCGCACACGCTCGGTCGTGAAGTAGGGCAGCGGCTGGCGCCAGATCACCCCGCCGGTGGCAGCGTCCAGCCGGACCAGTTGCGCCTGGTCGTTCACCGCGAAGACCGATCCGCCGGCCACGACGACGGGGCTGGTGGCGCCTTCATCGGCGGTCCATTCCTGCAGGCCGGTCGCCAGGTCCACCGCGTCCATGCGCCCGGAAGAGGTCGCGGCATAGACACGCCCGCCCGTGATTACCGGATCGCCGGTGACGTCGCGGATGATCGCCATGCTGCGGCCGGTCCGCGTGCCCGCGATCTGGTTGGCCCAGTTCGTCAGGCCGGTCTGGCGGTCAACCGCCAAGAGCTGCCCCGAGGGGAAGGGAAAGACCACCGTATCGCCCTGCACCGCCGGCACCGCGACGCCCATGACCCCGGACCCCGACGGCGCCCCCGAAGTCTGCCACAGCACGCGCCCGTCGCTGGCGCGCACCGCCCAGCCTACGGCATTGGTGTCCGCCACATAGACGACGCCGTCCTGCACGGCGGGACCCCCGCTGATCGCGGCCTCGACCCGCTGCCGCCACAGGACTGCGCCCGAGGTGGCGTCCAGCGCCACCAGTTCACCAAAGCCGGTGGTGGCGAAGATGCGCCCACCCTCGTAGGCCAGCCCGCCGCCCGAGGCGCTGTCGGGGTTTTCAAGGACGGGCGTGATGTCGGTGGACCAGGCGCGGCCGCCGTTCAGGGCCGTCGCGGTGACGCGGGCGCGGCTGTCCAGCGTGAAGACGCGGCCAGCCGCCACGACGGGATCGGCGGTAATGCGGTGACGGCGCGACTCGGCCTGCCCGATCGGGGCCGACCACAGGCGGTTCAGCGACGGCGCCAGTTGCACATGACCCGGCGCATGGGCCGCATTGCCGCCGCGATGAGTCCAATCGGCATTCGTCACGGGTGCGGACAGCGACAATGCGGTGCCGGTGATGCCCGCCGCCCCCTCGACCGCGGGACCGTCGGCCGAGAGGACCGCCAGAGGGTCCAGCCGCTCTCCGGGCAGGATCACGTCGCGGTCTCCGCAAGCGGAAAGCCCCAGTCCGGCGGCAATCGCCAAGGTCAGTCGCAGCGTGGCGGTCATCCCGGCCTCTCCCCTCGTGCAGTCGTCGGTCAGTTCGTGGCGTCCGCCATGTCCGCTGGTTCGGGCTCGGCGCCGAGCGCGATCATCATCTCGGACAGGCGGCGGCGCAAGGCCTCGGTCAGGCCGTCCTTCTGCTGGATCTGCCGGATCAGCGAGACCGCGTCCTCGGACCGCCCTGCGTCCACCAGCGCCACGGCCTTCTGTTCCAGCGCCAGCAGCTCGAACGGCGCGCCGGTGCGGGACAGGCGGGTCAGGACAGCGTCGCGTTCGGACGGGTCCATGTCCGAGCCGTTCAGCATCACCAGCTTCAACTGGGCCAGATCGATCAGGACGCCACGCTCGGCCGCGTCGCTGACGCCGCGCAGGGCTTCGGCCGCGGCCGCGTCGTCGCCGCTGCCGGCATATTCGCCCGCAGCCAGCAGGCCTGCCAGCGCCGCGCGCCCGGTGGACCCCTGCGGATCGACCGCCAGGATCGCGGCGGGATCGTCAGCGGCCTCGGCGGCCAGGATCGCGTCGCCCCAGGTTTCGGCAGCGGCGCGGTCGCGCGCCAGGCTGTATTCGCGCCATGCCGCACCGCCGACAATCACCACGATCAGAAGGACCCCGATCCAGCCATAGCGCCGCATCGCGCCATAGAGCCGGTCGCGGCGCAGTTCCTCGGTGACCTCGTCGATGAAGCTGTCATTCTGGTTGGCCATGGCCGCCTTCAGGTCAAGAATTCCGTTGCCACGGTCTTATACCTGCATGATGCGGAAAGCCAATGCCGCGAACGGCTTGCCGCCGCCGTGGTGTCGGGCCTAGTCGTCGGCCAGCAGCGCGGGGTTCCAGACCACCTCCCAAAGGTGGCCATCTGGATCGGCGAAATACCCGGCATATCCGCCATAAAATGTGTCTCGGGCGGACTTGATGATGCGGGCGCCTGCCTGGGCCGCCTCGGCCATCACCTCGTCGACATGGCTCCGGCTGGCGACGTTGTGACCCATCGTGACTCCGGTGGGATCAGTCCCGGCGGCATCGAGCCCCGTATCGCGGGCAATATCGGCCCGAGCCCACAGTGCCAGCTTCAACCCGCCGGCCAAGTCGAAGAAGACGACGGCGCCGTGGTCATATTCCTCTCCGATGATTCCTTCGGTCGGCAACCTCAGGCCATCGCGATAGAATGCCAATGAGCGTTGAAGGTCGGTGACGCCCAGGGTGATGACCGTGAGATGGGGCTTCATATCGGCGCCCTTTCCGACGATCTCATGGCGGCCACGAAAAAAGCCCGCCGGTGGGGCGGGCCTTGGCAATCGCGGAGATCAGAGGCGCGAGGCCACGTTGTCCCAGTTCACCAGCTTGTCGAGGAAGTTTTCAAGGTACTTCGGACGCGCGTTGCGGAAGTCGATGTAGTAGCTGTGCTCCCACACATCGCAGCCCAAGAGCGCGGTCTGACCGAAGCAGAGCGGGTTGACGCCGTTCTCGGTCTTGGTGACCTCGAGGCCGCCGTCCGGGTTCTTGACCAGCCACGCCCAGCCCGAGCCGAACTGCGCGGCGCCGGCATCCGAGAACTTCTTCTTGAAGTCCTCGACCGAACCGAAGCTGTCCTTGATGGCGGATTCCAGTTCGGACGGCATCGCGCCCGAGTTCGGCGACATCATTTCCCAGAACTGCGTGTGGTTCCAGTGCTGGCTGGCATTGTTGAAGATGCCGTTCTGCGCCACGGCGCCCTTCTGGTAGGTGCCCTTGACGATGTCCTCCAGCGACTTGCCGTCCCATTCGGTCCCCGACACCAGCTCGTTCAGCTTGGTGACATAGGCGTTGTGGTGCTTGTCGTGGTGGTATTCCAGCGTTTCGCGCGACATGCCCGCGGCTTCCAGAGCGTCGTGCGAATAGGGAAGATCGGGAAGGGTGAAGGCCATTTTCCTGTCCTTTCGAAAGGGTTGGATCTGCGGTCGCGGCGCACGGTCGCGCATTCGTGCGGACAACGCAAGGGGGCGGGCGCGGTTCCGGGCCGGTGGGCCACGAGGGGGCCGTCTGTCCCCCTTATTCTGCGGTCAATTCACCCCCGAGCGTATTTGCCGACCGAAGCAGGCCGGTCAGCGGGGCGCCAGCTGCGTGCCCGGAAGCGCGGCATTTGTCAGGATCAGGCCCAGATAATCGGCCGTGGACCGGAAGCCGATGACACGAAAGCCGCTTTGGATGCGCCAGATGGCCGCGGCGGTCTGGGCCACGCGGGTGCGGCGAAGCTGGCCCTGCCGCAGCGCATGGGCGTCGACGGGTGCCAGTTTCGAAATGACGTCGGCGGCGTGGGGGCCCGTGACGTCGAAGACCGCGCGGGCATCCGAGACATCGACGACAAGGCCGTGTTCGCCCATCAGGGCCTGCGTCAACGCGTCTTGGGCCTCGGCGCGTTCGGCCTCGGGCAGGATCAGCAGCAACTCGTCCGGCGACATCCAGCCCAGGCTGCGGCTGCCATCGGTGGTGATGCCGGTCACGTCGGGGATGGCGAGGCCCGCGGCCTCGGCCAGGGCGTCGCCTGCACGTGACAGGTCGGCGCGGATGGTAATCATGCCAAGCCCCGGAACGCGGGCGATGGCGGCCAGTGCATCAGCCATTCAGACGGCTCCCTTCCTTGTCGTAGAAGACGGGATCGACGATCCGCGCCTGCATCACCTGGCCCGAGGGCATCGGGAAATCCAGCACCTGCCCCATGCGTTCGGGCCCGTGGCGCACAAGGCCCATGGCGATGGGCCGTCCAAGCGTGGGCGAATGATAGCTGGAGGTGACGCGGCCCTGAACGTTGCGCTGGCCGTTCGGGTTCACCCCATCGGCCACGGCATAGGCGCCGTCAGGCAGCACCTGGCCGTCAAGACTTTCCAGCCCGACCAGCCGCCAGCGCTTGCCGTCGACCATGTGCAGCCGGCGCTGCGCGCGTTTGCCGATATAGTCGTCCTTCTTCTTCGAGATCGCCCAGCCAAGCCCCAGATCCTGCGGGATCACAGTGCCGTCGGTTTCATCGCCGATCATGATGAAGCCTTTCTCGGCGCGCATCACATGCATCGCTTCGGTCCCATAGGGGGTGATGCCCAGATCCTGGCCGATCTCGTGCAGACGCTCCCACAGCTCCAGCCCCCGGTTCGCGGGGACGGCAATTTCGTAGCTGAGTTCGCCCGAGAAGCTGATGCGGAAGACGCGGGCGGGAATGCCGGCGATGTCGCCCTCGGCCCACTGCATGAAGGGTAGCGCTGTCTGCGACAGGTCGATGCTGCCGCCCAGGCGTTCAAGCAGCGCACGTGCCTGCGGTCCGGCGACGGCGATCTGGGCGTATTGCTCGGTCAGGTTGGCGGTATGGACCTTCCAGTCCCACCATTCGCACTGCAACCAGTCCTCCATATGGCCATGGATGCGGTCGGCCCCGCCTGTGGTCGTGTGGCAAAGCCAGGTGTCGTCCGACAAGCGCACGACGACGCCGTCGTCCATCAGGAAGCCATTCTCGTTGCACATGAGGCCATAGCGGCATTTCCCAACCGCAAGGTTCGACATCATGTTGGTATAGAGCATGTCCAGGAATCGCCCGGCATCCGGGCCCTTCACGACGATCTTGCCCAAGGTCGAGGCATCCAGCGTGCCGACGCCCTTGCGGACGGCCAGGATCTCACGGTTGACGGCGGCGTGGCGATCCTCGGCGCCCTGTGGATAGGCATAGGGACGGCGCCACTGGCCGACGGGCTCGAAGCTGGCGCCGTGCGCCTCGTGCCACGCATGCATGGGCGTCTTGCGCAGCGGCTGGAACGCCTCGCCCTTGGCTTCGGCCGCGATGGTGGCCAAGGTCAGCGGCGTATAGGGCGGGCGGAAGGTCGTCGTGCCGGTGGCGGGGATCGGCTGGTTCAGCGCCTCCGACAGAACCGCCAGACCGTTGATGTTGCTAAGCTTGCCTTGGTCCGTCGCCATCCCCAGAGTGGTGTAGCGTTTGGTATGTTCGACCGAGGCATAGCCTTCGCGCGCGGCCAGCTCGACGTCGGTGACCTTCACGTCGTTCTGATAGTCCAGCCACATCTTGGACCGCAGCTTGTAGGGCGCGCGGGCGGGCATGGCCCACACGGGCTGCGTCGCGCCCTCGGCCCGTTCAAGATCGCCGGCACAGCGCAGATCACCTGCCGCGGCGCCCGTGGCGGTGACGTTGCCCTTGCCGTCGGCGCCCAAAGGCGGGCGGTCGGGGTCGGGGCGGAACATCGCCTCGGCCGCGTCCCAGGCCAGCTTGCCGCCGCAATGGCTGTAAAGGTGCACGACCGGCGACCAGCCACCCGACATGGCG
>JAYZBS010000023.1:0-7331 GCA_036338635.1 Pseudomonadota bacterium | reverse complement strand
TTCGTCATCCACCTGGTCGACCTTGTTCAGGTAGACGACCATGTAGGGGATGCCGACCTGGCGGCCCAAGAGGATGTGCTCGCGCGTCTGCGGCATCGGGCCGTCGGCGGCGTTCACGACCAGGATCGCGCCGTCCATCTGGGCGGCACCGGTGATCATGTTCTTCACGTAGTCGGCGTGGCCCGGACAGTCCACGTGCGCGTAGTGACGCGACTCGGATTCGTATTCAACGTGCGCGGTCGAGATCGTGATCCCGCGGGCCTTCTCTTCGGGCGCACCGTCGATCTGGTCATAGGCGCGGAAGTCGCCGAAGTACTTCGTGATCGCAGCCGTCAGCGTCGTCTTGCCGTGATCGACGTGACCGATGGTCCCGATGTTCACGTGCGGTTTCGTCCGTTCAAACTTTGCCTTTGCCATGTGGGCCTCCTGGATACCGCGGGGCATGGCTGAAGGGCCCCGGATTTGACGTGCGCCGCGACATATAAGCCGGCCTGGGAAAAATCAAGGGCGTGCACGCGCGAAGGGCCTTGACCGCGGCACGCCTGCGACGCCCGTGCCATTGGCGGAACGGCGAAGGGCCCCATATCGTTCGTGATGCAGCAGACCCGCGCGACCGCGGGTCAACCACGGGAGACGGGCATGAGCTTGATGAGAAGTCTGACCAAGGTGGCCGCAGGCGTGATGCTGGCCAAGGGCATCGGCACGATGATGTCGCAACAGCAGCAGGGCCGCAAGCACGGCAAGGTCCAGGGCGGCGGCCTTCTGGACAACCTTCTGGCCAACAACACCGACGGCAAGGGCGGCAGCGTTGGCGACATGCTGGGGCGGGCCCTGGGCGGCGGCGGGGCGTCGCGTGGCAGCCTGGGCGGGCTTTTGGACCAGTTGGGCGGTCGCGGCAGCCGCGGTCAGGGCGGCCTTGGCGAAATGCTGGGCGGCCTCTTGGGCGGGGCGGCGGCGGGCGGTGCCGCCGGAAGCCTCGCACGGAAGGATTCGCAGCCCAAGAACGAGGCAAGCTTCGGGCAGCTCTTCGACGACGCCCTCAGCCATGACGGAGAGCCGCAGGTCACCCCCACCCCCGAGCAGAACGCCTTGGCTGGGCTGATGCTGCGCGCCATGATCCAGGCGGCGAAGTCGGACGGTCACATCGACGATGCGGAACGCCAGCGCCTTCTGGGGCACCTGGGCAACGATCTGGACAATGAGGAGCGGCAGTTCATCCGCGAGCAGATGACCGCCCCCGTCGATGCGGCGGCGCTGGCACGAGACGTCCCCGAGGGGATGCAGTCGCAGGTCTATCTGATGTCGCTTCTGGCGATCGACTTCGACAGCGAGGCCGAGGCCCGTTATCTGAATGACCTCGCCGTCGCCATGGGCCTGGACCGGACCGCCGTGAACGACATCCACCGCGAGGCCGGGGTGATGCCGCTCTATAACGGCGCCTGAGGGCTTCTGCGCGAAGTCGCGTCGCGGCGATTGATCGGAAGGGGATGCTCTGTCACTCTGGGGGCAGAGCATCGTCCGCCAGCCAATCAGGAGCCAGCCATGCGTCACGTCTCCCTTGCCGCCGCCATTTCCATTCTTGCCGGAACCGCGCTTGCCCAGTCCCCCGAAGACGCGGTGGAAGCGCGGCACGGCTTCATGACGATGCTGTCCATCGAGATGGGCACCTTGTCCGCCATGGCCAAGGGCGAGATGCCCTATGACGAGGCCGCGGCCACGGACGCCGCGCAGAACCTGATGGCGTTGACGAACTACAACGCGCCGAAGCTGTTCGTTGAAGGAACATCTTCGGAAGACATCGACAATTCGGATGCGCTGCCGGCGATCTGGCAGGACCGCGGCGATTTCGAACAGAAGTATGCCGCCCTGGCCGAGGCGGCCCAAGGCATCGACCAGCAGGTCACGGGGGGTCAGGAGAGCCTGGGGCCGGTGGTGCAGAACCTTGGCCTCGCCTGCCGCGACTGTCACGATTCCTATCGCCAGGACCGCTGATGCCGTCGCCGGCCGAGCGGGTGCGCCTTTGGGATCCGCTGCTGCGGATCTATCACTGGCTGCTGGCCGGGCTGGTGATCACCAACTGGCTGCTCGGCAAGTTCGGGCCGGCCGTCATGACGCTGCACTTCTGGTTCGGCTATGCGATCCTGGGACTTCTGGTCTTCCGGCTTGTCTGGGGGATCGTCGGTCCCGAACCTGCCCGCTTCACCAGCTTCGTGCGCGGGCCGCGGGCCACCTGGGACTATGTCCGGCATCTGCATCTCCGCCAGCCCAGCCACTGGCCGGGCCACAACCCGATGGGCGCATTCTCGGTCATCGCAATGCTGGCGGTCCTGCTGTGGCAGGTTGGCAGCGGGCTGGTTCTCGACCCCGACGACTTCATCAACATCGGCCCGCTGGCTGATCAGGTCAGCCGCGAGACATCGCGGACCGCGGTTGGCTGGCACGACCTGGGGGCAAACCTGATCCTCGTACTGGTGCTGCTGCATGTCGCGGTGATCGCCTATTACCGTGTCTGGAAGCGCGAGGATCTGGTGCGCCCGATGATCACCGGTTGGAAGTGGGTGCGCCGCCGCTGACCACCGCATGCCGGAACCATCCCGCAGCGCGGTCGTTGCGACCCACACGCAACGACACGAGGTTCAGATGTCCAGCGATCCAGTTCTTCCGCCGTTCCGCAGCGGCGCCATTTCCGACCCGACCCTTGCGGTTCCGGACTTCCCCAGGCAGGAACAGCAGGCCCCCGGCCTTGCCCAGAAGATGGACCCTCAACCCGATCATGGCGAAACCAGCTACAAGGGCAGCGGCCGGCTGAAGGGCAAGCGCGCGCTGATCACCGGCGGCGACAGCGGCATCGGCGCGGCGACAGCCATCGCCTACGCCCGAGAGGGCGCAGACGTGGCGATCAACTTCCTGCCCGAGGAACAGCCTGACGCCGACCGCGTCATCGCCGCCATCAAGGCCGAGGGCCGCGTGGCCGTCGCCATCCCCGGCGACCTTCGCGAAGAAACCTTCTGCAAGGAGCTGGTCGAAAGCGCCGCGTCCCAGCTGGGCGGGCTGGACGTTCTGGTGAACAACGCCGGCCGCCAGCAGTTCTGCCACAAGCTGGAGGACCTGACGACCGAGGATTTCGACGCCACCATGAAGACCAACGTCTATGCCCCGTTCTGGGTGACCAAGGCGGCGCTGGCGCATATGCGCGAAGGCGGGTCGATCATCATCACCTCGTCGGTGCAGGCGTTCAAGCCGGCGGGCCACCTTTTCGACTATGCCCAAAGCAAGGCCGCGAACGTCGCCTTCGCGCAGTCGCTGGCCAAGCAGCTGGCGCCGCGTGGCATCCGCGTCAACGCCGTCTGCCCGGGCCCCTACTGGACCGCGCTGCAGATCAGCGGCGGCCAGCCCCCCGAGGCCGCAGCAGAACACGGGTCCAGCCAGCCCATCGGCCGTCCCGGCCAGCCGGTCGAGATCGCGCCGATCTACGTGCTGCTGGCCTCGGACGAGGCCAGCTATATCACCGGCGAATACTTCGGGTCCGTTGGGGGCAGCGGGCTCTAGGTGAAGCGGTTGTCGCGCGGGAAACCGCGCGGCGCCATCCGGCCGGTGCTGCCACGCTTGCCCAGCCACTCGGTCAGGTCGGGCTCGGTCCGGGTCTTGCCGCCTCCCATCTGCCAGGACAGGCCCTGCGCCAGCGTCAGGCAGATGGCGTCGGTCATGCAGTCGTCCTTGATCAGCCCGCCGCCCTTGCCATAGCGCTGCAGCCGCACCCCCTTGCCGCGCGCCATTTCGGGCAGTTCGGCCAGCGGGAAGACCAGAAGCTTGCGGTTCTCGCCCACCACCGCCACATGATCGCCGTGGACGGGCCGGCAGAGAAGTGCATCACCGTTCAGGACCTGCTTGCCCGATCGGGTCTGCGCCAGGATGTCAGCCGATCCCACGACGAAGCCGTCGCCGGCCTTCGAGGCGACCAGATACTTCACCCCTTCGCGCCAGGGGAACATGGCGATGATCTCGGCCTCGTTCGGCAGGTCGATCATCAGGCGCAGCGGTTCGCCCATGCCGCGTCCGCCTGGCAGCGTGTTGGCCGGGATCGTGTAGAACCGGCCATTCGAGGCGAAGACCATCAGCTTGTCGGTCGTCTCGGCATGGAGCGCGAGGCCCGGCCCGTCGCCGTCCTTGAACTTCAGCTCCGCGTCCAGCGGCTGGTGGCCCTTCATGCTGCGAATCCAGCCCATCTTCGACAGGATCACGGTCAGCGGCTCCCGCTCGATCATCGCCTCGAGGTCGATGACCGGCGTTTCGGCGGCCTCGGCGATGGTCGTGCGGCGCTGTCCTTCGGGCTTCGACTTGCCAAAGAGGTTGCGCACCTCCTTCAGCTGATCGGCGATGCGCGACCATTGCGCGTCCTCGCTGGCCAGCATGGCCTGCAGCCCCTCGCGCTCTTCCAGCAGGGCGTCGCGTTCGGCCCGCAGCTCGATCTCCTCCAGCTTGCGCAGTGCGCGCAGGCGCATGTTCAGGATCGCCTCGACCTGAACCTCGGACAGGCCGAACTCGGCCATCATCACGGCCTTGGGCTCATCCTCGTGACGGATGATCTCGATTACCCGGTCCAGGTTCAGATAGGCGACCAGATAGCCTTCCAGCACCTCCAGTCGCGCGGCGATCTTTTCCAGCCGGAAGTTGGCGCGGCGGACCAGAACCTCGCGGCGGTGGTCCAGAAAGGCGCGCAGGACCTCCTTCAGCGAACAGACCTTGGGCACGCGGCCGTCGATCAGCACGTTCATGTTCAGGTTGAACCGGATCTCGAGGTCGCTGGACCGGAACAGCGCGCCCATCAGTTGCTCGGGATCCACGGTGCGGGCCTTCGGCTCCAGCACGATGCGGATGTCCTCGGCGGATTCGTCGCGGATGTCGGCCAGGATCGGGATCTTGCGGGTCTGGATCAGCTCGGCCAGGCGCTCGATCAGCTTGGACTTCTGGACCTGATAGGGGATTTCGGTCACGACGATCTGCCACAAGCCGCGTCCCAGATCCTCCTGCGTCCAGCGGGCGCGGACGCGGAAGGCGCCGCGGCCGCTGCGATAGATGCCGGCGATGGTCTCGTGGCTTTCGACGATGACGCCGCCGGTCGGGAAGTCCGGCCCCTGGATGATGCCCGCCAGCGTGTCGTCGCGCGCATCGGGCGTCTTGATCAGGTGCAGGCAGGCGTCCACGACCTCGTGCAGGTTGTGTGGCGGCACGTTCGTGGCCATGCCCACCGCGATGCCGGACGCGCCATTGGCCAGCAGGTTCGGAAAGGCCGCGGGCAGCACGACAGGTTCGGACAGCGTGCCGTCATAGTTCGGGCGGAAATCCACCGAATCCTCGGCCAGCCCGTCCATCAGCGATTCTGACGTCGCCGCCAGCCGCGCCTCGGTATAGCGGGCGGCGGCGGGGTTGTCGCCATCGATGTTGCCGAAGTTCCCCTGACCGTCGACCAGCGGATAGCGCATGGCAAAGTCCTGGGCCAGGCGCGCCATCGCGTCATAGATCGCGGCGTCACCATGGGGGTGATAGTTGCCCATCACATCGCCGGTGATCTTGGCCGACTTGCGGAACGCACCGCTCGGCGACAGCCGCAGTTCGCGCATCGCATAGAGGATGCGGCGATGCACCGGCTTCAGCCCGTCGCGGGCATCGGGCAGCGCACGGTGCATGATCGTGGACAGCGCATAGGTCAGATAACGCTCGCCGATGGCGCGGCTGAGCGGTTCGGATTGCGTGCCGTCTTGGGGGTCGGGAAGCAGATCGTCGGACATGCGCCCTTGGATATGCCGCGCCGCCCGAACGGTCCAGATCGAAAAGCACGGACGCGGAACGCGCCGCAGCGCTTGGCGTTGAACCGCCGGACCGATAAGCTGGGCAGGGGCAGGAGAACGCGGACGATGATCAGGCTGGGACTGCTGATGCTGGCGACGCTTCTGGGGCTTTACGCCGTCCTGGCCATCTATGGCACGGGCGATCTGCGGGCGGACCGCCGGCCTGCCCCGCCGCCCGCGGCGACTGCTGCGCAGGATGCCGGTACCCCTCAGGCCGTACCCGCCGCCCCCCTGCCCGCCGAGGCGTCGGCCGAGATCATTCCCGCCGCCAGCCAGACGCCCGAGCAGGTGGTGGAGTTTCCCGGCCCCGAACTGATGCCGTCGCCCGAACATGCGGATGACGACATCGCGGCCCCAGCCCCGGCGGCGGATGGCGATACGCTTTATGTGACGGCGACGCGACTGAACATGCGGTCTGGGCCGGGGCCGGGCAATCCCGTGGTGTTGGCGTTGGATCAGGGCACCGGCGTAACGCCCGTGGGTGACGCGCAGGACGGCTGGATCGAGATCAGCGTCCCCGGCGGTCGCCGCGGCTTCGTCTCCACCGATTTCCTGTCGGCGGAGGCGCCGTGAAGCGCGTCCTGGTGACCGGCTGCTCGTCCGGGATCGGCTTGGATGCCGCTCGCCGCCTGACCGCCGAGGGCTGGCGCGTTGTGGCGACCTGCCGCCGCCCCGACGACCTCGAGGCCAGGCGCGCCGAGGGGATGGAGGCTGTCCATCTTGAACTGGCCGATACCGACAGCGTCGCCGCCTGCGTCAGGACCGTGCTGGAGGGCGGGCCGCTGGACGCGGTCGTGAACAACGCCGCCTTCGCCTTGCCCGGCGCGGTCGAGGACATGCCTCGCGATGCCCTGCGGGCAATCTTCGAGGTGAACCTTTTCGGTACGCATGACCTGACGGTCAGGCTGATCCCGCACTTCCGGCAGCACGGAGGGCGGATCGTGAACATCAGCTCGGTCCTGGGGCTGGTCGGCATCCCCTGGCGTGGCCCCTACGTGGCCACGAAGTTTGCGATGGAAGGCTTGACCGACGTCCTGAGGCTGGAGATGCATGGCACCCCCGTCAAGGTCGTCCTGATCGAGCCCGGCCCGATCACCAGCCGCATCCGCGAGAACGCCATTCCCCATTTCGAACGCTGGGTGGATTGGCAGGCCAGCCCGCGGGCGGACCAGTATCAAACCAGCCTTCTGAAGCGACTGTATCAGCCATCGGGCAAGGACCGGTTCGAGCTGCCGCCAAGCGCCGTCAGCGACCGGATCGTGAGGGCCCTGACCGCCCGCAACCCGGCCCCGCGCTATTATGTCACGGCACCGACGCGCATTTCCGGCGTGGCGCGGCGGGTTCTGTCGTCCCGTGCTCTGGACTGGTTTGCCCGGCGCGGCTAGGGTCGCGGCCGAAAGGCGGTGTGCCCATGGAAGACAAATCCCTTTTCCTCGTGATGGTGATCTCGATCGGCATCGTTGTGGCGATCCTGATGACCGG
>JAYZBS010000022.1:0-16405 GCA_036338635.1 Pseudomonadota bacterium | reverse complement strand
CGCCGGTCCCGACCGCGAGGTCGCGACCGCCACCCTGAACCGCGAATTGCAGGACAAGGGCTTCCTGCTGACCACGACCGAGGACATCATCAACTGGGCCCGCAACGGGTCGCTGCACTGGATGACCTTCGGCCTGGCCTGTTGCGCGGTCGAGATGATGCACACCTCTATGCCGCGCTATGACCTGGAACGCTTCGGTACCGCGCCGCGCGCATCGCCGCGCCAGTCGGACCTGATGATCATCGCGGGCACCTTGACCAACAAGATGGCCCCGGCGCTGCGCAAGGTCTATGACCAAATGCCGGAACCTCGCTACGTCATCAGCATGGGCAGCTGCGCCAATGGCGGTGGCTATTACCACTACAGCTATTCCGTAGTGCGCGGTGCCGATAGGATCGTTCCTGTGGACATCTATGTTCCCGGCTGTCCGCCCACCGCCGAGGCGCTGCTTTACGGCATCCTGCAACTTCAGCGCCGGATCCGGCGCACCGGCACCTTGGTGAGGTAACGATGGCCGTCTATCCCGACACCGATGCGCTGGACCAGCTGGCCGAACATATCCGCACCCGCCGCCCGGCCGAGGTCGTCGATACCTCCATCGCCCATGGCGACCTGACGGTGACGGCCACGGCCGCTGGCATCCTCGACCTGATCGAGTTCCTGCGCAGCGACAGCAGCTGCCGGTTTTCCACGCTGATAGACATCACCGCCGTTGACTATCCGTCGCGCCAGCAGCGCTTCGACGTGGTCTGGCACTTCCTGTCGATGTACCAGAACCAGCGTATCCGCGTGAAGGTCGCCATCCGCGAGGACGAGATGCTGCCGTCGCTGACGCGCATCCATCCCTCGGCCAACTGGTTCGAGCGCGAGGTCTTCGATATGTTCGGCATCCTCTTTACAGGGCACCCGGACATGCGGCGCATCCTGACCGATTACGGCTTTGCAGGCCATCCGCTGCGCAAGGACTTCCCGACCACGGGCTATGTCGAGGTCCGCTACGACGAGGCCGAAAAGCGCGTCATCTATGAACCCGTCAGCCTGGTGCAGGAATATCGGCAGTTCGACTTCCTCTCGCCTTGGGAAGGGACGCAGTACGTCCTACCCGGCGACGAAAAGAGCAAGGGGTAAGGCCATGGACGGCAATCTCCGCGAAAACCAGTATGGTGACGGTTCGCTGGACGCCACGACCGGCGAACAGCGCATCCGCAACTTCAACATCAACTTCGGACCCCAGCACCCGGCCGCGCACGGCGTGCTGCGTATGGTGCTGGAACTGGACGGCGAGATCGTCGAGCGTGCGGACCCGCATATCGGCCTGCTGCACCGCGGCACCGAAAAGCTGATGGAAAGCCGCACTTATCTGCAGAACCTGCCCTATTTCGACCGCCTGGACTATGTGTCTCCGATGAACCAGGAGCACGCCTGGTGCCTGGCCATCGAACGTCTGACCGGCACCGTCGTGCCGCGCCGCGCCAGCCTGATCCGCGTCCTCTACTGCGAGATCGGCCGCATCCTGAACCACCTGCTGGGCCTGACCACGGGCGCGCTGGACGTCGGCGCGCTGACGCCGCCGCTCTGGGGGTTCGAGGCGCGAGAGCAGCTGATGATCTTCTATGAGCGCGCGTCGGGTGCGCGTCTTCACGCGGCCTATTTCCGGCCCGGCGGCGTCCATCAGGACCTGCCGCCCGACCTTCTGGACGACATCGAGGCCTGGTGCGACCAGTTCCCGAAGGTCCTGGACGACCTGGACACGCTGCTGACCGAGAACCGGATCTTCAAGCAGCGTCTGGTCAACATCGGCATCGTCAGTGAGCAGGACGCGCTGGACTGGGGCTTCTCGGGCGTCATGGTGCGCGGGTCCGGCATGGCCTGGGACCTGCGCCGCAGCCAGCCCTATGAATGCTATGACGAATTCGACTTCAAGATCCCGGTTGGTACCAACGGCGACTGCTATGACCGCTTCCTTTGCCGGATGCAGGAGATGCGGGAATCGACCAGCATCATGCGGCAGGCGATCCACAAGCTGCGGGCCGAGCCGATGGGCGACATCCTGGCGCGAGGCAAGCTGACGCCACCCAAGCGGGGCGACATGAAGCGTGACATGGAAAGCCTGATCCATCACTTCAAGCTCTATACCGAGGGCTTCCACGTCCCCGCGGGTGAGATCTATGCCGCCGTCGAGGCACCCAAAGGTGAGTTCGGCGTCTATCTGGTCAGCGACGGCACCAACAAGCCGTACCGCGCCAAGCTGCGGGCGCCGGGCTTCCTGCACCTGCAATCCATGGACTGGATGGCCAAGGGTCACCTGCTGGCGGATGTGCCGGCGCTGATCGCCACCCAGGATATCGTCTTCGGAGAGGTTGACCGCTGATGCTGCGCCGCCTTCACCCCGTCCAGCCGGACAGCTTCGAATTCACCCCTGCAAACCTCGAATGGGCACGGGCGCAGATGACGAAGTATCCCGAAGGTCGCCAACAGTCGGCGATCATTCCGCTTCTGTGGCGCGCGCAAGAGCAAGAGGGCTGGCTGTCCCGGCCCGCGATCGAGACATGCGCCGAGATGCTGGGCATGGCCTATATCCGGGCGCTGGAAGTGGCGACGTTCTATTTCATGTTTCAGCTTCAACCCGTTGGGAAGATTGCTAATATCCAGATCTGCGGTACCACGACCTGCATGATCTGCGGGGCCGAAGCGCTGATCGAGGTCTGCAAGCGCAAGATTGCGCCGTCGCCGCACACGGTCTCGGCCGATGGCAAGTTCAGCTGGGAAGTGGTCGAGTGTCTGGGCGCCTGCGCCAATGCGCCGATGGCCCAGATCGGCAAGGACTATTACGAGGATCTGACGCCCGAGAGCCTCGAGGCGCTGATCGACCGCATGTCGGCGGGCGAGGTGCCCCAGCCGGGATCGCAGACCGGGCGTTTCGCTTCGGAACCGGCCGAGGGACTGACCAGTCTGTCCGGCGCTGAGGGCAGCCGGATGAATGCAAGCGTCCAGCTGGCGACGGACTTGGGCGAAACGCTGAAGCGGATCGACGGGACCGAGGCGCCCATCCTGACCAAGTGGCGCAGGACGCCGGATGCCGCGGTCGACGACCGTTCGGGCCGCGACATCGCGCCCGAAAACGAACCGCGACCCGCCAAGGGCACGCCCGTCGACGACACCGGCATCACCGAGCAGGAGGCCGAGGCCGCATCCGCCGCGCGCCCCCGGTCCAAGCGTGAGCCCGCCGGCGTCAGGTCCGAGGAGACGCGGGACGGCGGCAAGGACTGAAACGCGGCACAGCCGCCTGAACCGGAGCGATGAATGTCAGCCAGGACGATGACCCCCAGCAGCGCGACAGGCACCGTGACCGCGGTGGTGGTTCTGCTTGGGCTGGCTGGCTCGGTCGGCTGGGTGGCGGCGATGGTGCTGGCGGTGCTGGCCGGGCTTTTCCTGGGTGCGGTGGTCGATTGGATGACCGAGGCGGGCACACCTGCGATGGACGGTGATACCTGGGCCCCTGCGGCTGGCTTGCCGTCGCAGGTGAGCCATCAGCCTGCCGAGGCCCCGGAACTGCCCGAGGACGACCTGAGGCAGATCCGCGGCATCGGTGAGAAGGTCGCCTCGTCGCTGCGTGATGCCGGCGTGACGCGGTTTGCGCAGATCGCGCTCTGGGACGACGCGCAGATCGATGTGATGGCGGGGCGGATCGGGCGTCCGGCGGCGCTGATCCGGCGCGACGACTGGGTCGGGCAGGCCCGTGCCTTCGCCATCGAGGAGGGTGCCTGATGGCCGGCCGGGATGAACAGGATGCCCGGCAGATGCGGCTGGTGGGAATCGTGATCGCCGTCGCCATGGTGATCTGGATCGCCGTCCAGGCGATCGGCAAGGAATATGACTGGGCGGGACGGTGGGCCTATCTGGCCGACCTTGCCGCCATCGGTGCTTTTGTCTGGTCGCTGATCGTGACCTGGCGTATCTGGCGGCGCAGGAATGGGTGACGCCGGGATGAGAGGATTGAACGGATGCTGAAAGACCAGGATCGCATTTTCACCAACCTCTACGGGATGGGCGACCGCAGCCTGGCGGGTGCCCAGAAGCGTGGACATTGGGACGGCACGGCCGAGATCCTGGGCCGTGGCCGCGACAAGATCATCGAGCAGATGAAGGCCTCCGGGCTGCGGGGACGGGGCGGTGCGGGCTTTCCCACCGGCCTCAAGTGGTCGTTCATGCCCAAGGAGTCGGATGGGCGCCCTGCCTATCTGGTCATCAATGCCGATGAGTCCGAGCCCGCGACCTGCAAGGACCGCGAGATCATGCGTCACGATCCGCACACCCTGATCGAAGGCGCGCTGATTGCCAGCTTCGCGATGAACGCCCATGCCTGCTATATCTATATTCGCGGCGAGTACATCCGCGAGAAAGAGGCGCTGCAGTCGGCCATCGACGAATGCTATGACGCGGGCCTTCTGGGTGCGAACGCGGCAGGTTCGGGCTGGGACTTCGACCTCTACCTGCACCACGGCGCCGGCGCCTATATCTGTGGCGAGGAAACGGCCCTTCTGGAAAGCCTTGAGGGCAAGAAGGGCATGCCGCGGATGAAGCCGCCGTTCCCGGCGGGCGCGGGCCTTTACGGCTGCCCGACGACGGTAAACAACGTCGAGTCGATTGCCGTGGTCCCGACCATCCTGCGGCGCGGACCGGAATGGTTCGCGGGCTTCGGCCGGCCGAACAACGCGGGCGTCAAGCTCTTCGGCCTGACCGGCCACCTGAACACGCCCTGCGTGGTCGAGGAAGCCATGTCGATCCCCATGAAGGAGCTGATCGAAAAGCATGGGGGCGGCGTTCGCGGCGGCTGGAAGAACCTGAAGGCGGTGATTCCTGGCGGCGCGTCGTGCCCGATCCTGACGGCCGAGCAGTGCGAAACCGCCATCATGGACTATGATGGCATGCGGGAACTGCGGTCGTCCTTTGGCACCGCCTGCATGATCGTGATGGATCAGGACACTGACGTCATCAAGGCCGTCTGGCGCCTGTCCAAATTCTTCAAGCACGAAAGCTGCGGCCAGTGCACGCCTTGCCGCGAAGGCACCGGCTGGATGATGCGCGTGATGGAGCGTCTTGTCACCGGCGAGGCCGAGGTGGAAGAGATCGACATGCTGCTGGACGTGACCAAGCAGGTGGAAGGCCACACGATCTGCGCCTTGGGCGACGCGGCTGCCTGGCCGATCCAGGGCCTGATCCGCAATTTCCGCGGAGAGATCGAGGACCGGCTGAAGGCCAAGAAGACCGGGCGCACGGGCGCACTGGCCGCTGAATGACCGGTGTCGGCGATCATAGGCATCACGGGCCGCGCACGGCCTCGTGTCGGGCGGGTCGCCTGTCGAATGATTATGTGGCAACACATCGTCATCGAAAGGACCGTGCCATGCTGCGCCCCCTGATCGCCGCCGCCATGCTGGCGGCCGCCCCCGCCGCCGCGCTGGAGCCGCTGAGCCAGAACGCCTATGTGAACGACCGGCTGGTCCAGGCCCGTGTCGCGGATCTGGTCCGCCGCGGCTGCCCCAGCATAGACGCGCGGATCATCCGTGCCTTCTCTGAGGCGCGCAAGCTCAAGCGGTATGCCCTGGACCAGGGCTATTCCGAGGCGCAGATCGAGGCGTTCCTCGACAGCCGCGATGACAAGCAGCGGATCTATGCGACGGCGGATCGATATATGGTCGAACGCGGCGTCGTGAACGGACAGCCGGAAACCTTTTGCCGCCTCGGGCGGGACGAAATCGCACGGCAGACGATCGCCGGATCGTTGCTGAGTGCCAGGTAAGGAAGACATCATGGCCGATTTGCGGACAATCAAGATCGACGGCACGGAGATCGAGGTCGATCCCAACCTGACGCTGATCCAGGCCTGCGAACAGGCCGGGATCGAGATCCCGCGCTTCTGCTATCATGAGCGGCTGTCGATCGCCGGCAACTGCCGCATGTGCCTGGTCGAAGTCGTGGGCGGCCCGCCCAAGCCCGCCGCCAGCTGCGCCATGCAGGTCAAGGACTTGCGGCCGGGGCCGGAGGGCGCGCCGTCCGAGATCCGCACCAACAGCCCGATGGTCAAGAAGGCCCGCGAGGGCGTGATGGAGTTTCTGCTGATCAACCATCCGCTGGACTGCCCGATCTGCGACCAGGGCGGCGAATGCGACCTGCAGGACCAGGCCATGGCTTACGGCGTCGATTTCAGCCGCTATCGCGAGCCGAAGCGCGCCGCCGAAGAGCTGAACCTGGGTCCGCTGGTCGAAACCCACATGACGCGCTGCATCAGCTGCACCCGCTGCGTCCGCTTCACCAGCGAGGTCGCGGGCATCAGCCAGATGGGCCAGACCGGCCGCGGCGAGGACAGCGAGATTACCAGCTATCTGAACCAGACGCTGGCCTCGAACCTGCAGGGCAACATCATCGACCTGTGCCCGGTCGGTGCGCTGGTCAGCAAGCCCTATGCCTTCACCGCCCGCCCGTGGGAGCTGTCCAAGACCGAAACCATCGACGTGATGGACGCGCTCGGCAGCAACATCCGCGTGGATACCAAGGGGCGCGAGGTCATGCGCATCCTGCCGCGCAACCATGACGACGTGAACGAAGAGTGGATCAGCGACAAGACCCGCTTCGTCTGGGACGGTCTGCGCCGCCAGCGGCTGGACAAGCCGTATCTGCGCGAAAACGGCAAGCTGCGCCCGGCCACCTGGCCCGAGGCGCTGGCCGCCGCCGCCCGCGCGATGCAGGGCCGCAAGGTCGCGGGCCTGGTCGGCGACCTGGCCTCGGTCGAGGCTGCCTTCAGCCTCAAGACGCTGATCGAGGGGTTGGGCGGCAACGTCGAGTGCCGCACCGACGGGGCACGCTTGCCGGCCGGCAACCGCTCGGCCTATGTGGGCAACGCGACGATCGCGGATGTCGATGGCGCCGCCAGCATCGTGCTGATCGGCACAAACCCGCGCGACGAGGCGCCCGTGCTGAACTCGCGTATCCGCAAGGCCTGGATCCACGGCGCACAGGTCACAGTGGTCGGTGAAGCGGTCGATCTGACCTATGACTACGCCCACGCGGGAGCTGACCGTGCGGCGCTGGCTGCGCTTCTGGACAAGGCCGAGGCGTCCGACAAGCCGGGCGTCGTGATCGTGGGGCAGGGCGCGTTGCGCGAGGCCGACGGAGAGGCTGTCCTGGCCCACGCCCAAGCTTTGGCCGAGGCGACGGGTGCCCGGTTGCTCGTGCTGCACAGTGCGGCATCGCGGGTCGGCGCGATGGATGTCGGGGCCGTCACTGAAGGAGGCCTGACAGCCGCGATCGACGGGGCCGAGGTGATTTTCAATCTGGGTGCCGACGAGGTCGAGATCGCGCCCGGAGCGACGGTGATCTATCAGGGCAGCCACGGCGACCGCGGCGCCCATCGTGCCGACATCATCCTTCCGGCCGCCTGCTATACCGAAGAGATGGGTCTCTTCGTGAACACCGAGGGCCGCCCGCAGCTGGCGCTGCGCGCAAACTTCGCCCCCGGCGAGGCCAAGGAGAACTGGGCGATCCTGCGCGCACTTTCGGCCGAACTCGGCCAGACGCTGCAGTGGGACAGCCTGCCGCAGCTGCGCCGGAAGCTGGTCGAGGCCGTGCCGCATCTGTCCCGCATCGACCAGATCGTCGAAAGCGAATGGCAGCGCCTGCCGATGCGCGACCTTGGCCGTGCCAGCTTCGTGAATCCGATCAGGGACTTCTACCTGACGAACCCGATCGCGCGCTGCTCTCCGCTGATGGCGGAACTGTCGCGCATGGCGGCGGCGCGGGGTGCGCCTGCATTGGCAGCGGAGTAGATCATGAAGACGCGCATCATCCCGATCGCAATGACCGTTTTGGCCTTAGGGGGCTGCTTCACCGGCACCGACGGGACCACCGACCGGCCCCGGACCAAGCCATCCGAGCTTTCGGCGCTGGCGGCAGCGCCCGGCGGCGGGGCGCCGCTCGGCCGCGCGCGCGTCTCGACCCAGTCGGGCGAGATCCTGATCCTCGAGGAGGATGGCAGCGTCACCACTATGGACCTCGACAGCCCCGCCGGGCGAGACGCATTCCAGGTGACCGAGGCCGATCTTGCCGCGCTGAACGCGAACCTTGACCTGGATCTGTCTGGCGTCGTTGCGCGGAACCTGCCGCGCGAAAAGACCGCGCAGCAGAAGGCGATCGAAGCTTTCGCCGCCCGCACAGGCCCCGCTCTGCCCGCAATGCGCGAGGGCGTCGAGGTCGATCCCGAACAATTCATCGCCGCGAAGGTCGAGGTCCTTGGATCGGGCGACCGCAACGATCTGGTCGAGGTGACGGCGAATTTGCGGCAGGGGGTGGACGCCGATATCGCCTTCTCGTATGCCACCTGCGCATTGGCCGGTTGGGCCAAGGCCAATGGCGCCCCCTATGGGCGTCACATCCGGACATTGCAGGCTGAACGGAACGGCAAGCTGTTGATCGGTTCGGCCTTCACCCTGTCGCAGGACAAGCCGATGGGACTGCGGGTGATGGAAACTGAAAATACCCTGCGCGAATGCAGGTCGCGCGGCATCCCCGCGGCATAAGGAAGAGGGACAGGCATCATGGCTGATTTTTGGGCATCTTCCTTGGGCATCGCGATCATCCTGCTGGCGCAGGGTCTGGCGATTATTGCCTTCGTGATGCTGTCGCTGGTCTACATGGTCTATGGCGACCGCAAGGTCTGGGCGGCGGTGCAGATGCGCCGCGGCCCGAACGTGGTCGGACCCTGGGGCCTGCTGCAGACATTTGCCGACGCGCTGAAGTTCGTGGTCAAGGAAATCGTGGTGCCCGCCGGCGCCGACAAGTTCGTCTTCTTCCTGGCGCCGTTCCTGTCGATGATGCTGGCGCTGCTGGCCTTCGTGGCCATCCCTTTCGCACCCGGCTGGGTGATGGCCGACATCAATGTCGGCATCCTCTTCATCTTCGCCGTCTCCTCGCTCGAGGTCTACGGCGTGATCATGGGGGGATGGGCGTCTAACTCGAAGTTCCCGTTCCTCGGGTCGCTGCGCTCGGCCGCGCAGATGATTTCCTATGAGGTCAGCCTGGGCCTGATCATCATCGGGGTGATCATCTCGACCGGATCGATGAACCTGTCGCTGATCGTCGAGGCGCAGCGCGGGGCGGGCATCCTGTCTTGGTACTGGCTGCCGCACCTGCCGATGGTCGTGCTGTTCTTCGTCTCGGCCCTTGCCGAGACGAACCGCCCCCCGTTCGACCTTCCCGAAGCCGAGTCCGAACTGGTCGCGGGCTTCATGACCGAATACTCCTCGACGCCCTACCTGCTGTTCATGGCTGGCGAATACATTGCCATGTGGCTGATGTGCGCGCTGATCACGCTGCTGTTCTTCGGCGGCTGGCTGTCGCCCATCCCGGGGCTGCCCGACGGCGCCATCTGGATGTTCCTGAAGATGGTATTGTGGTTCTTCATGTTCGCCATGGTCAAGGCGATCGTACCGCGGTACCGCTATGACCAGCTGATGCGGATCGGCTGGAAGGTCTTCCTGCCGCTGTCGCTCGGCTGGGTCGTGATCGTGGCGTTCCTTGCGAAGTTCGAAGTTCTCGGCGGGTTCTGGGCCCGTTGGGCAGGAGTGTGAGCCATGGCCTATTCAAACAAGATCGCCGAGGCGCTGGCCCGCGCCAGTGAATCCGACAAGGCCGAGTTTGCGCATTTCTTGTCGAACAACCTCGACCGCGACAAGGCCGACGATGCCAGGTTGCGCGACTATGTAGCGGCTTTCGACCGCTTCGCCGCGCCCAAGCAAGGAGAGCAGTTCTGATGGCTTTCGACATCGCGCGTGCCACCAAGTACTTCCTGATGGTGGACTTCATCAAAGGCTTCGGCCTCGGTCTGCGCTATTTCTTCGCGCCCAAGGCGACCATCAACTATCCGCATGAAAAGGGCCCGCTGAGCCCGCGTTTCCGCGGTGAGCACGCCCTGCGCCGCTATCCCAACGGCGAGGAACGCTGCATCGCCTGCAAGCTGTGCGAGGCGATCTGCCCCGCTCAGGCCATCACCATCGATGCCGAACCTCGCGACGACGGCTCGCGCCGCACGACGCGTTACGACATCGACATGACCAAGTGCATTTATTGCGGCTTCTGCCAAGAGGCCTGCCCGGTCGATGCCATCGTCGAGGGACCGAACTTCGAATTCGCGACCGAAACGCGCGAGGAGCTGTTCTACGACAAGGAGCGTCTTCTGGACAACGGCCTGCGGTGGGAGGCCGAGATCGCGCGGAACCTCGCGATGGACGCGCCCTACAGATGACCGATCCCTTTACCAAGATGTTCCAGCAGATGATGTCGCAGGGCCAGGAAATGGCTCGGGCCTTCAACCCCGCGCTCGAGCATTTCGATGCGCGGGCGCTCGAGAAGATGTTCCCGACGATGCCCGCCGACATGCTGGAGATGTGGTTCGGCAAGACCTTCAACCGCGACGGGCTGGACGCCAAGACGCGGCTTCTGGTCACCATCGCGGCGCTGACTGTCCAAGGCGCCATGGCCGAGCCTCAGCTTCGCCTGACCATCCGGCACGCGATCGAGGCCGGCGCCACCCCGCGGGAAATCGCCGAGGTGATCTATCAGATGGGGATGTTCGGCGGCCTGCCGGCGATGCAGAAGGCGCTCGAGATCGCCCGCGGCGTCTTTACCGAAACGGAAGGAACTTCCGAATGATCACCTTCTCCTTCTACCTGTTCGCAATTACGGCCTGCATTGCAGGCTTCATGGTCGTTCTGGCGCGCAACCCGGTTCATTCGGTCCTGTGGCTGATCCTGTCCTTCCTGTCCGCTGCGGGGCTCTTCGTCCTCTTGGGGGCGGAGTTCGTCGCAATGCTGCTGGTCATCGTCTATGTTGGCGCGGTCGCCGTCCTCTTCCTGTTCGTGGTCATGATGCTGGACGTCGACTTCAAGCAGCTGAAGGGCGAATTCGCGCAATACCTGCCGCTGGCGGCGCTGATCGCCATCGTCCTGCTGGCGCAGCTGGCGATTGCCTTCGGATCATGGGAGGCCTCCGACCAGTCGGCCACGTTGCGCTCGGTCCCGATGCCGGTCCCCGCGCTGAACACCAACGCGATCGGGCTCGTGCTCTATGACAGGTATCTGCTGCCATTCCAGGTGGCGGGGCTGATCCTGCTGGTTGCGATGATCGGCGCGATCACGCTGACCATGCGGCACCGCACCAACGTCAAGCGCCAGGACGTGATCGCCCAGATGCACCGCGATCCTGCGAAGGCGATGCAGCTGCGTGACGTCAAGCCGGGGCAGGGCCTCTGAGGGCCTCCGCCTTCGCAACGAATATCAACGGGTACGAGAGCCCGGAGGGACTGAAAAGATGATCGGATTGACACATTACCTTGTCGTGGGGGCGATCCTGTTCGTCGCCGGAATCTTCGGCATCTTCGTGAACCGCAAGAACGTCATCGTCATCCTGATGTCGATCGAGCTGATGCTTCTGGCGGTCAACATCAACTTCGTCGCGTTCTCGGCCTATCTGGGCGATTTGGGCGGACAGATCTTCACCATGTTCATCCTGACGGTCGCCGCGGCCGAGGCCGCCATCGGCCTCGCCATCCTGGTCGTCTTCTTCCGCAACCGCGGCTCGATCGCGGTGGAAGACATCAACGTGATGAAGGGGTAAGGCAGCCATGGCGCAATTCATCCTTTTCGCCCCGCTGCTGGGCGCTCTGATCGCCGGCTTTGGCTGGCGGCTGATCGGCGAACGCGGCGCGCAGGTCCTGACGACGGCTATCCTGTTCGCCGCCGCCGCGCTGTCCTGGATCGTCTTCCTGACGCTGGACGGCGAGCTGCAGCAGGTTCCGATCTTTGACTGGATCGTTTCGGGCGACTTTGCCGCGGAATGGGCGATCCGCCTGGACCGGCTGACGGCGATCATGCTGATCGTGATCAACACGGTCTCGGCGCTCGTGCACCTGTATTCGTTCGGCTACATGGCGCATGACGAGAACTTCTCCGACGCCGAGCCTTATCGCGCCCGCTTTTTCGCCTACCTGTCGTTCTTCACCTTCGCCATGCTGATGCTGGTGACGGCAGACAACCTGCTGCAGATGTTCTTCGGCTGGGAAGGCGTGGGCGTCGCGTCCTATCTGCTGATCGGCTTCTACTACAAAAAGCAATCGGCCGGCGCCGCCGCGATGAAGGCGTTCATCGTAAACCGCGTTGGCGATTTCGGCTTTCTTCTAGGAATCTTCGGCCTCTGGTGGCTGACCGGCTCGATCCAGTTCGATGAGATCTTCGCCCAAGTCCCGATGCTGGCCGACACGCAGATGACCTTCCTGTGGCGCGATTGGAATGCTGCGAACGTACTGGCGGTCCTGCTGTTCATCGGCGCAATGGGCAAGTCTGCGCAGTTGTTCCTGCACACCTGGCTGCCCGACGCGATGGAGGGACCGACGCCGGTGTCGGCCCTGATCCACGCGGCCACGATGGTGACGGCCGGGGTTTTCCTGGTCTGCCGGATGTCGCCGCTTTTCGAATTCGCTCCCGAAGCGAAGCTGTTCATCGTCATCATCGGCGCCACCACGGCCTTCTTCGCCGCGACCGTCGGCCTGGTGCAGAACGACATCAAGCGCGTCATCGCTTATTCGACCTGCTCGCAGTTGGGCTACATGTTCGTGGCGGCGGGCGTCGGCGTCTATTCGGTCGCGATGTTCCACCTGTTCACCCACGCCTTCTTCAAGGCGATGCTGTTCCTGGGCGCGGGGTCGGTGATCCACGCAATGCATCATGAACAGGACATGCGGAACTATGGCGGGCTGCGGAAGAAGATTCCGCTGACCTTCTGGGCAATGGTGATCGGCACGATGGCCATCACCGGGGTGGGCATCCCGCTCACCCATATCGGCTTCGCTGGCTTCCTGTCGAAGGACGCGGTGATCGAAAGCGCCTATGCGTCCGGCAACGGCTATGCGTTCTGGATGCTGGTGATCGCCGCCGCCATGACCAGCTTCTACAGCTGGCGGCTGATCTTTATGACCTTCTTCGGAAAGCCGCGGGGCGATCATCATGCGCATGACCATGCCCATGAGAGCCCCCGTGTCATCACCATTCCGCTTGGCGTCCTGGCCCTGGGGGCGATCTTCTCGGGGATGGTCTGGTACGGCAGCTTCTTCGGCGACAATGTCGAGCGCTTCTTCGGCCTGCCGCCCGCGGCGCATCACGATACCGGCGCGGACCATGCCAACGAGGGCGCGACCGCGCTGGAAGGCAGCGTCCTTGAGGCGCCGCATGATGACCCCGAGGGGGCCGCCACGCATGCCGCGGCAGGTGCCGCCGAGGACCCGGCTGACGTGCACGCTGTGGTCGCGAGCTATGAGCGTGGCGCGATCTTCATGGGCGCCGAGAACAGCGTCATGCACGACGCGCACTCGGTCCCGGCCTGGGTCAAGCTGTCGCCGTTCATCGCCATGATCCTGGGACTGGGCCTTGCTTGGCTGATGTATATCCGCAACCCGGACGCGCCGGCCAAGCTGGCCCGGCAGCAATATGGCCTCTATCAGTTCCTGCTGAACAAGTGGTACTTCGACCAGGCCTATGACGCGATGTTCGTCCGGCCTGCGCGCTGGATTGGCCGCAAGCTGTGGACGGGCGGTGACGGAGCCGTTATCGACGGCGCCATCAACGGGATCGCCCTGGGAATCATCCCGCGCCTGACACGGTTCGCCGGGCGGGTGCAGTCGGGCTATCTGTTCCACTACGCCTTCGCGATGGTTCTGGGCATCGTGGGCTTGCTGATCTGGGTGATGATGCGGGGCACGTACTGACCATGACGAACCTTCTTTCGATCATCACCTTCCTGCCGATCGTCGCGGCGGGGATCCTGGCGCTGTTCCTGCGCGGCGACGATGCCGCGTCGCAGAAGAACGCCAAGTATCTTGCGCTGATCGCGACGACCGCGACGTTCCTCATCTCGCTGTTCCTGCTGGCGGGGTTCGACCCTTCGAATACCGGCTTCCAGTTCGTCGAGGATCACGCCTGGATCATGGGCCTGCGCTACAAGATGGGCGTCGACGGCATCTCGATCCTGTTCATCCTGCTGACCACCTTCCTGATGCCGCTGACCATCCTGTCGACCTGGGATGTGAAGACCCGCGTCAAGGAATACATGATCGCCTTCCTGGTGCTGGAAGGGCTGATGATCGGCGTCTTTGCGGCGCTCGACCTGATCCTCTTCTACCTGTTCTTTGAAGCCGGCCTGATCCCGATGTTCCTGATCATCGGCATCTGGGGCGGCGCGAACCGGATCTATGCGGCGTTCAAGTTCTTCCTCTATACCTTCATCGGCTCGGTCCTGATGCTGGTGGCGATGATCGCCATGATCACCACGGCAGGCACGACCGACATCGTGCAGCTGCTGGCCTTCGACTTCCCGTCGCAAACCATGCAGGTCCTGGGCTTCACCGTCGTCGGCGGCATGCAGACGCTGCTGTTCCTGGCATTTTTCGCCAGCTTCGCGGTCAAGATGCCGATGTGGCCGGTTCATACCTGGCTTCCCGACGCACACGTCCAGGCGCCGACCGCGGGGTCGGTCGTTCTGGCCGCGGTGCTGCTGAAGATGGGCGGCTACGGCTTCCTGCGCTTCAGCCTGCCCATGTTCCCGGTGGCGGCCGATCAACTCCAAGGCCTTGTGCTGTGGATGTCGGCAATCGCCATTGTCTATACCTCGCTGGTGGCGCTGGCGCAGTCGGACATGAAGAAGCTGATTGCCTATTCATCGGTGGCGCACATGGGCTATGTCACGATGGGCATCTTCGCCGCGAACCAGCAGGGGCTGGACGGCGCGATCTTCCAGATGCTGTCGCACGGCTTCATCTCGGGTGCGTTGTTCCTCTGCGTGGGCGTCATCTACGACCGCATGCACACGCGGGAAATCGACGCCTATGGCGGTCTGGTGAACCGGATGCCGGTCTATGCGCTGGTTTTCATGTTCTTCACGATGTCGAACGTCGGCCTGCCTGGAACCTCGGGCTTCGTCGGGGAATTCCTGACGCTGCTGGGCACGTTCCGTGCGAACACCTGGGTCGCCTTTGTGGCCTGTACGGGCGTCATCTTCTCGGCCGCCTACGCTCTCTGGCTCTATCGCCGCGTGACGATGGGCGCGCTGATCAAGGAAAGCCTGCGCACCATCGCCGACATGACGCCGCGAGAGAAGTGGATCTTCGTTCCGCTGATCGCCATGACCCTGATCCTGGGCGTCTATCCACGCCTGGTGACCGACATCACCGGCCCCTCGGTCGAGGCGCTGCTGGTGAACTTCCACGACGCGCTGCCCGCCGAGGCGGCAACGGACGACCTGGCCGCGGCCACCGTCAGCCATTGAGGAACGCAAGATGACCGGACTGGATCTCTCCACCATTCTGCCCGAGCTTCTGCTTGCGATCTATGCCCTGGCGGCGCTATTGGCAGGGGCCTATTTCGGCAAGGACCAGATCGCACGACCAATCCTGTGGGCCAGCGTCCTGGCCCTGCTGGTGGCGGGCATGTATGTCGGTGTCACCGACAGGCCGCAGCAGGCATCCTTCTTCGGCATGTTCATGGACGACGCCTTCGCGCGCTTCGCCAAGGTCACGATCCTGCTGTCCGCGGCCGCCGTCCTGGCGATGAGCGCCGAGTACATGACGCGCCACGGGCTGATGAAGTTCGAATATCCGATCCTGATGGTGCTTTCGACCGTCGGCATGATGCTGATGGTGTCGGCGGGCGACCTGCTGACGCTCTATATGGGGTTGGAGCTGCAGTCCCTGTCGATCTATGTCCTGGCGGCCTCGCGCCGCGAAAGCGCCAAGTCGTCCGAGGCTGGCCTCAAGTACTTCATTCTGGGGTCGCTCAGCTCAGGGCTGCTGCTCTATGGCGCGTCCCTGGTCTATGGCTTTGCGGGCACGACCAGCTTCGCGGGCATCATCACCGCCGTGACCTTCGGCGCGCTGCCTCTGGGCCTGCTCTTCGGTCTGGTGTTCCTGCTGGTCGGACTGGCATTCAAGGTGTCGGCGGTGCCGTTCCACATGTGGACGCCGGACGTCTACGAAGGTGCGCCCTCTCCGGTGACGGCCTTCATGGCGACCGCGCCGAAGGTCGCGGCCACCGCGCTGATCGCCCGCCTGATGTTCGATGCTTTCGGCAACGTCCCCGCCGACTGGACGCAGATCATTGCGGTACTGGCGGTGCTGTCGATGTTCCTCGGCTCGATTGCAGGGATCGGACAGCGCAACGTCAAGCGGCTGATGGCCTATTCCTCGATCGCGCACATGGGTTTTGCGCTGGTCGGGCTTGCGGCTGGCACGGCCGTCGGTGTTCAGGCGATGCTGATGTACATGGCGATCTATGCGGTGATGAACATCGGCACCTTCGCCTTCATC
>JAYZBS010000021.1:0-41339 GCA_036338635.1 Pseudomonadota bacterium | reverse complement strand
CTGGGTTCGGTGACCACATTCGGTGCTTCTTTATCTAGGTCCATCACCCGGATCACATTCCCCGATAAGGCGAACGACCCGGCTTCAAACATTGAAGCCAAGCCATACGATGATATATTATTGACACGCAAGTTATACTTACAGCGCGACAAGCGGATTCTCGCTTACATAACGGATAGACTGCCAGCATGCCGATGATCAAGAAAATAAGGGCTTTCCGTGGCGGCGACCAACCCCGTTCTGGCCAGGTCCTCGCTATAGTATTCGCTCTTTTTTTGCACGTGACGGCCGCCTCTGGCTCCTGTATCGCCCCGGACCGCCCCTTTGTTCCAAGCGATCCTGACGCGGCAAGTCATTATGCTGATCTCATACGACAGGACTTTGAGCTTTACTTGCGAGACGCTCAGGCATTCTTTCGGTGCCTTGAAGAAGAGCGCCGACGCGCATTCGATGAAGCGCAGGAAGTGTCCAAGGCATACGAGCGGTTCTTGAAAGCACGGACCGATGAGCATGAGTAGGGGCCTCGGTCACCTAAGTGATAACAAGCCATCAGAGACCTTGGTCCGCGTGTTTGGCGTCTTAGTTTTTAAGTCAGCACAAAGATAATCCACAAAGTGGATTATCCTGTTCGCAAGAGGCTTGAGACAGTGGCAAAAACAATCAGAAGTTCAGGGTATGAAGCTTTGCGCGACGCATTGATTACTGCGCGCAATCAGCGGGCCTCACACAAACGCAGTTGGCCAGGCGTCTGAAATGCCACCAGTCCTTTGTCGCTTGGGTCGAGAGTGGGGAGCGGCGGACCGATGTGGTGGAGCTCACTGTGTTGGCGAGGGCCTTGGGGGCCGACCACGGCGCGCTGCTCGAAGTAACTGAAGCTGCCACGTCGGCTGATCACAGGATCTAGCTTGTCTAATTGTTAACGGCGAAATTTGAGGGATTCTGCTTTCAAGGTTTGGCCGAGCGGGTCGAAGTCTGATCTAGCCGGACTTTGTGATGGCCGCTCTCGAGCCCCAGACTCGCTACGGCTAGAAGTCCTTCCAAAGCTTCCGCGCGTCTTGCGAAAGTTCTTCCAGCATTGAGATCACTGTGGCGTCGGAAGAGGACCTTGCTTGGGCCAAGACTGCAGCTTCTATGGGCGGCTCGATCCTTACCGGTACATCAGGATGCTTCAGCCAAAGCAACGACAACTCGCCGGTGTTCCATCTGTAGATCCACGCGAACGTAGTGTCTGCGCCACCGACCAGTCGAGCAATGGGCGCGGCTTCTTCTCGGTCTTGCGTCAATTTAAGTCTGGACCTATTCTTTCGTATGCTTCCAATCAGATGAGTTTGGGCGGCGCGAAGTTCCTTTGGAAAGCCGTTTTCCATAAATTTCGGGCATCCTGGGTCGTGGACATCGATAAACCTAGGCGCAAGATCAAAAATATAGTTTTGTGGAGAATTTGCGCCGATAATAATGACGCTGTGGGCGAATCCGGGACCGACGGGCGCTCCAATTGCCACAGTCCGTTGAGACCGCTCTTGGGGTCAAATCTCTATTTTGGATAAGACCTGAGATCTGGCTCTCCTCAGGTTTTCCAGAGAGCCAACGGGTTGATTGCTCTCCTCCCAGCCGAGAAAGCTTGGCCGAAACCCCAGCTTCCAAGGGTCCTGTTTACGGGGTCAAGAGCATTCAGGGGCATCAGCCGGGGGTTCGTCACACATGACTGCTCTTGAAATCGCGTGACATTTAACTTCTCCATTTTGCGGGCCCTTGGGTGTGGACCGATGCGCCTGAACAGTCGACCGCGACGATGACGGGCATATCCTGGACCTCGAATTCATGGATCGCTTCCATGCCGAGATCGCCGAAAGCCACAACTTTCGCGCTCTTGATCGCTCGGGATAATAGTACTGCTGCGCCCCCGACGGCGATTAGGTAGGGAGCCTTGTGCTGGGCGACGGCTGAAACGACCTCTGGCCCGCGTTCGGCTTTGCCGATCATTAGGCCTAGCCCGGATTCGGCAAGAAGCCGAGGCGTGAACTTGTCCATCCGGGTGGAAGTGGTCGGCCCGGCGGGGCCGATGACTTCGCCGGGGGCGGGATCGACGGGGCCGACATAATAGATCGCGCGGTCCTTCAGATCGACCGGAAGCGGCTCGCCGCGTGCAAGCATATCGTCGATCCGCTTATGCGCCGCGTCACGCCCGGTAAGGATGTGTCCGGATAGAAGTAGGGTGTCACCGACGCTCCAGCTTTCCTTGTCGGCCTGGGTCAGCGTGTCGAGGTTCACGCGGCGTGCGCCGTCTTCGGCGGAGGCGGTCATCTCGGGCCAGATGGACAGGTCTGGGGGCGCAAGGTCAAAGCCCTCACCCGCGCCGATCCAAAAGCGGATCATACGGGTCGCGACGCATTGCGGGATCAGCGCGACGGGCAGGGCGGAGGCATGGGTTGGCGCGGTTCTCAGTTTCACGTCGAGCACCACTGTCAGCCCGCCCAGCCCCTGCGCGCCGATGCCAAGGCCGTTGGCCCGGTCGCACAGGCGGATCCGAAGCGCCTCTTCCTCGGTCGGGTTCGGCTTGTCGCGCAAGAGTGCCATGTCAGGCGGGTCGTAGAGGCTTTCCTTGGCCAGCCGCATGGCGATATCCGCGCTGCCGCCCACGCCGATGCCGAGCATGCCGGGGGGGCACCATCCCGCGCCCAGGCCGGGCAACTGGTCGATGATCCAGTCCTCGACGCTGTCCGAGGGGCGCAGGGTAGTGAAGCGGCTCTTGTTCTCCGAACCGCCGCCCTTGGACATGATCGCAACCTCGATCACGTCACCCGGCACCAGCTCGGTCGTCAGCATGCCGGGAGTGTTGTCGCGCGTATTCCGGCGCCCAAAAAGCGGGTCGGAGACGATCGAGGCGCGCAGCGGGTTCGCCTCGACCGACCAGGCGCGGCGGATCGCATCGTCCAGCAGCGATTGCAGGGAGCGGTCGCCGTCCAGCCGGACGCCCATGCCGACCTTCAGATGCGCATTGACGGTGCCGGTGTCCTGGCAGATGGCGCGGTGCCCGAGGGCGGCCAGTCGCGACGAGGTCAGGATCTGTTCAATCGCCGCGCGGGCCGCCGGGCTTTCCTCGCGCGCATGGGCAGCGGTGAGGTGGCGGATATAATCCGGAGGATGATAGGCCGAGATATATTGCAGCGCCTCGGCAAGCTGGCTGATGATGACCTCATTCGCGATATGGACCATCAGTGGCCCCCGGCCACGGCATCGGGTTGCCGGTCGGGATGGGCGGCCAGCACCGCAGGCAGCGCCTGCATCGCCGCATGGGCACGGGCAAGCACAGGGTAATCGGCGAGGTCGATCCCGGCGCGGCCCGCATTGCCGACCTGCGGCACGAGGCAGATATCGGCCAGACTCGGCTCTTCCCCGAAGAGGAACGGCCCCGGCGTGCCTGTGCATTGGGTTTCGAGCCCCCGGAACCCTTCGTCGATCCAGGTGCCTTCCCATGTCTTCACCGCATCGGCGTCAAGGCCGAGTTCGGACTTGAGGTAGACCAGGACCCGGCGGTTGTTCAACGGATGGATATCGCAGGCGATCAGGAGCGCCGCCGACAGGACCTGCGCCCGCGCCAGCGGATCATGCGGAAGGAGGGCCGGCTCGGGATAGGTCGCTTCGATCCAGTCGAGAATGGCGATGGATTGCGGCAGCACCACATCCCCGACGCCCAGAGCGGGGACCAGCCCTTGCGGGTTGGCGGTGCGGTATTCGGGGGTCTTGTGGGCCTCGCCCCTGATCCAGACGCCGTGATGCTCATAGGCCACGCCCTTGAGGTTCAGCGCAATACGCACCCGCCATGATGCTGTGGATTTGAAGAAATCATACAGAACCGGCGTCATGCCGCCGCTCCGATCCTTGTCACGAGGTCGGGAAAGCCTGCGATCCCGCCGGTCATGGTCTGACCCGCCGTGACCGGGCCGATGCCCGCAGGTGTGCCGGTCATGATCAGATCGCCGGGCTCCAGCCGCCACAGGCGTGAGCAGGCCGCGACGATCTCATCCAGTTTCCAGATCAGTTGGGCAAGATCGCCCTCCTGCTTGCGCGTGCCGTCGACATCCAGCCAGATCGCGCCACGTTCGGGATGCCCGATCTCATCTGCGCGCAGGATCTCGGTCATCGGTGCGGAGGCATCGAAGGCCTTGCCGGTGTCCCATGGCCGCCCCTCGTCGCGGGCCTGCATCTGCAAATCGCGGCGGGTCAGGTCGTTGCCGACGGCGTAGCCCATGACATGGGACAGGGCCTCTGCCTCGGGGATGGCTGCGCCCGCGGTGCCGATGGCAATGACAAGCTCGATCTCGTGATGCAGGTTCGCGGTCTCGGTCGGGTAAGGGATGGTCGCGTTATTCTGCACCAGCGCATCGGCGGGCTTGGTGAAGAAGAAGGGCGGGTTGCGGTCCGGGTCGCGACCCATCTCGCGCACATGTTCGGCATAGTTGCGCCCGACGCAGAAGATGCGCCGCACCGGGAATTGGGCGGAAAGCCCGCGCACCGGCAGGCTCGGCCGGTCGGCCGGGGGAAAGATGAAATCGGTCATGGTCTGTCCTTCGGAATTGCGGATCTGGTCGGCGGCTCAGTGCGCGGGGGGGAAGGACGGGGCGGCATTGCCGCGCGCCTCCATGAAGAAGCCCAGCTTGTCCTGCGCCGCGCGGTCCGAGTAGTTGAAGAGGAATGCGTCAGTCTCGGCCTCAAGCGTGAATGACGTCCAGGCCGGGACGACGAAGATGTCCTTCTTCTTGAAGGCCATGCGCTTGCCCGCGACCTCGACATAGCCGGTGCCCTCGGTCACGACGAAGACGGTGCTTTCGGTCGAGCGATAGGGCATCGACACGAAACCGGCGGGCAGCTTGCGCAGGTAGGTGGCCAGCGTCGGCATCGCCCAGCCGCCATCCACCGGGTTGGTGTAGCGCAGGCGCCACCCGTGGCAGGGATCGGGGTCGCCGGTTCTGGACGCCTGTTCGACTGCCGCGCGGCTTTTCTCGTAAGGGTAGTTGAAGACCGGCGAGGACATGCGTTCCCATTTCTCGTCCACCGGCATCAGGCCCGAGCCGTAGCGGGCGAGGCTGTCGCCCTCATCCTTCACGATCTCCTGCGCGTCGGTCTCCATGTCTTCCTCGAACCCGGCGTTGAACATCCGCACCATCGGAATATCGAGCCCGTCGAGCCAGATCATCGGCTCGTCCGAGAGATTGCCATGGTCATGCCAGCGCCAGGGCGGGGTGACGATGAAATCGCCGAACTCCATGGTCGTCTTCTCGCCGCCCACTGCCGTATAGGCACCCGAACCATCGAGGACGAAGCGCAGCGCCGCCTGGCTGTGGCGATGCGACGGAGCGACTTCGCCCGGCAGGATGATCTGGAACCCCGCAAAGACGGAATCGGCGATCCGGCTGGTCCCCTTCAGGGCCGGGTTTTCGAGGATCAGAACTCGCCGCTCGGCTTCCTTCGCCGTCACAAGACGCCCGGCTTCAAGGATATGCGGCTTCAGCGCCTCGAAATCCCACAAATGGGGCGCGGCCTGCGGTTTCGGTTCGGTCGGGACCAGTCCGCGCAGACGGCCCCAAAGGGGGGCAAGGGCCTCGGCCTCGACTGCGTCGATGTAACTTTGCGGTGTCTTCGACAAAGCGTCACTCATCGCGTTGCCTCCATATGTTGGGTTGTCGCGTCCGGGCCGGACAGCCAGCTTGGCTTGTCCCATTCCCAGATCCATTCCATCTGCGAATAATCCGAGGGGCTGTGCGACTTCAGTAGTTCGTCGCGCAGGCTTGCTGCCATGCCGCCAAGATGGATGAATTCGCCAAACTTGCGGGCCTTGGTCTGGACGTTCGCGGTGCGCGCGCGGCGGACATCGGCATAGCGTTGCAGCGCTTTGGGCGAGAGATCGGCCCCGAGACAGGCCCCTATGGCGACCGCATCCTCCAGCGCCTGACATGCGCCCTGGGCCAGATACTGATACATCGGGTGGGCCGCATCCCCGATCAGGGCGGCGCTGTCGCGCACCCAGGTCTGGATCGGGTCACGGTCCTTCAGCGGCCAGCGGAATTGCCGGTCGATCCGGGTGATCGAGGCTTTCACATAGGGCATCGTCTTGGCGAAGGCCGCGTCAAGCTCATCCGGGGTTGCCCAGTCGGCATCGGGAATGCCGGGGCGGTAACGGTCCGAGCGGAACACGGCGACCTGGTTGTAAAGCTGCCCGCCGCGCACCGGATATTGCACCAGATGGCAGCCGTCTCCGGTATGAAGAACAACCGTATCCTCGCCGGAATGTTCGGGAAGCTCAGCGAAGGGGACGGTGCCGCGATAGGCGACATAGCCTTCGCAAAGCAGGTCGTCCGGCCCGTTGATCATCGGGCGCAGGACCGAGTTCACGCCGTCCGCAGCGATCAGGATGCGGCCCGAGAACCTGTTTCCGTTGGCACAGGTCACGGTGCTGCCCCCGGACGCGATATCGGCCCCGGTCACATGCTGGTCGGTTTCCAGCATGACCTTGGGTTCGGCCCGAACGGCGTTCAACAGCGCATCCAGAAGGTCGGAGCGGTGCATGACCCGGTACCGATGGCCGAACCGGGACTGAAGCGTCTGGCCCAGGTCGATGCGGGACAGTTCGGCGCCGTTGTTGATGTCATGCATGACGATCTGCGCGGGGAAAACCGCGAGATCGTCGAGCGTATCAAGTACGCCCAAGGCGCGCAGTGCTTCGGCCCCGTTCGGGCCCAGTTGCAGGCCGGCGCCGACCTCGGAAAACTGCTCGGCCCGCTCCAGCACGCAGACTTCGCGGCCCGCTCTGGCGCAGGCGAGGGCCGCCGCCAGACCGCCGATGCCGCCGCCCACGATCAGGATTTCGCTACTCTGTGTCACGGCCACCATTCTTCTCCTCTCAGACTTGAGCGCAGTGTCGCGACGAAGATTTCAGAAAGGGGATGACCGGCGCCAGAATTGGAACTAGTATGGTGCGCTTAGTGCACGTAGGGGGGGGTCATGGACCGATACAAACATGTCGAGGGGCTGCTGCGCGGCCTGTCGCTGCTGAAGGCGATGAACCTTGAGGAAGGCGGCTATGCCAGCATTTCGACCTTGTCGGAGCGCACCGGCCTGCACCGGACCACCGTGAAGCGGCTGATGGAGACGCTGGTTTTCGCCGGGTTCGTCCAGCCCGCCGAGGACCGGCGGGGATATGTGCTGGCGCTGGCGGTCCGGGAGTTGAGCGAGGGATTCACGGATGAGGCCTGGGTGACGGGCATCGCCGGTCCGGCGCTTGGCGAACTGGTCGAGCGGGTGGTTTGGCCTTCGGACTTCACCACCCCGCAAGCGGACCAGATGGTGATCCGCGAGACCACGCGCAGGTTCAGTCCGTTTTCCTTCCATCGGTCCATGGTGGGGCAGAGATTGCCCATGCTTCAGTCGTCTGCGGGCAGGGCCTTTCTGGGGTTCTGCACCGAGAATCAGCGCGAGGCCGTGATTCGCCACCTGCAACGCGATGTCGGCGACAACGCGATGCAGGACGCCTTGCGCGAGACCGTTGAACATGCGGCGCGCGAGACGGCGGCGGTCGGCTACGGCTGGAATTACGGCGGCTGGACGCGGCAGCAGCAGTTCGGCGGTATCGCTCTTCCGGTCGTCATCGATGGCCATGTTCTGGCCTGTGTCAGCGTGGTTTTCCTGATCAAGAGCCTGTCGCTTCGGCAGGCCGAGGCGCAGTTCCTGCCGCACCTGTCCCATGCGGTCAAACGCATCCAGGACGGGCTTGAGGATTTCGGGGTCGGTGAAGAGCTGATCCCGGTGAAGTCGTCCGGGTCATAGTGCACACAGTGCACATCATTTGATTTTACAATCCGGGTGCTGACGAGAGTGCCGCTAATCCTACGCCGGACAAAATTCCGATTTGCGTGGGAGGAACTCAATGAAACGTCAAACCAGAACCCTGAGCGCCGAGGCTGTGCTGGGCCTTGCGGCAGTGGCTGCCGCCACCCTTGGTGCCGCGCCGCTGCAGGCTGAAACGAACCTTCGGTTCGCCAGCATCGCGGGCCCGACGGCCTATATCAACACCGGCATCCTGGAACCATGGTTCGAGGACATTACCGGGGCCTGCAACGGTGAGATTTCGGTCGAACTGTTGTCTGCCGCATCGGCAGCACGTCCGCAGGACGTATTCGAATCCGTCGAGGACGGGCTGGTGGATTTTGCCTGGGGCGTGATGCCGTTCAGTCCGGGGCGGTTCCCGGAAGGATCGGTTGTCGAGCTGCCTCTGCTGGCCAACACGACCGCCGAAGCCTCGCCGGCGATGTGGGGGCTTTATGAAGAGGGCCTGTTGTCCGGCTTTGACGGGGTCAAGGTGCTGAGCGTGTCGTCGAGCGCGATGTTCACCTTCCATGCCGCGGAGGACCTGGACGGTCTGGACGGCATGTCGGGTCTGCGCACGCGGGTGTCGGGGGCGACGGCCTCGGAGGTGATGAAGGAGCTTGGCGCAACGCCGCTCGGTCTGCCGATCCCGGCGGTGGCAGAAAACCTTGCGCGGCACACGATCGACGCGGTGGCGACGGATTGGTATGCGATCGAGGGCTGGGGCATCATGGACCTTGTCAGCGCCCATATCGACATTCCGCTGGGCGCGGCGGGCATCTACCTGATCATGAATACGGGTACCTGGGACGGTTTGTCGGCCGAGTGCCAGGCGGGTGTCACCGAGCTGTCCGGTCCGGCCTTTGCCAAGCGGTGGGGTGACGGGCTGACCGCGCGCAGCGCCCAGACGCGCGCTGCGCTGGAGGCCCGCGGCGATACGATCATCGTGCCCGATGCCGCCGCGATGGAGGGTCTGCGCGGCACCTTCGCGCCGGTTGAAGCGGCCTGGATCGAGGCCACGCCGAACGGGCAGTCGGTTATCGACCGCTTCCGTGAGCTGGTTGCGGGCGGGGCGGCAGAGTGACAACGGCCACCAAACAGGCCGAACGCAATACGGGCGGCGCATCGTCGCCCGTATGGATGGCCGTCATCGAAGGGCTGCCGCTGATCGCCGGCTTTCTGCTTCTCGGGCTGGCTGGCGTCGTCTGCGCCGACGTCATCTTGCGTATTGGCGCAGACCTGCCCATGGCCGGTCTTTACGAAATTTCGGCGTTGGTTGCCGCCGTCGCGATGGCGGCGTCGCTGGTTCGGCCCACGCTTCTGTCCGATCATGTCGGGATGGACCTGTTCCAGCCGCGTGACGATGTCCTGTCGCGCCTGATCCCGCAGGCGGTCACGTCGGTCTTCATCGGCGCGCTGCTGTGGACGCTTATTCAGGTTGCCTATCAGGGATATGAGGGCGGCGAGACAACGCTGGTGGTGCAATGGCCGACCTGGCCATTCTGGTTCGCCGCCTTCCTCATGCTGGTTCCCGCGCTTCCGGCGCTGCTGGCAAAAATCCTGACCCCACCGGACGGCACGGTCCTGTGGCATCGGGGCGTGTTCACCGTGCCGGTTTTCCTGTTGCTGGCCGTTGCCCTGGTGGCAAGCGTCTGGCTGTTCGGCGACGATCTGGGGCCGGTCGGGAAAGGCGTTCTTCTTTTCGCGGCGGTCTATGTGCTGGCGATGGCGCAGGTGCCGATCGGCATCTCGATGGGGCTTGTCGGGGCCGCCGGTGTGCTGGCGCTGGTCAGCCCCCGTGCCGCGCAGCGTGTGCTTCAGAACGAAGTCAGCGACGTGCTGTCGAGCAACGAGTTGATCGCGATCCCGCTGTTCCTGATCATGGGCGCTTTTGCGGTCAAGGCCGGCCTGGCAACCCGGATTTTCACGGCAGCGCGTGCGCTTTTCGGCCCGCTCCGCGGCGGGCTGGCGATTGCAACGGTCGTCGGATGCGGCGGATTTGGCGCCATCAGCGGTTCATCCGTGGCCACCACCGCGACGCTGGGACGCGTCGCATTCGACGAGATGAAATCAAGCGGATATCGCAGCAGCTTTGCCAGCGGTTCCATCGCGGCGGGCGGAACGCTCGGGGCGCTTATTCCGCCCTCGGTGATCCTGATCATCTATTGCGTAGTCACCGAGCAATCCATCGAACGCGCCTTCGCGGCGGCATTGATCCCCGGCTTGCTGGCCATTCTGCTTTACGCCATCGCGATCGCGGTGCTGGTCCGGCTTCGGCCCGGCATTGCGCCCGAGATCGCGCGCCAGCCGATGCGGCAGATCGTGCGGGACCTGCTGGGTGCCTGGCCCCCGGCGCTGCTGTTCGTCGTGGTGCTGACTGGGCTTTATGCCGGGTTCTTCACGTCAAGCGAAGCGGCGGCGGTAGGCTGCATGCTGGCGCTGGTCTTTTGGGTGACGAGCGGGTCGTTCAGCCTGTCGGCGCTGCGCGAATCTTTGGTCGAGGCAATGACCTCAAGCGCGAAGCTTTACATGGTGATCCTCGGCGCGAGCCTGTTTGCGGCGCTTCTGAACCAGACCGGGCTTGCCCGCGCGGTGCTGACCTGGGCCGATCCGGCGGTGACGCCGCAGATCGTGGTGATCCTCGCCTTTGTCGTGATTTATCTGGTGCTTGGCGCGATCTTCGACTCGGTTGCGGCTCTTCTGGTGACGGTGCCCATCGTCATTCCGGTGATCGATGGCTATGGCCTTGATCTGGTGTGGTGGGGGATCGTGACGCTGAGCATGATCGAGACCGGCATGATCACGCCGCCGATCGGGATGAATGTCTTCGTGCTGCGCGGCGTTCTGGGCGGCGAAATCCGGCTTCAGGACATCGATCGTGGCGTCTGGCCGTTCGTGATGGCCGATCTGATGAGGCTGACCCTGCTGATCGCCTTCCCGGTCATCGCCCTGTGGTTGCCCAATTCACTGCAATGACGGAGGGTCCGGGGCCCGCCGGGGCCCCGGATTGATGTTTCGGCCCCCTCAGTGGCGGCCCGATGCGGCCGCCGGTCCCGCGCTGAGCGCCTCGGTGACCGCGTCGGCCAGCAAATGGCCCGCCACCCCGGCCCGGTAGGGGGCAGAGCACTGGAAATCGCTTTGCATGTCGGCCGGGTCGAGCCGCAGTGCGCGGATCGCGTCGGCGTTGAATGTCTGTGTCAGCCGGTCCTCGGCTTCGGTCCAGCGGAAGACACCGTCCGATCCCGCGCCGGTAACAGCCACCCTGACGCTACCGCCGGGCCAGAGCGAGACCATGACGCCCGCTACCGCGTAGCGCGAGGCGGGGCTGCGCAGCTTGCGGTAGGCGGCGCGCGACGGGCGCGGGAACCGGATATGGGTGATCAGCTCGCCGGACTCCAGCACGGTTTCGAACAGCCCTGCGAAAAAGTCGTCTGCCGGGATGCTGCGCTGGCTGGTGATCACCTTGGCGTTAAGGCCGAGGATTGCCGCAGGATAATCGGCGGCGGGGTCGTTATTGGCGACCGAGCCACCAATGGTCCCGCGGCTGCGCACCATCGGATCTCCGATCAGGGAGGCCAGATGGGGCAGGGCGGGAAGGACCGCGGCCAGTTCCGCGGACGCGGCTACGACGGCATGGGGTGTGGCGGCGCCGATGACGACGTCTTCATCTGAAATCTCGATGAAGTTCAGGTCTGCGATCCGCGCGATATCGATCAAGACATCCGGTGCGGCGAGCCGCTGTTTCATGGTCGGGAGCAGCGTGTGTCCGCCGGCCAGAAAGGCCCCGTCCTCGGCGGCAGCACTCTGTTCAAGGGCTTCGTCGACCGAAATGGCGCGGGTGTATCGCGTTGCGTACATTGTGCTTCTCCAGGTCTGGTTCAGGAAAGGTTCATGGTTTCCGAGGCCGACAGGACGGCGCGGACGATGTTGTGATAGCCGGTGCAGCGGCAGATATTGCCCTCAAGCTCGTCGCGGATGATCGCTTCGGTCAGCCCCTCGGGATGTCGCTCGACCAGCTTGATCGCCGACATGATCATGCCCGGCGTGCAAAAGCCGCATTGGAGGCCGTGCATGTCGCGAAACGCCGCCTGCATCGGGTGGAGATCCGTGCCGCTTTCGACGCCTTCGATGGTCACGATGCGACCGCCATCGGCCTGGGCGGCCAGGACGGTGCAGGATTTGACCGGCAGCCCGTCCAGATGAACGGTGCAGGCCCCGCATTGCGAGGTGTCGCAACCCACATGGGTTCCGGTCAGCCCCAGTTCCTGCCGCAGATATTCGACGAGAAGCGTGCGGTCATCGACCTCGCGCGTTTCGGTCTTGCTGTTGACGGTCAGTGTCACGCTGATCATTGGTTGCCGCCCTCCCTGGCCGGATGTTCGATCATGTACTCCGAGAACCGCTCAAAGAATTTCGCCGAGAGTTTGCGGGCCGTGCCCTGCAACATGCGATTGCCAAGCTGGGCGATCCGCCCGCCCATGCTAGCGGTCGCGTCATAGCTCAGAAGCGTGCCGCCCTCGGAAGGGGTCAGCGTGACCTCGGCCCTGCCGCTGGCGAACCCAGCCGCGCCGCCATTGCCCTTGCCGGTCAGTGACAGGCGGGTCGGGGGCGCGACGAAATCGAGCGCGACTTCGCCCGAGAACCGGGCGCTGACCGGGCCGACCTTCAGGGCGACGCGGGCCTCCAGATCGGTATCGCTGCGCTTTGTCAGCTCTTCACAGCCGGGGATACAATGCCGCAGAACGTCGGGGTCCGAGAGCGCGGCATAGACCTGCTCGACCGGCGCTTCGATGAAGATTTCGTCTCCCAGTTCCATATGCTTTGCCTGTGCCAGTTTCATGCTTGCTGGCCGGGACCATAGCGAAGGGTCGCCACCTTGGCAGACGGGGCGGCGGGCTTGTGCACGGCGTGAACTTGGAAGGGAAACTTGGACCTAGGCTGTCGGCCTAGGCAGGCAGGGCCGCGTCTTGGGGCATGTCCTGCGCCGGATTGTCGGGGTGGCTGCAGACCGCGTCGGTCAGATCGTCCATGAGCAGGCGCTGGTAGGATGACAGCTCCTTGCCGCGGCGGCAGATGCGATAGACCGGGGTGGCCAACCCGGCGGTCTGGGTCCGGATTTCGCGCAGGGTTCCGGCGGCGAGTTCCTCGCGCACGGACGCGCGAAACAGGAACGCGGCCCCTGCGCCGCAGCGCACCGCCTGTTTCAGGGATTCGGCGTGACCGAGTTCGATCTCGACGCGCTTTCGCTCGATCCCGCGATCTTCCAGCAGCGCATCCTCCATATCACGCCGGGGCGAACCGTATTCCGCCGCGACATAAGGCAGATCGCCAAGCTCGCGGGCCGAGAGCGGATGATCCGGGATCGTCATGGCCGGCGGGGCGACGAGGACGAGATGTTCGTCGAGCACATGCTGCACCTCAAGGCCGTCGGTTTCGTATCGCGGGGCGAGAATGGTGAAAGCGAAATCGCAATCGCCGGAATGGACCGCCTCGGTGATGAATTGCGGTGTGGCCACCCGTACCGAGACTTCACCGCGCGGGAAGCGCCGATGAAAATCGGTGACAAGTGCGGGCAGTACGTATGAGCCGATGGTCATCGATGCCCCGACCACTGCCTTGCCAAGCAGGCCGCGCCGGCTGTCGGCCATTTCCCGTTCGAGTTCGCGGGTCCGGCTGACGATGTCCTGCGACCATTTGAAAACCCTCTGGCCCATCTCGGTCAGTCGCACCTGACGGCCCTGCCGGACGGTCAAGGGGGTTCCGAATTTCTGCCCCAATGCTTTCAGATGCGCCGAGACGACCGGCTGCGCGATGCCAAGCCTGTCCGCCGCGCGCGATACGCTGCCCAGTTCGGCAACGGTGCAGAAGACCTCCAGCTTGTGGATCGAGATTTGCGAGATGAGGGACCGCATAATTCATAGCCTTTGGGATATAAATTTGGATAAACCATATATTAGTAAATATCTCATCCGCAACCTAGTATCGCCGGAACTGCCACGGGCCAGAAGGAGGACCACATGCTCGATAACCTCAGTTCCGACCAGGAGAACGACGTCATCGAGGCGACGCTGAACCGTCTGGTTCTTGCCAACCGCATCCTTGCCCGCGAGCAGATCATCGATGATTTCGGGCATGTGAGCATCCGCCACCCGTTGCACCGCGACAGATACTTTCTGGCCCGTTCGCGCAGCCCCGAAGTGGTGTCGCGCGACGACATCATGGAATTCACGCTGGACGGCGAAAAGCTGTCGGGCGACCCGAGATCGCCCTACAAGGAGCGGCATATTCACGGCGCGATCTACAAGGACCGGCCCGACGTCAACGCGGTGACGCATCACCACGCGCGCCCGGTCCTGCCCTTTACCATGATCAACCGTTCGCTGCGTCCGATCTTTCATATGGCTGCGGTGATCGGAACCGATGTTCCGGTCTGGGACAGTCAGGACGAGTTCGGCGACACCAACATGCTGATCGACAGTATGGAGATGGGGCATTCCCTGTCACGCACGCTGGGCAGCGGAAGCGCAGCGCTTCTGCGCGGGCATGGCGCGATCTGTGCGGGGGCCTGCCTGAAATCGGTGATCATGATTTCGATGGGGCTTCGCGACAATGCCGAGCTGATGCAGGCGACGCTTGCGATGGGCGATGTGACGTATCTGACGGATGGTGAAATCCAGAAGACAAGTGAAATGCTCCTCAGCCCGATGCCGCTGGCGCGTGCATGGGATTACTGGGTGGCGCGTGCGGGTTTCGGGGGGTTGTGAGCCCCGAGACCGGCAAAGACAAAAAGGGAGGAAAGAATGAAAATCAAACATCTGATCGCGGCCGGTGTGGCCAGCCTGGTAATGACCACCGCTGCCTCGGCGCAGTCGCTTGGCGTGGGTGCCGGGCGGCAGGGGTCGCAGAACTATGCCGCCAGCGCGGCGCTGGGCAAATTCCTGTCGGAAGACCTGGGGCTGGACGTTCGGGTTCAGTCCTACGGCGGGTCGGGGCAGACCCTGCCGCTGATCGACAGCGGGCGGCTTGACCTTGCCATCGTGCCGGGCCCCGACATGATGTCGGCCGCTCTGGGGCAGGTCCCGTTTGAGGGGCGCGCGATGGAGAACCTGAGGGTTCTGGCCAATCTCGGGCCAAGCTTCTATGGCTTCATGGTGGCCAAGGACAGCGACATGACCATGGTGTCCGACGCCCGTGGCCGGACCGTCACCTACGGGTTCGCCGCGCAGCCCTCGCTCGCCCTTCAGGCGGATGCCATTCTGGCCGCTGGCGGGCTGACCATCGACGACGTGAAGCAGGACAACGTGCCGTCGGTTCCGAACGGTGTCGATGACCTGATCTCGGGCACGGCCGATGTGGCCTATTTCGCCATTCAGGGCGGCAAGGCGCGCGAGGCGGATGCCGCGATCGGGATCAAGTGGCTGAAGCTCGAGGATACGCCCGAGAACGAGGCCGCGATGCAGAAGGTCGTGCCGCTGACCTATATCGATACGGTCGAGCCGGGCGCCGCGCCGGGGATCGACGAACCGATGAGCATGATGGCCTATGATTACATGCTGGTCGCGGGTGCGCATGTCGATGATGCGGTGATCCAGCGGATCGTCGAGGCGGTCGCGGCCAACCCCGACAAGGTGCAGGCCATGAGCAATGCCTTCGCGGCCTTCTCGACCGAGAAGATGCAGCCGAAGGTCGAGGACCTTGTGGTTCATCCGGGTGCGGCTGCGTTCTACGAGCAAAGCCAAGACTAATATGAGTACGCTGGTGGTTGAGCAGCAGGGAGAAGGTCGCGGGTCTCGCGGCCTTCTCCTGCTTGAGAGAGTGGTCGATCTGCTGGTCGTGCTGCTGTCGGTCGCCTATGCGGCCGACCTGCACCGCAAGATCGGCCTGTCGGTCTATGATAGTCAATTGCTGGTCGCGGGGCTTTCGCTGGCCATGATCGGCGGCTTCCTGGCGATGGCGCGCGGCACGTCGAACCTTGTCGTCAAGGGGCTTGGTTACGGTCTCGCCGCGCTGGTCCTGGGCGTTGGCGGGTATCTTGCCGTTACTTATGTGGCGACATCGATGGAGGCGCCGTTCATGCCCGCCTGGCTGGTTGCGCTTTGTGCTGTCCTGTTCGTGGCGCTGGTGCTGAGCGTGCGGCGAGCCGCCGGGCTTGGCATCCTTGTCGTGGTGGCGATCTTCGTGGCCTATGGCCTTTTCGGGCATCTGGTCCCCGGCGAATTTCAGAGCCGGCAATCGACGCCGGCGGAGCTGCTCACCTATCTGGTCATCGATCCCAACGGGATTTTCGGAACCGCGCTGAAAGTCGCGGTGGTGATCGTGGTGCCGTATCTTCTGTTCGGTCAACTTCTGTCCGCCTGCGGTGCGGGCGATTTTTTCAACGATCTCGCGATGGCGGGCATGGGCCGGTTTCGCGGTGGTCCGGCAAAGGTGGCGGTCAGCGCGTCGGCGCTGTTCGGCTCCATCTCGGGCAGTGCGGTCGGCAACGTGGTGGGAACCGGCGTCGTCACCATTCCGATGATGAAGCGGTCCGGTTTCAATCGGGCCTATGCCGGTGCGGTCGAGGCGGTGGCATCGACCGGCGGACAGATCGTGCCGCCCGTAATGGGGGCGGCAGCCTTCATCATGGCCGATTACCTGAACGCCGATTACTCCGAGGTGATGCTGGCCGCGCTGCCCTCGGCGCTGCTCTATTACCTGGCGATCTTCATCAATGTCGATCTGCGCGCCGGGAAACGGGGCATTGCGGCGGTTGACGCGGACCAGATACCGCGCGCGCGCACGGCGCTGGCGCAGGGGTGGCATTTCCTGCTGCCCTTCGTGGTCCTGTTCTACACGCTTTTTGCACTTAACATGCGGCCCGAACGTGCCGCGCTTTATTCGATCGTCGTGCTTCTGATCGGAAGCATGATCTTCGGATACAAGGGCAACAGGGTGCGGCTGGGGCAGATCCTTCCGATCATTGCCCAGGCCGGGCGCGCGGCGCTTGATCTTATCATCGTCTGTGCGGCGGCGGGGATCATCATCGGGGTGCTGAACCTGACGGGCCTGGCCTTCAATCTGGCGATGAACATCATCGCGGCCAGCGGAAACAGCGCGATCATCCTGGCTGTCATCACGGCCATCATCTCGATCGTGCTGGGGATGGGGATGCCGACGGTCGGGGTCTATATCCTTCTGGCAACATTGGTCGCCCCGGCGCTGACGCAGGTGGGCATTCCGGCGATTTCGGCGCATCTCTTCGTCTTCTATTTCGGGCTGCTGTCGATGGTGACGCCGCCGGTTGCGCTGGCATCCTTCGCGGCGGCCAAGATCGCCGAGGCGGATGCGTGGAAAACCAGCCTTGAGGCGATGAAGCTGGCATGGCCTGCCTATATCGTGCCGTTCCTGTTCCTCTTCGCGCCGTCCCTGGTGATGCAGGGCGACGCGCTGCATATCCTGTGGGCGCTGGCCTCGGCGGTGATCGGGATTTTCGCGGTCACGGCGGGGTTGGTCGGGTTCCTGCGCCGCGATGCCGGACCTGCGGTGCGCGGGCTGCTCATCGTGGGCGGAATCCTGACGCTGCTCCCCGCCGGGCTCTTTCCCGGCGCGGCCTGGACGGATCTTGCCGGTTTGCTGGTTCTGGTGCTTTGCATCGTCATTCAGACGGCGGGCGCCGGGGCCGCGCGGCCGGGCAAGACGGTTCAGGACAGCGCCCATCCGTAAGGGTCATGCGGCGGGCGTTCACATGATGCACGGCCGCCATGTGGGCGGCAGAGCGCAACCCGTTTCATGCGACCTTCCCGATACCCTAACGAACTAGGGGCGAATCGTGGGAGGTTAAGGATGAAAGTAACGAAATATGCCGCCGCACTGGGTCTGCTGGCCACAACGATGCAGCCTGCGGCGGCCGAGACAATTGCGCTGAAATACGCGACCTGGGAGCCGCCGCAGGCCTTCATGGTCACTGATCTTTATGAGCCCTGGGTGGCCGATATCGTTGCCGCGTCGAACGGGACGCTGGAGATCGAGATGTTCGCCGGTGGATCGCTTGGCGGACCTGCCCAGCAGCTTCAGAATATCGAAGGCGGGGTCTCGGACCTTGGCATTATCGTGCCGTCGCAGAACCCCGGCCGCTTCCCGCTGAACGAAGTGGGCGAGCTGCCGTTCCTGTGGGGCGATCCCGAGGTCGCGTCGGTGGCGATCAACACGATGATCGAGAACGGCGATCTGGAGTATCCGGGCTTCAAGGTGCTGGCCGGTTTCATGACCGGGGCCTATCAGATCCATTCGGCCAAACCCATCGAATCGCCGCGCGACATTGGCCGCCAGAAGCTGCGCGTGGCGGGGCAGGTCTTTGGCAAGGTGGCCGGTGCCCTTGGGGCGAACCCGGTCGGGATGCTGACCGGGCAGGTGCCTGAATCGATCAGCCGGGGCGCGATCGACGGGACAATTCAGGATTGGTCGATCCTGCACGCCTTCCGCATTTCCGACGTCACCCCCTATCACTACGATTATCCGCTGGGCGGCGTCGTGGTGCTGATGGGCATGAACCAGGACGTTTACGATTCCCTGCCCGCCGACGCCAAGGCCGCGGTCGACATGTATAGCGGCGAAGCCTTCTCGCGCCGCTGGGCGCAGGCGGTCAAGACCGAGACGGCGCGGGTGAAGGAAGAGCTTGGCAGCCGTGAAGACCACGTCATCGTCACACCGACGCCGGAGGACAAGGCCGAACTCGACGAGATCCTGTCCGGCGTCGTCGAGGCCTGGGGCAACCAGGACGATGATCATGCCGCCGTACTTGCGGCCTATAAAGAGGCGCTTGCGGCCGCAAGCGCCGAGTAAATCCACCGCATCATGAGCCAATGCCGGGCGCCGCGTCATGCGGTGCCCGGTTGCGTTTGGACCGTCCTCTGGCACCCGGCCATAGGACGGATTGCCCCGGCGCCGCATCTACGGGCCGGGGCGGATCGGTGTCACGATGTTCGGGAGGGGCCGACCGCCTAGGGCCGCTCGGCAAACGGCTTGCTGAAACTGCGTTCGAAATCCGCTTCGTCCCAATAGGCGATCAGCATGCCGGGCGACTCGCCGATGGCGGCCTGCCGCTCGACATGATCCGGGGGCACGGTGATCCGGGTATGAAACTGCCGGGACCAGGCGCAGGCCGCCTCATACAGCCGCGCGCGCGTCGCCGCGTGGTCTGGATGGTCGCCCAGGTCTTCCAACTCGTCAGGGTCGTTCACCAGATCGAACAGCATGGGCCGGAACCCTTCGGCATGGACATATTTCCAGTCCTTGTCGCAGACCATGATCATGCGCGCATCCTCGGGCGCGACATCCAGCGCAAGGCGTGCATGCCGGGTTGAATAATCGTATTCCGAGATAGCATAGCGCCGCCAACCGGGCTTCGTACCGGGCTGCGCATGCAGAAGCGGCATCAGGCTGCGCCCTTCCAGGATATGGGGCAGGGGCGGGCCGCCGAAAAACTCCTGAAATGTCGGGGCGAGGTCGATATATTCCACAAGCTCGTCGCAGACCTGCCCGCGTGTCGCGTCCGCCTCGGCGCGCGGATCGTAGACGATCAGCGGCACCCGCACGGATACATCGTGGAACAGGTCCTTCTCGCCCATCCAGTGGTCACCCAGGTAATCGCCGTGATCGGACGAGAAGACCACCATGGTGTTTTCGGCCAACCCGCGCGCTTCCATCCACGCGAACAGGCGGCCCAAATGATCGTCGATCTGCTTGATGAGGCCCATATAGGAGGGGATCACCGTTTCCCGCACGCCGGGCCGCACGAAAGTCTGGCAGATGCGCGATTCCTGAAAGGCGCGGAAAACCGGGTGAATGCGCGCCGGGTCCCGTTCGGCCTCGGTCCGGATCGGGGGCAGGATGTCGTCCGGGCCATACATGTCATGATAGGGCGCGGGCACGATATAGGGCCAATGCGGCTTGATGAAGGACAAATGGCACAGCCAGGGCTGGTCGCCGGCCTCTTCCATGAACGCCATCGCCCGGTTGGTCATATAGGCGGTCTCCGAATGCTCTTCGGGCACGCGGGCAGGCAGGTTGTTGTATTTCATGAGCCAGCCGGACAGCAACTCGCCGTCATCGCCCTCGGCTGAGTTGGCCCAGTCCTCCCACGGGTTTTCGCCGTCGAAACCGTGCTCGCGCAGATAGCGGTTATAGCGCAGGTTCTGGTTGTTGGAGGGGCCATAGGGATGCACACCGTCATCCCGCTCGAACGGCTCGAACCCGCATTCCGAATGGTGCAGGCCCACATCCGATCCCGGATCGATCCCCAGCCGGTCCATGCCGCCTCGGTCGGCGATCATATGGGTCTTGCCGACAAGGGCGGGTCGCACGCCCAGATCGCGCAGGTGATCGCCAAGGGTCGGTTCGCCGATGCGCAGCGGAAAGCCGTTCCAGGTCGAACCATGCGAGCGGCAATAGCGCCCGGTATAGGAGCTCATCCGTGACGGCCCGCAGATCGGCGATTGCACATAGGCGCGGTCGAAGCGGACCCCGCGGCTGGCAAGGGCGTCGATATTGGGTGTCTTCAAGGTCGGATGCCCGGCGCATGACAGGTAATCGAACCTCAGCTGGTCGCACATGATCCATAATACATTCATGATGGATGAACCCCTCTACGGTTGGTGATGGTGTCGGGCGCGCCCATCAGAGCAGGGCGAGCGCGATTGCCGGAAAGACGAGAAGCAGCGCCAGCGCCAGCGCGTCGGCGATGACAAAAGCGGTGACGCCCGAGAAGATCGCCCCGATCCTGAGATCCGGCATCACCGAGCGGACGGTGAAAACGTTCATCCCGATCGGCGGTGTGATCAGCCCCATCTCGATCACGACGACCATCACGATACCGAACCAGATCATGTCGATATCCATGGCGATGAGGCTGGGCAGGAATACGGGGATGATCAGCAGGAGAATCCCGATCGATTCAAAGATCATCCCCATGAGGATGCAGACCGCGCAGATCGCGATCACCAACCCGACCGCCCCCAGTTCCCACCCTTCGACAAGGCTGACGAGCTGATAGGGCAGGCCGGACAGGTTGATGAAATTCGCAAAGACCTGTGCGCCGAAGATGACCGTGAAGAGCATAGCGGTGGTGCGGCAGGTTTCGATCAGCGTCAGGTAAAGCGCCTTCGCCGACCTGAGGTAGCCGCGCGCGACGGCAAAGATCGCCGCGCCGGTCGCGCCGATGCCAGCGGCCTCGGTCGGGGAAAAGACGCCCGAATAGATGCCGCCGAGGATGACGACGAAGAGCACGATCACCGGCCAGACCTTGAGGTAGGCCGCCCACCGCTCGGCCGGGCCCAGCCGATCGCCGGCGCGGCCCAGCTCGGGCTTGCGCGCCACGGTCAGCGCCACCGCCGCGATGAACAGCGCAACGAGCATCAGGCCGGGCAGGATCGCCGCGATGAAGAGCTTGCCGATATCTTCCTCGGCGACCAGCGCGTAGATCACCAGAGGCACCGAGGGCGGGATCATGATCCCGAGCGTGCCGCCCGCCGCGACCACGCCGGAGGACAGCCGGTCGTCATAGCCGTAGCCGCGCATATGCGGCATGGCCACCCGCGTCATGGTCGCAGCGGTTGCAAGGGACGATCCGGACACCGCCGAGAACCCGGCGCAGGCCAGAACCGTGGCATGGGCCAGCCCGCCCGGCAGCGCGCCGACCAGCGCATTGGCCGCCTTATACAGATCCTCGGATATGTTCGACCGATGGATCAGCGCGCCCATCAGGATGAACAGCGGGATGACCGACAGGCCATAATTCGCGCCGGTCTCCATGACCTGCTGCTCGACCATGGCCAGGGCGGCGTGAAAGTTCCAGTCGCGGGTATAGGCGAAGCCGACAAAGCCGACGAGCAGGGTGGTGAAGCCCAGCGGAAACCCCAGGAAGCACAGAAACAGGAGGATCGCGAAGCCGATGAGGGCAAGTTCCATTTATTCGACTCCGGTCATGGTTTCGGCTGCGGCCCGGTCCGGGCTCATTCGGCCCAGATGCCCCCGCGTGTGGAGGATGGCCCCGAGCAGCAGCACAAGCCCGAAGACCGACAGCACCGCGGCGGTCATCGGCAATATCCATTGGGGCAGGGCGAGGACGGGTGTGAGCCGGCCCGATTGCATTGCGCTGAATGCCGAGGCGAAGAGTTCGTAGGTGATCAGGACATAGACGCCGACCGTGACCGCCAGCACCGCCCACCGCTGGAGATTGGGAATTCTCCGCTGCACCCAGGCTTCGAAGATATTGACGGTGATGTGTTCGTTGCCAGCGCTGATGAAGGCGATGCCGGAGAAAATCGTCACCACCATCAGGATCTCGACATACTCGGCGGTGCCGAAGATCGAATGATGAAAACCATAGCGGCCGACCACGTCGATGAAGGTCAGCATCATCATGATGAAAAGGCCGGTGCCGGCGAGGATTTCCAACACCTTTTCTACCGCGTGAAATGCTCGTGCGAACATGGGTCCTCCGATACGTGCGGGACTGGATGGCGGCGGGGGTGTCCGGCGCGGGGTGCGCCGGACAAGCGCCGGTTACTGCAATTCGGCCAGCGCCTTGTCGTAGGCGTCCTGATAGAATTTCAGCACTTCGGCCCCGTCGATCCCGTCGGCCGCGACCTTTTCGATCCAGGCTTCGGTCGCGGGCCGGGCCAGCTCGATAAGCTCCTGCTCGAAGGCCGGATCGGCAGGCACGACCTCTACCGCCGTGTCCGCATATTCCTGCCGCGCCTTTTCATATTCTTCCTGCGCGAAGCCCGACGCCCAAATCCCGAAATCGCGGCCAAGCGCGTTCTGGATCGCCTGCTGATCCTCGGGCGAGATGCGGGCCCATTTGTCCTCGCCGACAAAGAAGGTGAAGGCCGACTGAAAGATCTTGCGGTCGAGGATCGTTGCCGACTTGGTATAGGATGTGAGCTTGTAAGTGTTGAGTGAGTTCCAAGCGACGCCGACATACCCGTCCACGACACGGTTCGAGATGATCTCGAGCATTTGTGTGGCGGGGCCGGAGACGACGGCCGACCCAGTGGCCTGCATCAGGTTGGCGGTTGCGCCGGGCAGGGCCCAGATCTTGCGCGACCGCAGGTCGTCCAGAGAGTTGATCGGCGTGTCGAGCATGGACCACATATCGGCGCCGGATTGCGCGTAGAGGGCCAGGACCACGACGCCCTTCATATCGGCGGCGGTGCCGGCGAAGAATTTCTGATAGGTGTCCCACTGGGCCGCGCTGGCGGCGGCGGCATCCTCGCGCCCCTGGAACGGCAGGATGCTGTATTCCAGCCCGCTGGCCACATTGGTCAGAAAGCCGTTGAACGAAATCGCGCCGTCCATGACCTGCTGCGTGACGCCTTCATATTGGGATCCGGCCCCGGCCAGCGATTTCGGCGGAATGCTTATGGTGACGCGCCCCTCGGTCGCCTCGCTGATGCGCCGCCCCATCTCGGGCAGCACCTTTGCGCACAGATGATGCTGCGCAGGCACGAAACAATTGAACAAGATGGTCTCGGCATGGCTCGCCGTCGCACCGATGGATGCAAAAAGGCTTGCCGCCAAAGCGGATTTCAACGTCTTCATTTTTTCCTCCCTGTGGACACCCGGCAGCGCGGGTGATCACCTTCAAGGCTGAGCTTCCGGCCAGCCCGTCGCAAATCATTCGGCGGGCCCGTGCACAGCGCGCACCGCGGGCGGATGAGGTGCAGAACGGGCCAGGCGGCACCGCTGTGCCGGTCGCGCGCCGTGCCTGGAAATATGGGAGGGATGTCCGGCGGGGGCGGAAGGCCGGTCGGGTGGCCGGTTCCCGCGGCGGCCGCCGCAGGACCGGGAGGAGCCGGACAGAACCGGCCACCCGTGCTCCGCGCCCTCGGCCGGGCGCAAAGCATGGGGCTTAGCTTGCCCGATGCGTTTCGATTGCGTCCCAGACCCTGGCCGGTGTGGCCGGCATCTCAAGGTTCAGGATCCCCAGCGGCGCGAGCGCGTCCATCACTGCGTTCATCGCCGTCGGCGTGGCCGCGACCGTGCCCGCTTCGCCGCAGCCCTTGACGCCCAGCAGGTTGGTCTGCGTGGCGGTCGGACTGCTGGCCAGACGGTAGCTGGGCAGGCTGTCGCTGCGCGGCATGGTGTAATCCATGAACGAGCCGGAAATGAGCTGCCCGTCCATGCCGTCATAAGCGACCTCTTCCCACAGCGCCTGGCTGATCCCCTGGGCGACGCCGCCATGGACCTGACCCGCGACGATCATCGGATTGATGACGTTACCGAAATCGTCGACGGCGACATAGTTCACGATCTCGACCTCGCCGGTCCCCTCGACGATATCGACCTCGCAAATGTGGCAGCCATTGGGGAAGGACAGGCCGGCCGGGTCCCAGTAGGCGGTGCCGCCAAGCCCCGGTTCAAGCCCGGCATCGGGCAGCTTCGATGGAAAATAGGCCAGCCGCGCTACATCGCGGAACGACAGGGTTTCATTGGTGTCGCGGCGGCGAAAGAGACCCTCTTCGAAATCAAGCTCGTCGGGGTCGCAGGCAAGTTCGGCGGCGGCGATCAGCTTGCCCTTCTCGATGGTCCGGTCAAGCGCCAGGCTGAGCGCCGATCCTGCCGCCTGAAGCGAGCGCGAGCCGACCGTGCCGCGCCCATAGGCCAGGTCCTCGGTATCGCCATGTTTGAGCTGCACCTCGCCGATCTCGACGCCGAGCCGGTCGGCGACGATCTGGGCGAATACGGTCTCATGCCCCTGCCCATGGGTATGGGTCGCGGTCGAGACGACAGAGCTGCCATCGGGCGAGACGCGCAGGTCGATCCCCTCATAGGTGCCGAAGGTGGAGCCGATGGTCAGAAGCCGCGCTGACGGTCCCATCCCGGTATTGTCGATATAGCACACGACACCGAAGCCGCGCCGCCGCCCGGACTTGCGCGCTGCTTCCTTGCGGTGTTCCAGCCCCGCGTAATCGGCCAGTTCCAGCGCCCGCTCGAAGGCTTTCGGGAAATCACCGGAATCGTAAAGACGGCCGGTGGGCGAGGCATAGGGCATCTGGTCCGGCTGGATCAGGTTTCGGCGACGCAGCTCCACCGGGCTCAGCCCCATCTCGCGCGCGGCGATGTCCAGCGTGCGCTCGATCATGTAGCAGATCTCGGGCCGCCCTGCGCCGCGATAGGCGTCGGTCGGCATCGTGTTGGTATAGGCAAGCCGCACCGTGCCGCTGACCGCCTGGATACGGTAGGTGCCGACGGTCAGCCCCGACTGGCCCAACACGGGCGGCCCGGCCCCGAAACTGGAGACATAGGCGCCAAGGTCGGCCACATCCTCGATCCGGACGGCAAGGATCGTGCCCTCCGCATCCAGCGCCATTTCGACATTTGTGTCGTGGTCGCGGGCATGGGCATCGGACAGGAACGCCTCCGAGCGTTCACAAACCCAGCGCACGGGACGCCCGGTCGCGCGCGCGGCTGCCAGCACCGCCAGTTCCTCGGGATAGGTCGGGCCTTTGCCGCCGAAGCCGCCGCCGACATCGCGGGCGATGATGCGCACGCGATGTTCCGGCACGCCCAGCGTCGTTGCCGTATGGGTGCGCATCGGGTGCGGTGTCTGGTGGCTGCAATAGAGCGTGAAATGCCGGTAGGCAGGATCGTAGAGGCCGATGGCCGCGCGCGGCTCGATCGGGGCGGCGGTCAGCCGCTGGTTCTTCAGCCGCGCTGTGGTGATATGGGCCGCGCCAGCGAAAAGGTCGGCCACCGCGTCGGGCTTGCCGTAATGAAACTCGAAACTCAGGTTGCCTGGTGCCTCGTCCCAGACCTCCGGTGCGTTTTGCTCAAGCGCCTGGCGGGCGCCGACCACGGCGTCGAGCGGGTCGTAATCGACCATCACTGCCTCGGCCGCATCCTTGGCCTGCCATACCGTATCGGCCACGACGATGGCCACCGGCTCGCCCACATAGGCGACTTTTTCGGTGGCCAGCGGGCGGCGGAGTTTCTTGACCATCGTATCGCCGCCGGGATGCCGCAGCTCGATATCAAGCTCGATATGCCCGACCCCGTCCGCGACGAGGTCGTCGCCTGTCAGCACGGCGTGAACGCCGGGCATGTCGCGCGCCGCGGATATGTCGATCCCGCCGATCCGCGCATGGGCCAGTTGCGAGCGGACGAAAACGGCGTGCAGCTGACCGGGAAAGGTCATGTCGTCGGTATAACAGCCCTGACCCCTGATGAACCGCTCGTCTTCGACGCGCTTGGCGGGTTTGCCCGTGGTCGTGGTCATGTCGTCCTCCCTTACAACGCGGCTTCGAGGATGGCTTCATAGTCCTGCGCCGTGCCCTGGCGGGCCGACAGCTTGTTGAAGAACGAACCTTCGGCCTCGGCTGCGGCGGGCGGAATGTGGTGGCGTTCGACGCCCACTTCCATAAGCCGGGCGGGCAGGCCCACGGTGTCATTGAGACGGGTCACGGCGCCCGCGACCTGGCTGCCGTCATCAAGTCCCATGGCCTGCGCGATGCGGTCGAGCCGGGCGCCGACGGCGGGCTCAAGAAAGCGCAGCGCATGGGGCAGGAGGATCCCGACGAGAACGCCGTGCCGGATCCCCAGAAGGTCAAGCGGCACGCCCGCGGCATGTGCCGGTCCCAGCCCCTTGTGCATCGCCATGCCGCCCATCGCCGCCGAGAGCAGCATCTGGCCGCGCGCCTCGAGGTCCGATCCGTTGGCGACCGCCTTGGGCAGCGCCACCACGATCCGCTCGATCGCCGACAGGGCCAGCGCGTCGGCGACCGGATGATCGGTGGTGGACAGATACCCCTCGATGCAATGCGACAAAGCATCGACGCCCGAGGCTGCCGTGACTGCGGCGGGCATCGTCACGGTCAGGAGCGGATCGCAGATCGTGACCTTGGGGATCAGGGCTTCGCCGTAGATAACCATTTTCGGCGCGCCCTCGTGTTCAGACAGACCGATGCCGCGCCCGACCTCGCTGCCGGTCCCGGCGGTGGTCGGGATCGCGATAAGCGGGGCCACGTCCGGGCCGATCGGAAGCGGCTGGGGCCGCGTGGCGGCATAGTCGCGCAGAGCACCCTCATGCGTGCTGGTCAGGGCCACGGACTTGGCGCAGTCGATCGAGGACCCGCCGCCAAGTGCGACGATGCCGTCGCAGCCTGCCTCGCGGTAGATCGCCAGCGCCTTTTCCACATCGGACACCAGCGGGTTCTCACAGGTTTCGGCGAAAACCGCCGAGGCCGCGGGGTCTGCAAGCGCGCCGCGCACCTTGTCGACCAGCCCGGCCGCCGCGACGCCTTCGTCCGAGACGAAAAGGGGCCGGCGGACGCCGCGCTGATCGAGCTGGGTCTGCAGCTGTTCGGCAGCGCCGACTGCGAAGATGAGTTCGGTCGGATAATATGACCGCATGGTTCACGTCCTTCACTTCGTGGCCCGTCCGGGGCAGGGTTCATTTGCTATTGGCCTGCCTGCTGACCGGGTGTGACACCAGCCGACGCGCAGCCCAGTTCACGGGGTGCACATGGCCGTTTTTTAGCCCAAGACCTGCGGCAGCCACAGTGCGAGCGCCGGGAACAGGACCACCACCAGCACGCGCAAAAGGTCGGCGTAGAAGAAGGGCAGAATCCCGCGGAAGATGGTTCTGAGCGATATGTCCGGTGCGACCCCGTGGATGATGAAGACGTTCATCCCGATCGGCGGGGTGATCATGCCGATTTCCGTGACCATGATCAGCACGACACCCCACCAGATCGGGTCATAGCCAAGGCTGACGACCATCGGCAGCACGAAGGGCAGGGTGATCAGCATGCTCGAAACGGTGTCGAAGACCGCGCCGAGGATGAGATACATCACCAGAAGCAGCAGGATGATCACCAGCGGTGCCACGTCGAGCGCGTTCATCGTTTCGACGAAGTATTGCGGGATGCGCGTCGCGGTGATGAAATATGAAAAGATGCTGGCCCCGATTATGATGGTGTAGATCATCGCCGTGTTGCCAGCGGTTTCCTTCAGCAGCATCCACAGCTCCTGCCGGTTCAGACGGCCACGCAGCAGCGCGAAGAGGAACGACAGGGCCAGGCCCAGGGCCGCCGCTTCATGCACCGTGAAGATGCCGCTATAGAGTCCGCCGATCACCGTGCCCATCAGCAGGATAACCCCCCAGCTCTGGCGCAGCGCGGCCAGGCGTTCGGGCCAGGTGCTGCGCTCGCCGACCGTGGCGACCGAGGGTTTCAGGCGCACCGTGATCATGATCGCGATGAAGTGGAACGCCACCGCGATGGCCGCCGGGATCAACGCGGCCGTGAAGAGGTCGATCACGAATTCCTGCGCGATGAAGGCGTAGATCACCATCACGATGGAGGGCGGGATGAGCATGCCGAGCGTGCCGCCCGCCGCGACGCTTCCCGCCGCGAGCGAGGGCGTGTAGCCCCGTTTCAGCATCTCGGGCAGCGCGACCCGGCCCATGGTGACTGCGGTGGCCGGGGACGAGCCGCAGACCGCGCCGAAGCCAGCACATCCTGCGATCGTCGCCAGCGCGAGTCCGCCCTTGCGATGCCCCAGAAGCACATAGATCAGGTTGTAGATGTCGCGCGACAGCCCGGCGCTGTTGGCAAGCCCGCCCATGGCCAGAAACAGCGGAATGATCACAAGATCAGCGCTGGACAGGGTCTGGGTCGGGGCGCTTTCCAGAATGGTCAGCGCGGGGTGAAAACCTTCCAGCAGGCCATAGCCGACAAACCCGGCGACGGACAGCGCGACGCCAATGGGAACGTGAAGACCGATGAGCAGGATCATCCCGCTCAGGCCGATGACGGTGATGAGAATGGGATCCATTACGATTGATCTTCCCCAAGGCGCGGCGGGACGAGCATGTCGCGCGTCATGATGCCGGTGACTGTCAGAATGTGGGCGATGGTCGAGACGACGAGGCAGATGACCACCCAGATCCACCACGGTCCGGTGGCCAGCCCGAGGAGATAGGTCGCCTCGCCGTTGGTGACGACATCGGAGGTGTAGCCGCGGATGCTCCACAGCAGCGCCAGCAGGAAGACCAGCGTGCAAATGTCGGCAAACCAGTTCAGGATCGTGCCCGCGCGCTCGCCCAGGATGGAGCCGAAGAACGCGACCGTAAGAAGCTGCCGCGACGACAGCGCGAAGGGCAGGAACGCCCCGACCGAGGCAACGCCGAACAGCCCGAACAACTCGTTCAGCCCGAGGATCGGTTTGCCAAGGCCGTTTCGCATGGCCACGTCGGCGAGCGTCACGAGGGTGAGTGCAAGCAGGCTGAGCAGGCCCGCCCAGGCGAACATGCGGACGACCAGCGCCCAGATCCGCCCGATCCGTTCAAGTGTCATGTGGCTTCCTCCCTAGAGCCGCTTCGGGCTATTTCGCGCCGCGCGGAAACAGCAGAACCTCGCTGTCCGGCGTTTCGGCGAAGAGCCGCTTCAGCCGGTCCGCGCGCAATTGCATGACACGGCGCTGGTTGATTGTGCCCTTGGCGTTGATCTCGCCCGCGTCGGGGTCGGGCGGCGCCGTCTCGATCAGCACGCGGCGGATTGCCGAGCTGCGCCCCGGATTGGCCGCGTTATGCCCTTCTATCGCGGCGCTGAGGGCCGCCCGGTCGATGTCCGGCGCCGCCCAGATCAGGAGGCCCAGATAGGATCGGTTGGGTTCGCAGATCACCAGATCGTCGATCTCCGGCGCGGCGGTCAGAAGCTGGTTGCGCAGGGGTCCGACGCTGACCCAGCTTCCGGTGTCGAGCTTGAAATCCTCGGACAGTCGCCCGTCGAAGAGAAGGCCATCTTCGGGCCTGTCGGGGTTTTCCAGCCGCCCGGCATCGCCGGACATGTAGAACCCGTCCTCGTCGAACGATGCGGCGGTCAGCTCTGGCTCGCGCCAGTAGCCGGGGGTCAGGGACGGGCTGCGGACCCGCATTTCCATCTTGTCGCCCGACGGTGTCAACTTGACCTCGACGCCCGGCGCGGGGATGCCGATATTGCCGGGCGCACCGAGATGCCGGGTGACGAGCGTGGTGTTCGGCCCGGTTTCGGTTGCCCCCCAGCCAGAAAGGATGGGAATGTCGCGCCCTGTCGCCTCGCGGCCAAGTGCGGCGATCCGGTCGAAGGTCTCGGTCGGCATTCCGGCGCCAGCAAAGAAAATGGCGTTGAGGCGGCGAAAGAAGCTGTCGCTCAGCGCCGTGTCGGTTTCCATCGCGGCGGCAAGCGCGGTCAGCGCGCTGGGAACCCCCAGATAGACGGTGGGCGACACTTCCGTAAGGTTGCGGATCGTGGTCTCAAGCTCGCCCGGAAGCGGGCGGCCCTTGTCGATATGGAACGTGCCACCGAGGTGATAGGTCGTGCCCATGTTGGTATTGGCGCCGAAGCAATGGCTCCAGGGGAGCCAGTCGACCATGACCATCGGATCGGTGTCCATGAACGGCCACATCTGGATGACCATTTCCCAGTTCGACGTGATCAGCCCATGGGTGTGGATCACCCCCTTGGGGGTGCCGGTCGAGCCCGAGGTCATCATGATCTTGGCGACATCTTCGGGGCGGACCGCGGCGATGCGGGCTTCGAGCTCGGGGGTGATCGGCGCGGTGAGATCGTCAAGTCGGAGCGTGCCCTCGGGGGCATCCCCCGACAGAACCATGATCCGCGCGCCGCTGGCCGCCAGCGCCTCGGCGGCGGCGGGTGCCCAGGCGTCCAGCACGATAAGGCCGGGGCGGATCTGGGCGAAGATACCGCGCAGTTTCTCGACCCCTTGGGCCGATTGGGCATAGGCGGGCGTCACCGGTACATAGGGCGCGCCAATGGCCATGGCGCCGAAGCCCAGAAGCGCATGAGCCGTGCTGTTGGCGCAGAGCGTCAGGAACGGCACGTCCTGCCCCAGCCCCAGCGCCATGAAACCGGCGGCGAATCCCCGAACCTGGTCGGCCGCCTGCGCGTAGGTGACTTTCTGCCATGCGCCGTCTGTCCCGCGCTCGGCCAGAAAGGCGGTGTCGGGCCGGTCCGTCGACCAGCGCCAGAGACGATCGCATACCGCCGTGTCGAAGGCGCGCAGGGGGACCGGGGACCGAAGGATCAGCCCGCCATCCGCTTGCGGGATCACGTCCACCTTGTTGTGCGGGAAATACTCAGATGCTTGTGTGTCGGTCATGTCCATCGCTGTGATCTGTTTTGCAGCGCTCCATTAGCATGCTGGGTGGGGCGGGCCATTTGCGCGGAGAGGGTTGTGCGCGCAGTGAACGGGCGGGGCCGTTCGATGGGCTTCAGGCGCCTGGCGCGCTAACCACGGCCCATCTCCAAAATGAAACGGAACGAACGTGCTGAAACTTCAGAAACCCCAAGACCTACTGGACCATATCGGCGAGGAGCTCGGCACAAGCGGCTGGCAGCGGATCGATCAGCGCGAGCTTGATCTGTTCTCCGAAGCGACGCGTCACGTGACCTGGCTGCACAACGACCCCGAACGCTGCAAGACCGAGTCTCCGACCGGGACCACGCTGGTTCAGGGGTTTTTGACCCTCGGGATGCTGACGGGTGTGCTGCACGAAGTGCTCGACATTGCCGAGGCGGGGCGCTGGATCAATTACGGGCTCGACCGGATCAGGTTTCCGGCCGCCCTGCCGGTCGGCGGCGAGGTGCGCACCCATTTCAAGCTGATCGAGGCCGAACCCGCCGCGGGCGGCGGGGTGAAGTTCCGGCTTGCCTGCACGACCGAGATCAAGGGCGCAGACAAGCCCGCGATGTCGGCCGAGTTCCTGTCCATTGTCTATGAATGAAAGGTCAGACAGATGACAAAAGCGCCTGAGGGCTATGACGCCTTTGACGAAGAGGGCACCTTTATCGGCGTGCTCGGCCCCGTCTATCTGAAGCGGCTGGGCGACCGGACGGTCACATATCTGGAGCTTGATGAGCGCCACACCAACCCGATGGGCGTGGCCCATGGCGGGCTGCTGATGACCCTTCTGGACATCACGCTGGGATCGACCGCCGGAGCCAAGATCGACCATGTCGGCGTCTATCCGACGATCCAGCTCAACTGCAATTTCCTGCGGGGGGCAAAGCTGGGCGACGTGGTCGAGGGGCGCGCCGAGGTGACGCGCCTGTCACGCACGCTGGCCTTTGTCAGCGGTCAGCTTGAGGTTGGTGGCCAACCGATTGCCACAGCGACCGCCGTGTTCCGCAACCCGCCCGGTGTCGAGATCCCCCGCTCGTAACGCAGTCAGTTCGCCACCAAACCCAGCTTTTCGGACATATGCGGAAGGCCGGGTACGGTGGCGAGGTCCGCGTCTTCAAGACCGCGTTCGATTTCCGAGACGGCTTCAGACAGCTGGGGCAGGTAACGGTTTGCAAGCTCGGCGGGTCGCATCACGCTGGCGAAGCAAATCACATTGATGCAGCCGACGATCTTGCCATTGGGCCGGACGGGCAGGGCGATGGCCGAAATATTGTCCTCGGCCTCGCGATAGCTGCTTCCATACCCGGTCGCGCGAGTGACTTCGATGATCGACCGAATATAGCCGTCGCTGATGAGGTTGCTGTCGTCACTCGCGCCCGCGCGGCTGATCTGTTGGAGCAGCCGCCGCCGCTCGCCCTCATCGCAATAGGCCAGATAGGCGCGGCCAACAGCCGTGGTCAGGATCGGCCAGAGGCTGTCGATCATGCATCTGTGTGTGGATACCGGGCTCAGGTGGTGCGTGGATTCCAGCACCCGCATCTTGTCGCCGTCCAGAACCGACAGATCGCAGGGCCATGTGAAATCCTTCACCAGCCGCTTGAGAACCGGAACCGCGATGTCGCTCAGCTTCGAGCCGGTCGGATAACCTTCGCTGAGTGCCGCGACATTGCGGGTCAGGAAAAACCGGTCGTCGCTGGTGCTCTGACTGACATAGCCGCCCGAAATGAGGGTCGAAAGCAGGCGATGAACCGTGGTGCGGTGAATCCCCGTCTCAAGGGTGATGTCCGCGACGCTGCACGTACCAAGACGGTTCAGCGCCTCAAGCACTTCCAATCCGCGCTCCAAGGCGCGCACATGCCGATAGGTCGTCATTCTGGTTCTCCTCCCTGGAATGAATGTGCCGTGTTACGGTTGGTTTTTCGTGCCATCCGCCTCCTTGCGTGTTTCGCCAAGGTAAAGCTCGTTATGCTCCCCCAGCAAGGGCGGTGCGGATTGCGGCTCGGCGCGGGCGCCGTCGAACCAGATCGGGCAATGGGTGGAGCGCACCATGGTGCCGTCGCTGGCCGCCATCCGGTAGAAGGTCTCAAGGTGCCTGATCTGCGGATCGTCGGGGATTTCCGAGATGTCGTTCACCGGGGCGAAAGGCACTTCGACTTCCTGCAGCCGCTCGACCCATTCGCCGCGCGGACGGGTAGCGAATACCTCGGACAGGATGTCCTGCAATTCCTCGTAATTCCTGAACCTGTCGGGGCGGGTGACGAAGCGGGGATCTTCCAGAAGATCGGGCCGCTCGATCGCTTTCAGCAGGCTTTCCCAGAACTTGGGCAGCGAGGACAGGTGAAGCGCCAGGGGTTTGCCGTCGGCGCAGAAGACCGCATAGCTCTGCGAGGCCGCGACGCGGGTGAAGGGCGTGATCTCCATGCCCGCCTCGTCAAAAGCGAACTGGTCGGGAATGAAGGCAACCGAGGATTCGATCATGCTGACCTCGACGCGGCGCCCCATGTTGGTCCGGTTCCGTTCATGCAGAGCGGCGAGGACGCCCAGTGCCGCATACATGCCTGTCACGTTATCCGAGATGGTCGGCCCGGCCAAACGCGGCCGCGCCTTGTCGAGAAAAAGGCCCGCGATCCCGGAAATGGCCTGCGCCACCGCGTCATAGGCGGGGCGGCGCGAATAGGGCCCGCTGCTGCCGAAGCCGGTGATGGAACAGCGGATGAGGCGCGGGTTGAGTTTGGTCAGCACCGCTTCGCCCAGACCCAGCCGGTCCAGCACGCCGGGGCGGAAATTGTCGATCATCACGTCGGCGGTTTCCAGCACCGCCTTCAGCTTGTCCTGATTTTCGGGCTGGCTCAGGTCAAGCGCGATGCTTTTCTTGTTCTTGTTGTAGGCCCGGAAATGCGGGCTGTAGAGCCCCCCAAGGAAGCTGCGGAAGGGATCGCCCCCGTTCGGGTTCTCGACCTTGATGACTTCCGCCCCCAGCTCGCCCAGCAGGTTCGCGGCAAGGGGGCCGGTGATCACAGCGCCAAGTTCGACGACGCGGATGTTTTCCAGCGGTTTGTGCATGGGGTCCTCCCTGTGGCGGTGACGCGGGCGGCCATGCCGGGCCGCCCGCACCGGATTGGGTCAGGCTTCAGTCGAGCTGCGCTTGTAGGGCTCAAGGCCGGGACGATAGGATTTGTCCTGGATGAACTGGTCCATGCCCTTGGCGCGCCCATTTTCCTTGTCGACGAACTGAAGCTCGAGCAGTTTGGAGCCGAGGAAATCGAACGCCGGGACATCGTCCATATTGCGCACGTTCTTCACCGCTTCCTTGGTCGCTTTCAGCACCGCCGGGTTCAGCTGGAGCAGGGTGTCGCACAGCTTCTGGGTTTCGGCTTCAAGCTGGTCGCCCGGCACCGCCTTGGTGATCAGGCGCGAGCGCGCCGCTTCTTTCGCGTCGAAGGGCTCGCCGGTCATCGCGTAGACCATGATGTCACGCATTCCGATGCATTCATTCAGCGCCTTGGACACGAAGCCGCCGGGGATGATGCCCCAGTTGACTTCGGACAGCCCGAAGGTGGCATCGTCCGCGGCGATCGCGAAGTCGCAGGCGATCAGCTGCGTGAAGCCGCCGCCGAAGCAATAGCCGTTGACCATGGCAATGGTCGGCTTCGGATAGGTGAACAGTTTGTGCCAGCGCCAGTATTGCGAGGCGGAATACGCCTTGGTGCGCTCTTTCGGCTTGTTGTCCAGCTCCTTGAAGAACAGCTTCAGGTCCTGGCCGCCGCACCACGCCTTGCCGGCGCCGGTGAGGACAAGCACCTGCACTTCGTCGTCAAATTCCAGCTCGTCGAGCACGGTGGACATGTCGAAATGCACCTGCGGGCTCATGGCGTTGCGCTGCTCGGGCCGGTTGATCGTGATCCAGGCGACGCCGTCTTTCTTCTCGACGTAGACCGTTTCCAAATCCCATCTACTCATCTGATGGTTCCTCTTTCTGTGGTTGGTGATTGTCGTGGCCGTTGTTCAGGCCGCGTGGCGGGCAAGGATCGTGCGGGCGATGGCCATGCGCATGACCTCGCTCGGACCCTCGGTGATCATGAAACTGCGCTGGTCGCGCCAGAATTTCTGGACCGGCATTTCAAGCGTCAGCCCCATGCCGCCGAAGAATTGAAGGCAGCGGTCCGCGACCTTGAACCCCATCTCGTCGCCATAGGCCTTGACCATGAAGGTCTCGAGCTTGGCATCCGCGTTTGCTTCCAGCTTGGTGGCCGCGTCCCAGACCATGAGCCGGGTGGCGTGCAGCGCCATCTCGGAATCGGCCAGCGCCCATTGTAGCGCTTGCCGGTCGGCCAGCGGCTGCCCGAAGGTCTTGCGCTGATGCGAATAGGCGGCAAGGTCGGCAATGCAGCGGTCCGCGACGCCGCAGGCGCGCGCGCCGTGGCGCAGCCGCCCGAGATTGATCCAGCTTTGCGCCAGTGCGAACCCTTCGCCTTCCTCGCCGATCCGGTTGGTGACCGGCACGCGGGCATCCTCGAACACGATCTCGCTGGGCGCATCGCCCATCATGGTCTTGTGCCGGGCGCCCAGCCGGACGCCCGGCGCGTCCATATCGATGAGCAGGCATGTGACCTTGTCGCGCCCACCCTTGGGGTCCGGTGTCTTGACCATCACCTGGGCGAAATCGGCGGTGTCGGCATGGGTGATGAACCGCTTCACGCCGTTCACCACGTAGTCGTCGCCATCCCGAACGGCTTTCGTGCGCATCCCGCGTGGATCGCCGCCCGCATCGGGTTCGGTCTGCGCGAAACAGGCGCGCTTTTCGCCGTTCAGGACCGGCTGAAGGTATTTTTCGGCCAGATCGCCGGTCAGGCCCAGAAGGATCGGGCCGACCATCGGGCCGAACACGGTATGGTCGCGGCTTGGCACCGCGATGGTGCGGCTTACCTCTTCCCAGAAGATCGTCATCCCGAGGATGTCGAGCCCGGCGCCGCCAAGCTCTTCGGGAACGTCCATCTTCCACAAACCGGCCTGCTGCGCCTTTTCGACGACTACGTCGCGGGCGGCCTGCGGCAGTTTGCCGTTCTCGTCCAGCTCCGGCTCCAGCGGGATCAGTTCGCGGTCGATGAACCGCCGCAAAAGCTCGCGCAGCGCACGGTGTTCATCTGTCAGCATGACACTCATTAATTTTCCTCCACACCTCTTGATTGTGCGCAATGCGCACGATAAGGTCTATTTGCGCACACATTGGGAGATGATTTTGGACGAGTCAACACGCAAAGACCCCAGCGAAGAGCGCTGGTTCGTCGGCTCGCTGGCCCGCGGGCTGAGCGTTCTGTCGGCCTTCGACGCCGAAACGCCGCTGATGACGACCTCGCAAGTGGCAGAAAAAACAGGGATGTCGCGGGCGGCGGCCCGCCGGTTCCTGATGACGCTGGAGGCGCTTGGCTTCCTCGCGAGCGACGAAAAGCAGAGTTATGTTCTCAGTGCGAACGTGCTTGAGCTTGGCTACACCTACATGCTGTCGCTGGGGCTCGATCAGTTCGTCATGCCGATTCTGGGTGAGGTGACGAAACAGACCGGGGAGACCACGAACCTTGCGGTCCTGAAGGAGGGGAAGGTCGTCTATCTGGTCCGCTCGGTGGCGTATCGCCCGACCCATGTGATGCTGCATACCGGCGACTGGTTGCCCGCCTATGCCACTTCGATGGGGCGCGTGATGCTGGCTCGGCTGGGCGAAAGCGAACTGTCCGATTACCTCGCCACGACCGAGCTGAAGCCACTGACGCAATACACCCGCACCGATCCCGGCGAGCTGCGCGGTATTCTCGAAGCGGCGCGCGGCGATGGCTATGCGCTGGTCGAGGACGAACTGGCCGTGGGCATCATGTCGATCGCGGTTCCGGTGCTGGATTCCGAGGGGAACGTGCTGGCGGCAATCAACCTCAGCTCGCAATCAGGGCGGCTCACCCGCGATGACCTGATCGGGCAGGTGGGCACGTTGCAGGAGGCGGCGCGCAAGATCGAGCTTGGCATGGCGACGCTGCCGCTGTTGCGGATGCAGGTCCGCAGCTAGGCATCGCCGCGATAGGTGAAATCATTTTCGACATTCAGCCATATCGATGTGGACGACCGGGTTTCGCTGTCTTCGGCCAGGTGGGCGGCCAGCCCCCCGGCGCGCGACAAGACCGCAAGGCTGCGCATTGCGGGGACGGGTATGTCGATCTCAAGCATCAGGGCCGCGATTGCGCCTGTCGCGTTGATCGTCAGGTGTCGGCCTGCCTGCCGGTCGATTTCGGCAGAGAGGCGCTGAAGAAACGCGATGGCGTCGCCCTTCACGCCAGCCTCGCGCGCCAGCTCGAACAGCCGGGGCGAACGCGGGTCGTCCGGTTTGTGCAAGTTGTGCCCAAAGCCCGGCACAGGGCGTTTCGCGGTCCGATGGACGCCGACGGTTTCAGTGCAGAACGCGGCCTGATCCTCGGCGGCCAGCCCGGCGGCGATCAGCCTGCCGCAGCCGTCCATGGTGCCCGCGAACTGATCCCCAACACAGGCCAGCCCCGCAGCCATGGCGACCTGAACCTGCTCGGGATTACACATCCGGGTCAGGCGCGCGACGATGGCATGGGGTGTCATCCCGTGTTCCATCAGCGTGATCAGGCAAAGATCCAGCACCCGCGTCTGGGTCTGGTCCGGCAAATGCCCGCGCATCAGAAAATAGATCATCTCGGTGAAGCTGTGCTTGCCGAGAATATCCATGACCAGATCGAGACCACGCCAGGTGATCGTGGTTTCATCGAAGGTCGCGATGGAGGTTTCAAGCGGGCGGGGCATGGGACGCATCCTTTCGGGCAGGGGTCTGCCGGTCGGCCCGGCTTCAGTTGCGGCGCATCCTTTACCAACTGGGTCCGGGCCACGGACGCTTCGCGCCGCAAGGTGCGCAGGGTGAACCTGCGTCCAGGGCGCTTTGACCCGGGGCGGGTCCCTCACTACCCGTCGGCCTGCGGGACCGCCGGGGCAACCCGCCTGGCCATGCCATGGCAACGAACAGACACGCGCCGGTGCTGGCCGGACCGCACAGCGCGACAGGGAGAAACGCGATGAACAGAGTGACGAATGCCGAGCGGATGCTGATTGGCGGCGAACTGGTCGAGAGTGTGGACGGCCAGTGGATGGACTCCATCAGCCCGGCGGATGAAAGCGTGATCGGCCGCGTCCCCCATGGCACTGCCGAGGATGTAGAGCGCGCGGTGATCGCGGCGGAGGCCGCTTGGCCGGACTGGGCCGGGCTGACCGCGCTTGAGCGCGCCAAGGCGATGAACGATTTCGCCGATGCGATTGCGGGCCGCGCCGACGAGATCCTACGCGTCGAGGTGGCCGATACCGGCAACACGATCAGGCCGATGCGCCTGGTCGATGCGCCGACCGCAATCGACTCGCTGCGGTACTATGCGGGTCTTGGCGCGGATCTGCGCGGCGAGACCATCCCGGCAAGCCGCGAGAACCTGCACCTGACCTTGCATGAACCCTACGGCGTCGTTGCCCGGATCGCGCCCTTTAACCATCCGATGATGTTTGCCGTTGCGCGCACGGCCGCGTCGCTGGCGGCTGGCAATGCTATCATCGTGAAGCCGCCGGAAACCTCGCCGCTGTCGTCGATGATCCTTGCCGAGATCGCGCGCGAGACGCTGCCGCCCGGCGTCTTCAATATCGTCACCGGCGACGGGGCCGGGGCAGGGGACGCCATCGTGCGTCATCCGCGCATCAAGCGCATCGCCTTCATCGGCTCGCCCGAAACCGGGCGCGCGATTCAGCGCGCGGCGGCGGAGGTCACGGTCAAGCACATCTCGCTTGAGCTGGGCGGCAAGAACCCGATGATCGTCTTCCCGGATTGCGATCCGGACAAGGTCGCCGAGGCGGCAATCATGGGCATGAACTTTGCGTGGCAGGGGCAATCCTGCGGCTCGCTCAGCCGTCTTCTCTTGCACGAAGACATCCATGACCGGGTGGTCGCGGCGCTGGTCGAAAAAGTGAAAGCCATGAAGATCGGCGATCCGCTGAGCGAAACCTCGGATGTTGGCCCGATGAATTCCAAGGTCCACTATGACCGGGTCCTCCAGCATATCGAGAACGCCAAGGCCGATGGCGCGCGCTGCCTGGCCGGGGGCGGCCGTCCCACCGGCCCGGATTTTGAGAAAGGGTTCTGGATCGAGCCCACCGTCTTTGCCGATGTCACGCCCGATCTGCGGCTGTGGCAGCAGGAGGTGTTTGGCCCCGTGCTCGCCATCGGGAAATGGTCCGGCTTTGATGAAGTGGCCGACATGGCCAATTCGACCGAATACGGGCTGACCGGCGCGATCTGGACCAATGACATCACCAACGCGATGCGTATGGCGCGGCGGGTGCGGTCTGGCCATATCTGGATCAACGGCTCCAGCCTGCATTTCCTGGGGGTGCCGTTCGGTGGCATGAAGACCAGCGGGATCGGCCGCGAGGAAGGCCGGGAGGAACTTTATAGTTACACGGAAACCAAGACACTCAACATAATGCTGTGACAAGAAATGAAGGGGAAACTGGGGTTTGCAAGGACCCAGTTTCAATATGATGTTGTTCAAACACTCATAGAATTCGTTGCTATCTCGGCAAACACCAACGCGACACTTCCGCCAAGCAGCTAATCTGGCGTGGAAATAGTACGTTCTATCATGTACCAAGATGTTCGCGCGCACAATTTACGACTGATAGCAGTCGTGGTCCGACCCTACACCATCTACCGCTCTTGGCGAAAGTTTTCTGACTACTGCTCTGCTCCCCAACGTTCGACCTCCGCAAACTGGAATTTTTCCGGCCGTCTCACGCTGACGGGCTGGTGACGCCATCCAGATATTACATCGCAATCGGGACGTTGGAACGAGTATGCAGCCGAGCCGACCGTTTGAAATCCGTATCCCGCCTAGTCTTGTGTGTAGACAAAACAACCTGACAATGACGTATCAAGCACGATTGGCCCTTCTCTTCTGAGTTTTTTCTTTCTTCGCCGCAGCTTCAACGTAGTAGCGGTGCAACGATTTCAGGTGCCGTTCCATCTCGGACCGCGCGCCAGGCAGTTCGTTCTCGCGCAGGTGCTCGAGGAAGATCCACCGCGTCCGGATCACTTCGTGGCCCATGACGGAGCCGAGTTCTTCGACCAACCGGCGCAGTACCGACATCAGCGCATCCGTCACGATGACCAGGATCAGGTTGCCGCTTCCCTCGGCGAGCAGGGCGTGGAACCGGATGTTCATCGCGGTCTTCTCCGCGTCCCGGCCCTCGTTGGTCAGGCGTTCGGCCTCGTGCACATTGTTTTCGAGCGTCTCAAGCAGGGCGTCCGAAATACGGCCTTTGAGCGCGTCGATGATCGCCAGCTCGACGATTAGTCGTGCTTCGGTCAGTTGATCGACCGTCAGTTCCCGCGATTGCATCAGGCGCTCGACGATTTCGGTCAGCACCTCGGGTCGCCCGCTGGAGACAAAGGCGCCGCCGGTCGCGCCTTTTCGCATCGTCACCCAGCCAGTGACTTCCATTGTGCGCAGCGCTTCGCGGACGGCATGGCGACTGACGCCAAGCTGTGCCGCCAGGTCCCTTTCGTTCGGAAGTTTGTCGCCCGGGACCATTTCTTCGGTCTCGATGAGGTCGCGAATCTGAGCGGCAATCGACTCGAAGATGCCCTTGGAATTGATCGGTGTAAGGCTCATGAGCCGGGCATTGGTCCAATCATTGCATCAAAGCGAGACTTCTTTAGGCGCCCACGCCGCTCGCGACCCGGCTGCCTGGCGGGCAGGGGTCCTTCGGCATTCCCAAGAACTTGATGCGGTGAGGATAGATATGGCGGCCGGGGCCCGTAACGAGCGGGTCCGTTGGCTGGCACCACACCGAGAGGATCCAGCGCGTTGTCCGGTTACGACCGGCAGGGCTGCGCGCAGGTCCCCGAGCTTGGGGACCTATGGTAGTCCGTGATCAGGACACAAATATGATCAGAAGGACAATCAACAGCAGGTCCATCACGATGAAGGGAAGGACCCCGATGAAAAGCTGCTCCAGTGTCGTCAGCCCCTTGGAAACGCTTTGTACGACGAAGACGTTCAAGCCGACGGGTGGCGTGATCATGCCGACTTCCAGCACCTTGGCCAGCATCAATCCGAAAAGGACAAGGTCGATGAGCTACTCCCCGTCTCTTGGACAGGATCTGGCATAAATTAAGCTACTCGTTGCACCTGCTGATCGGGTTGGTTGATATCATTTCTCTGCCAATAGACCAGGGCCGGAGGCTGGCCGCCGAGGGCTGAGTGAGGACGCTG
>JAYZBS010000020.1:0-20637 GCA_036338635.1 Pseudomonadota bacterium | reverse complement strand
AGACCTTGAACGGCGAAAGCACCGTGGTGGAACCGGCAGTCGAACACGAGACGATCACGAACTGGTTCGCTTGCAAGGTGCTGGCCTGGCGCATTCAAATCCAACCAAGTCAGGCCGTGTTCGCCACCGGGTCGAGAAACGGGGACGAACGACGTCTTCGTCAGGGCCTTGAATGAAACCATCACTGCTCCGGCATGCCGGGGATCATGAGCCGGAACCTGGGATCACGGTTCACAGGGCTCGATGGACCGCAAGCGGCCGCTGCATCGACAACCCACGGACCAATGGCGGTAATGCCCCTGATCACCAAGCGCCTCTGGCGTTGCCTCAGTCATGAATGCATCTACTGGCAAGCTTGTGTCGGGACTGCGGGCCAGGGCAGGCATCGGCCACTGGATGACCTTCTGTAACCACCGCCGGCTTCTCATCGTCCGTACCAAACAGCTGCCTGCCGCGATCTACGTCAATAGCATCGCAACAAATCAGCAGGCGCAGGTAGTCGCCGAAATTGAACGAAAACTCGTCCGGGGATTGCGAGTGGTTCAAATCGGCACGATAGCGGCGCCTCAAGGTGTGTTGACCGTGGATGCCGACAGCCCTGCTGGTATCAGCCAGCCGATGGTAAGAGGAATGCTGCAGCGTCTGAAGGACCGCGCCCCGACCCGTGGTTTGACCAGCTATCGTCGTTTCAAGCTGTGGACGATTGTGGATTGTCCAGCGAGAATGCACAGGTGGCAGGCATTTTAACTGAAGCACGCCCGGCAGGATGAATCAAAGGCGAGGGGGATAGCGCGTGGAAAAGCCTGACAACTCAGAGGCGGTATTCCCTGTCTTGAAAAGCAAAACCCGACAGGCGGGATGGCGACGGGCGAACCCGCTCAAGTATCGCGCGCATCTCCTCGTGCACAGGGCGCTCGGCACCGGGCAGCTTCAGAAGCAGCCATGCGAGGTCTGCGGAGCCAAGGCGGTCGACGCCCATCATGACCGCTACGAGGAACCTCTCAACGTCAGATGGCTTTGCCGCCGTCACCACACGAAGCTGCACTACTATGGTGAGGACATGTTCCCGATCGGTCGCACCCACGACCCGGCAAATCCGGAAAAGTGATCGGCACAACCTGAAGCGGACTAGGCAACCGCCGGCTGAAGCACCTCGGTCATTTGCCCTCGTCCGGGGTTAGCGTCAGCACGGCCACTGGTGCGACCTACCGCCGATCGTCCGTATCGCCCTGAACCGATCACTGCGTGAAAGCAGCCGTTCACACTCACGGCCGCGCTTTGCAACCTGACCTACGGCCGGCAGACTAAAGGATTCTTCCAACCTACTGAAAATCCATTTAGAAACCACATCATCCCCAGAACCATCCCCGGAAAATGGGGATAACCTCTTGCTTGGGTGAACTCTGGCGGCGATATTTCGGCGCCTGTGAGGGAAGCGGCACCATCCCCTTACGCTCGGCTATTGTGGTAAGGACGTGTGCGACACTGCCAGCGCTAGGGCAGCCTCGATGCAGTCGCCGCTCAAGAATGGCTTGACGATGTGAGGGATGTCCGCAAAGCGGTCGGGCAGCTCATGCTTCTCATAGCCGGTGGCAAAGACGAAGGGGATATCTGCTCCGCGAAGCATATCAGCCAGCGGAAATACCTCGTCCGCGCGCAGCTGAACGTCAAGGATGGCTGCGTCAGGGCTGCGCGATCCTTTCAGCAAATTGATCGCATCGGGGATCGAACTTGTCGGTCCGGCCACGATGATACCCCGATCCCGCGCTTCTGCGGCCAGGTCCCGGGCAGTCCAGTATTCATCTTCCACGATCATGATCAGATACGACATCTTGTCCCCCATGCTGTTGTTTAAACCGAGCTAAGAACGTCTGTCCTGCATTTCCAAGTCTGGAATATCTTGTAGGGGACCAGCCTGAAAACAACTTGAGGGTTAATGAATATTGACAGGAAAGCAATTAAAAATACCACTTATGTATTATTCGCACGCCACACGGATATGTAGAGCGTACAAATAGTTGAATGCCTGCTATCGCCGATGGCGGTCACCTGAGGGCTTTTCCCCGACTTTTGAATGCTATGTTTTTTCCAATATCAGGGCAGCCTTCGAAATCGGTCGGCGCACGGTGACCGCACCAATACTTGGCGTGCTGATGCGGCCGATCTGACTGCCTTCGCTCAAGATGTGTTGGAACATAGGGCGGCTTCGCCTGTTGGCACCCCCAGGCAAAATGTTGCCGAACCTGAAGAGAGAAAGATGACAATGCCGGCCTCGCCGGCGCGGTCCGGGTGAAACCAAGTGCGCTGATCGCTGACCCGGGCCTGTCTGACGTGCACCTGAGCAAGACCCGAAGGTTCATACGACCTTCCGGGACCCAATCGGAGGAGAACGACATGACGATCGCGAACAGAATGAGCAGCACAGCAATCGCTGCAATCCTGACCCTTCCCCTGACTCTTGCCCCTGCCTCGGCGCAAGATGCGCAGTCCACGGACCCATCTGGCGGCGGCTCTGGACAGCAGGCCCAGCAGATGGACCAAACGCAGGGCAGCGGCCAGTCTACCGAACAGAATCAGGCTTCCCAACAGAACCAGTCTGCTCAGCAAGGGCAGACGGCGCAGCAGGGCCAGCAGCAATCTTCAGGCGAGATGGCTGGAATGGCGGGCGATGGCTCGGCCAATGCCCTGATCGCCACCGTGGGCGGAACCGAGATCCGGGGCTCGGACCTGATGACGGTAATCGGCGCGCTGCCGCCACAGCTGCGGTCGCAGCCGCCGCAGATGCTCGTCCCGATCGCGCTCGAGCAGCTGATCATGCGCGAGCTGATCTTGGAGCGCGCGCGCAGTGAGAACCTGTCCCAAGATCCCGAGGTCACCGCGCTGGTCACCGGAGCCACGCAGGCCGCCGAGGACGATGCGATGGTCCAGGTCTGGCTGGATCGAGAGCTTGCGAAATCCGTGACCGACGAGAGTGTGCAGCAGTCGTACGACCAGGCACAGGCGCAGGGCCAGCAGAACCTGCCCCCGTTGGAGGAGGTGCGTCCGCAGATCGAGCAGCACCTGCGCCGGCAGGCTGTCGAGGATCTTCGCACATCGCTGCGCGAAGGTGCTGAAATCGTGCTCTATGATCCGGCGGGGCGGCCCCTCGACAATTCCCAGCAGGGCACGGCTTCGGGCGGCTCCGGCGGGCAGGGGCAGATGGAGGCCGAGACCAGTTCCTCCTCCGCCGATGGCAACGAAGGCGCGTCGAACATGGGCGGCCAGTCGGCAGATAGTGAGGCTGCGAGGACCCAAGCCGAGCAGGCCGGCATGCAGCAGGTCGAGGCTATGGAGGGCACGACCATCCTGCGGGGGAAATCGGCAAACAACGCCGATGTCTACATGATCGTGGGTCCCTCCGGAGAGCTTCTGGCCATCGCGGCACCTCTTCCGGGCTCCTCTGGCAGCGGCAGCAGCGAAGACGGCAGTGCCGATCAGAAAAGCTCGGACATTGCCTCGGAAGCCGGTGAGCCTGCCGAGAGCGGCTTCATGGCGACGCAGGCGCAGCCGGCGACGCCCAACATGTGGGACCCGGCTGCGGTCGAGCAGGGAATGCGTCAGCTGGAACTTGGCATCCGCGGCGCCGCCGGCGAGATCAGCAACCCCTGACGCAGGTCTGGCCCCGGAACTCCTCTGGGGCCAGCCTCTGCAGGAAACGCTGCAGAGTATCCGTTTGATCGCCGCAGCGCTTGGAACCGGGCGTGTTCTGCTTTGCAAAGTTCATGGTGCAGCTGGTATTGCCAGCGTGATCCAAGGCAGCAAGAACCTGCTGCGTATCTGACAGGTCCAATGGCTTGCGCACGGCAGGGACTGAAAAGCTTTTTGTCGCCGGCGGCAGAAGGCGGTTCACGAAGCGCCCTTCGGGGCGCGCAATGCCACCGCTTGCTCTGTGTGTATCAGGTCCCGCTACTGCTCGAGGCGGGTTGCCGCCTCGATGGACTCCTCGGCCTCGGCAAGATCGCTTGGTCGCAAGTCAGGGACTTGGGCGGCGCCGGCTGGCTGGTGGCACAGTGTCGCGACGACCGCGCGGTGGTCCGAGCCGAACTCCGGCAAGGTCTCGAAACTCTGCAGGCTGAATTGCGGCTGAAAGAGGATGTGGTCCAGCGGCCAGGACATCACGACGCTCTTGGTGTCGTAGGTGGGGAAGAGGCCGCGTCCGATACGGGGATCGACAAGCCCGCCGATGCGGATCGCCCGTCGGGTCACCCGTTCCCACGGGACGGCGTTGAAATCGCCGGCCAGGATCGTCGCCGTATCGGACGCGCGGGCCTCGAGCGCCGCGGACAGCAGATGCGCGTCCCGCATCGTTGTCGGTTGCGACCAGGGGTGCGGGGGGCGGGGGTGCATGCCGATGAGGTCGACGTCATCCCCCCCCGGTAGGCGCAGCTGAGTGAAGACCGTCGGAGTGTATCCGTCGAAGAGGAACCGGAAATCCGGCGAGATCAGCTCCAGCTTCGACAGCAGGTGCATGCCGTAGAAGGCGTGATCCTCGGGGATGCTCTGAACGCGGTAGGGGTAGGTGTCGGCCAGGACCGACAGCCGGTCGTCCCACCAGGCATCGGTCTCTAGGACCAAGAGCACGTCGGGATCGGCGGTGGCGACCTGATCCAAGAAAACATCGGCGCTCTCATTGCGGCGCTTCACGTTCGCGCTCATGATGCGGAGGGATTGGCCCTGCGCGCACGAGGCGTCCGTCAGGACGGATTGTTCGGCCAGATCGGTAAAGGGATATAGCTTCTGGATGTGATATCCCAAGGCCACTGCCGTGGCGACGATGGCGGTCCAGCCTGTCCATCCCGACCGCCCCCGCACGGCCAAGAACAGCAGCAGCAGAACGACCAGCACGATCATGAACTGCAGGCGCGGGAAGTCCAGGAAGCGGATCCACCAGATGTTCGTCTCGAGCAGGGGCAGCAGCGAGACGACCACTGCAACTCCCAGAAGAACCAGCAGGATCCCTGCCACCCATATCCGAACTCTACTCATCGGTCTACCTCCTCCCAGGTTCCTCTCGTGGCGGTGCTGCCTGCGGTGGCCGGCATGCAGATCCGGGCCGCAAGATGCGAAACGGAACCAAGGCGACCGACGCCCGGTTCCTGAGCACGCCGCAGGGCGGCATCTCCGCCGCCGATGCAAAGCAACGTCTTCTCGTGATGGTCAGCGGCTGGAACATTTGCCCCGTTCGCCTGTTCGGGTCATTCGCCACCGCGGTTATTGCGGTGATTGACGGACTAGAGGAGGAGAGAGATGAGAACCATCACAAGCGCTTCGACCACCGCCATGGCCCTGGCCCTGGCAGTCTCGGCGCCGGCCTTCGCCCAGACGACCTGGAACTATGACGATATCGATCAGGACGGCAACCTTGAACTGAGCGCCGTCGAGTTCGACGGACTTGGCCGGGAGGTCTTTGCGACCTGGGATGCGGACGGCAACCAGATCGTTGACGAGAACGAATTCTATGGCGGCGTCTATGATGCCTGGGATGCCGACAACGACGGCATGCTGACCCAGATCGAATACGACACGGGCTGGAATACCTGGTTCAGCGACGTCGACCCCATCGGCTATGGCGATCTGGACATGGATGCTGACGCCAACCTGATGGAGAACGAATTCGCCACCGGGCTGGGCGGGACGAACCTCTATGACACCTGGGCCACCGGCGGCGATCTGGGCGAGGAGCAGTTCGTCACCGGTCTCTATGACGTCTATGACGCCGACGACGACATGGCCGTCACGCAGGCCGAATACGATCTTGTCGGGGTGTTCTGGACTGCGGACGCCGCGACGACGAACACGCTTGAGGCGGATGTCGTGTCGCTCAGCGACTGGAACTACGACGACCTCTATTCCAACGGCATCAGCGCCGAGAACTTCATCGACGAGATGGAGGTCTATGACGTCAATGGCGAGGATATCGGCGACGTCGAGGACATCATCATAGGCCCCGACGGCCGCATCGCCTCGATCGTCGCCGAAGTCGGCGGGCTTTGGGACATCGGCGACACGCATGTCAGCGTCCCCTATGCCGAAGTCGCCATGAGCGACGACGGGCTGGGGATCGTCATTCCGGTGACCGAAGAGACGGTCGGCGATTATGGCTTTGACCGCGACGTCTTCACCGCAGGGGCTGCCACGAGCGAGGTCGTCAGCGGCGTCGACGATGCCGAGGTTCTGCGGGGGTGGCGCGCCTCCGAGCTGATCGGCGACTATGCCCGCATCCGCGACGGCGACGTCTACAGCAACTACGGCTACATCAACGACCTGTTGCTGCGGGACGGCGAAGTGGCGGCCGTGGTGGTCCAGGCCAACGACGCCTATGGAAGCGGTTACCGCGCCTATCCCTATATGGGTTATGGTGGCGGGTACGGCTGGAACGCCGGCTCGCCGTATTACGACATGCCCTATGGGGCGCAGGACGTCGGCGGAACCGAGCCCTTCGATTACGGCCGGTTCTGAGGCAGCGCCATTGCAACGGCCCCAACCTGCGGGGCCGTTGCATGCAGAGCCCTTGCCGGCTGGCAGGGGTTTGAGCAGATCGTCCCCCTCTGCCGCCCGCTTCGCCCATTCCTGCACCGGACCTGCCTGACGAGCCGAACCCTTCCAGTTGTCATCATGCTGGCACGTGCTTCAGGCGATCTGCCTAAAGCCAGTAACCTACCTTTGTGATGAGTCCGGGCCCGTGGTGATTCAGGGGCCATTTACCAGAAAGTGAAAGACATGCTGCACCGGCCTGTCCGTTAACTCGACGGAATACACAGGCGCGTCATGGTCGCGAGACTCTTGCGGAAGGAATCTCTCGTGACCACGTTCAGCATCCGGGGCGATCAGCTGATCGTCGATCCGGCCGTCGGCACCAATTCGTCTGAAGGTACGGCGACCGTGCAATGGGGCCGGCAACTCTGGACGAAAGACTACAGGATCGAGGTGTCGTCGATCAACGATACCGGAGCTGAACTGACCGGGCAAAGCGGCATCGTGGGCCTGAAGGTCTTCGACGCCAGCGGGGCGCTGATTGCGGAATACATGCCCATGAACCCCGGCCAGACCGCCAATATCCAAGGCGATCTTTCGGGGCTGGGCGACAACTATGCGCGCATCAACACTACCGTGATGCAGCCTTCGCCCGGGGCGCCGTGGCTTGGCCCGATCATGATCACCAACGGCGACCATTCCTTCTCGACTCTGCCGCAGACCTTCCATGTCGGAAACGGCGCCTACGACATCGCGCCATCGACCTTCAGGGCGGCCGCCGCGGCCTGCTTCGGTCCCGATGTGCTTGTCGATGTCAGCCGCGCCGGCCATATACCGGTCCGAGAACTTCAGATCGGCGACATGATCCTGACCACCAGCGGGCGGCTCCCGGTGCTCTGGACCGGCCGGCGCCACCATCGCTGCGAAGGATCGCGAGATCGGCCCATCGATCTGCGGGGCGAGCTGTTCTCGCCGCTGCACCGGATCTTCTGGAAAGGGCGATGGGCCAAGGCCAGGCATCTTGCCGACGCGGGGCACGCCACGCTGAGGCTGGATCAGACCGAGATCTGGTATCACCACATTCTTTTGCCTGTGCATTCGATCATCGCCACCGCCCGGAATCAGGTCGAGAGCCTGCTGATGACACCATATTCCCTGGCCCTCTGGGGGGACGCCCCCGAGCTTTGCAGGCACAAGGGCGTTTCGGATCGCCTGAACCACGACGAATGGAGGCGAGGCGAGTTGTTCCGCCATGAATGGTCGACACGACACGGTCTTGCCGGGCAGGGGCGGCAGGTCGACCTTGCCGGACCGCAGCAGGTGATGCCATAAGCCGGTGCCCGCTCCTGCTGGTCGACGGCCCAGCACGCCTTTGGGTCCGGACAGACCTGCGTTTGGGGCGCGAACTCCAGAAGCGTGCCGCGTATTTACGGCATCCAGGGCTGTAGATTGCGGCATCGGTCCGAAGGTGGAGCCGCGAAACCAGTCTAGGCAAATTTGTCTGACCTCGCCACGGCAACAGCGACCTTGCACCTAAGGGCCGAAGGTGCGGTCGCCGGTTCCATGAACTGTCGGCCAAGGCCATCTAACGCCTACTCGTTGAACACAAATTTCTTGCGTTACGATATGACATAACATATTGCCCCGCGTTGTGGCTAACTATGCCAAGGTCGCAAGAACGAATAGGTGAGACATGATGAAACGATTTGCCATCCCCATCGGGGCACTGGCGGCAGCGGGATCGCTGCTGTTGATGACGGCACAGGTGCAGGCGCAACAGCCAACCAAATCCGAACATGCACATGCACATGACCACGCCCATGGCCATTCGCATGATCCGGTCTCGCAGGATATCCGGCGCGGCATTTTCGAGGATGCGCAGATCAAGGACCGCGCCCTTTCGGATTGGGAGGGCGACTGGCAGTCGGTCTATCCCTATCTGCAGGATGGAACGCTGGACCCTGTCATGGAGCAAAAGGCTGCCAAGGGTTCGAAAACTGCCGACGAGTATCGGGCAGAATACGAGAGCGGCTATCGAACAGATGTGGACCGGATCATCATCGACGGTGAAAGCGTGACCTTCCACCGGGGCGATCAGGCCGTGACGGGTCGGTACGAAGATGACGGCTACGAAGTTCTGACCTACGCCGCCGGCAACCGAGGCGTCCGGTACGTCTTTGCGAAGACCAGCGGCGATGACGCCGCCCCGGACTTCATCCAGTTCAGCGATCACGGGATCTTTCCCGAGGACGCCGGACACTATCACCTGTACTGGGGCGACGATCGCGCAGCGCTGCTTGAAGAGGTCGCCAACTGGCCGACCTACTACCCTTCATCGCTGAACGGCGACCAGATCGCCCATGAAATGCTGGCACATTGATGCCTGCCAGACATGGCTTGTGCGCGCTGCCTGAGCGCGCATTTCTCTGCGGACGCTGACTGTTGCACCGCAGCAATTCGCCCTCCACCGTGCACCGGGGACCTTATCTCGCGACCGATGCCAAGTTTCCGGACGTCAAACAGCGTCAGGCATTGGCGACCGTATGGCAATCGGTTGCTGCGCGGCTGTTGACTCGGCTCTCGGTATCCGACCCGCCGATGGCAACAGCCGTACGGTGGGCGGTGCTTGTGCCAGCGTCCCCGGTTGCCACCCGTCCCCCCTAAATTAGCGCAGCCTGTGCGAACAACCATGCGCCGCGAGAGTTCAGCAGCATCAAGACCGCCGAGACGTAGGAAGTTGCACCGATGGCTTTACTCCCAAGCCGTCGGCAAGACAGCTGCGCAACATCCTTTCCGCCTCGGACTGTAGCCCGGAGGGCAGGTGCGTTTCTCGGTGCGCTGTTTCGGCTTTTCAGCCGCGACGGTTAGCGGGGCCGCTATGCAGGAGGTGACCTATCCTCAAGGTCATCGAGCATGCCTCTGGCCAGACTGTCATGCCAGGGCCGCCGAAGCGGATGATCGCCGCGGCAGGGGTCAATCACAAGGTGCCGCTGGCCCTGGGCAGTGTTTCAGCCGGCTTCGCGACTGCAGATCGCGGAGACGGGAATGGCGGCTGGCTGCCCTGGGTGAAGGTGTGGCTGGACGAACTGAGCGCCGCCGCTCTCCGACGAAGGCGACAGGATCGATTTCGAGGCTGTCGCGATCTGCGACCCGGACGCCATCCGCGGGCCGACCGGACGGCGGTATATGTCGGACAGGGCCAGGAACATCCTGGTCGATTCGATCATCACGACGATCATCACCAGCACCATGGTCAGGATCATCACCGGATAGAAGGTTAGCAGGCCGAAATCGAAGGGCTGGATGACGGCGAACCAGGCGGCCTCGCCCACCTTGTCGAAGTGCATCAGGCCCGCCGCGGCGGCCGCGATGCCGCCTACGGCGATCCCCAGCAGCACGCCGATATTGGCCAGAATGACGTGCGCAAAACGTGACATCAGAAGGATCGTGCCCAGGACCAGGACCGCGATCAGCATGTTGGCCCTCGAGGCGTAGGTGGGGTTCGCGACGGTCGGGGCCAGGCGCACGCCCTCGGGGACGCGGCCCGCGGTGATCGCCCGGTCCAGCCACGCCCGCTGGACCGGATCGACCAGCATCGGCGCGGTCTGGCCGACCGGCAGGCCGAAGATCCAGTTGATGCCGATGGGCATCAGGCTAATCCCGATCGCCAGGATCACCGTGCCAGTGAAATCGGCGGAAAGAAGCGCAGCATCCGCCCGATCAGCGGCGCCAGCGGGATCGAGATCAGACCCCCGCAGATGATCGCTCCGAACAGCGCCCGCGCGCCCTCGGTACCCGGTGCTTGGCCTGCGATGGCCACCATCGGGCCCACGGCCGCGAAGGTCACGCCCATCATCAGCGGCAGGCGGATGCCGAAGTACTGCGTCACGCTCAAGCTCTGGATCAGGGCCGTCAGCCCGCAAACGAACAGGTCGGCCGAGATCAGGAAGGCCACCTTCTCGGGCGGCAGCTGCAGCGCGCGACCCACGATCAGCGGCACCGCGATGGCGCCCGCATACATGACCAGCACGTGCTGGAAGCCCAATGTGATCAATCGCCCCGTCGGAAGCATTTCGTCGAAGGGGTGGGGCTAAGTCTGGGCAATGCCATCTGTCATGTCATCATCCTGTTGATGTCGCGTCGTGGTTGCGCGATTGTCCCAAGGTCTACTTCGACAGGTCCCGCTTTCCGAAACGGGTCTTCGCCCGTCAGGCACCGCGAACCGGAAGTGCCGAGGATCACGGCAAATATGGACCAGGCCCCATGCAAGAGCGACAGTTGCTGGCAGGATGATGTTGCCCCAGTTTCAACTGGTTATCTGACCCCGGATGTCCAGATGAAGTTCGACATACTTGCCGTCAGCTATACACAGCATCAAGCGCCCTGATAGGATTGCCGGGCGCCGGTCCTCTGCCCGCCCAGATCGGCAGGACGTTCCCGTTGGGAATGAGATCAGACCAAGACAGCGCGATCGCAGCGCCTTCCTCTTTGGCAAGAAATGTGGTCGGAACCTGTCAGACAGATCATGGAAGGTTGTTCACATGCAGGGAGACCCGCGCAGCCACGGGCTGTGGGAAAAGACCGCCCGTCCAGCGCCGGTCACGGCGCCGCTTGAGGCCGAGACCCTGGCCGAGGTGGTGGTCATCGGCGGCGGCTATACCGGGCTGTCGACCGCCCTGCATCTTGCCGAACGTGGCACCGACGTCGTCCTGCTCGAGGCGGTCGAGATCGGCTACGGCGGCGCGGGTCGCAACGTGGGCCTGGTGAACGCCGGCATGTGGGTGATGCCCGACGCGCTGGTCGATACTCTGGGGGCCGTGCGTGGGGAACGGCTGATCGACTTCCTGGGCGAGGGTCCGGCGCATGTCTGGGACATCATCGAACGCTACGGCATCGACTGCGAGGCGACGCGTGCGGGAACGCTGCATGTCGCCGCCGACAGGACCGGCCTTGCCGAACTGCAGCAACGCCACGAGCAATGGGCGCGGCGCGGCGCGCCGGTGCAACTGCTGGACGCCGGGGCTGCAGCCGAAAGGTTGGGAACCTCGCGCTATCACGGGGCGCTTCTCGACGCGCGGGCCGGCACCATCCAGCCACTGGCTTATGCGCGCGGCCTTGCGGATGCCGCGATCGGGCGGGGCGCGCGGATCTTCACCGGATCGCCCGCGACCGAACTGCGGTCGCATGACGGGGGCTGGCGCGTCGTCACGCCTCAGGGTGCGGTGACGGCAGGCAAGGTGGTCTTCGCGACCGATGCCTATACCCGTCACCTGATGCCCGAGATCCGCACCCAGCAGGTCTTCCTTCCCTATTTCAACCTGGCGACCGCGCCCTTGCCCGACGACGTGGCACGAACGATCCTGCCGAACCGGGAAGGGGCCTGGGACACGCGCGAGGTGCTGACCTCGTTCCGGATGGACCGGGGGAACCGGCTCGTCTTCGGGTCGGTCGGCGCGCTGCGTCACGGCGGTCAGGCGATCCACCGGGCCTGGGCGCGGCGGGCGCTGAAAAGGACCTTCCCGCAGATCGGCCGGGCCGAATTCGAGGCCGAATGGTACGGCACCATCGGCATGACCAGCGATAACCTGCCTCGCTTTCACCAGCTGGCCGAGGGGGTGGTGACCTTCTGCGGATACAATGGCCGCGGCATCGCGCCCGGTACCGCCTTCGGCCGCTGCCTGGCCGGATGGTTGACAGGTGGCAACACCGAATTGCCACTGCAACCCACGCCTCCGCAGCCCGCATCACTGCGCGCCCTGCGCAGCGCCTATTACGAGGCGGGCGCGCAGGCCTATCACCTGGTCGACGCGCGGGGCTAGTCTGGCAGGCGGCCGACCTGCGTGATGATCCACTGACGGAACGCCGCGGCAACCGGGTCGGACGCGCGTTCATCGGGCGTGACCACATAATAGGCGGCCTCGGTCGTCAACGCGCTTCCTCCAAGCGGGCAAAGATCGCCGGCCTGCAGTTCACGCTCGATCAAATAAGTTGGCAGCAGGGCCGCGCCCATACCGGCCAGCGCGGCTTCGATCAGCAGCGAAAACTGGTCGAAGCGATGGCCCTGAAAGCCGCGTGCCGCAGGCTCTCCCTGGGCCTCCAGCCATTCGGGCCACAGCATCGGCCGCGACACCAGATGCAGCAGCGGCAGTTCCTCGGCTGGGGGGCCGGCGTTGATGACGGCGGGGGCAGCCACCGCCAGCACGGTCTCGGCGCACAGATAGGTGCAGCTTGCCCCCGGCCAGACAGGCTTGCCGTAATGGATCGCGACATCGACTCCGGCCTCGATCAGGTCGAATGCGCCCTGCCGTGCCGTCACGCTGACCTGCAGGCCGGGATGGGTCTGCAGGAACCCCGGCAGGCGCGGCATCAGCCAGCGGCTGCCGAAGGTCGGAAGCGTCGCCACAGAAAGATGCCCTGTCACGTCGCGGCCGCTGGCCGCGCGCAGCGTCAGGTGCTGCAGCCCGGCCAGAAGGGCCTCGATCTCGGGGCGGAGGCGCTGGCCGGCGCTGGACAGCACGATCCGCTGGCGCACCCTTTCGAAGAGCGCGATCCCCAGCTGGGTCTCGAGGTCCTTCACCTGGCGGCTGACGGCGCTCTGCGTCAGGTTCAGCTCGACCGCAGCGCGGGTGAAGCTGCCATGGCGTGCAGCGGCCTCGAACGCCTGCAGCGCTGCAAGGTCAGGAAGTTGGCTACGGCTAAGCTTCATTCCGGTTTCTCATCAAGTCAGTCGAATCCATCGCGTTTCATTGCGAACTTGATACTGTATGGAGGTGAATGAAGCGCCCGGCAATATCGAGGACATCGGCATGACGACCACAGGACACATCTCGCCCGACCAGATCCGCGAGGCATTCTCGGCCGCGATGTCGTCGATGTACCGTGACGAGGTGCCCGCCTATGGCACACTGATGGAGCTTGTCGCCCAGGTGAATGCCGAGGTGCTGGAGGGCGATCCGGGTCTGCGGGACGTCCTGTCACAGTCCGGCCAGCTGAGCCGCATCTCGCAAGAGCGTCACGGCGCGATTCGCGTGGGGACCGCCGACGAACTGTCGACCATCCGACGCCTGTTTGCGGTGATGGGCATGCAGCCGGTCGGCTACTACGACCTGACCGAGGCCGGCGTTCCGGTCCATTCGACGGCCTTCCGCCCGGTGGACGAAGAGGCTCTGTCCCACAACCCGTTCCGCGTCTTCACCTCGCTGCTGCGCCTGGACCTGATCGATGACGCGGCCCTCCGCGCCGAGGCCGAGGCGATCCTGGCCCGCCGGCAGATCTTTACCCCCGGCTGCCTGGCGCTGATCGAGCTTGCCGAGACGAACGGCGGTCTTGGCCAGGCGGACGCCGACCGCTTCGTGGCCGAGGCGCTGGAGACATTCCGCTGGCATTCGGACGCGCTGGTCGACGCACACCTTTACCAGCGGCTGCACGATGCACACCGGCTGATTGCCGACGTGGTGTCCTTCAAGGGACCGCATATCAATCACCTGACCCCGCGCACACTGGATATCGACGCGGTGCAGGCGCGGATGCCCGCCCACGGCATCGCCCCCAAGGCGGTGATCGAGGGACCACCGACCCGCCGCTGCCCGATCCTGCTGCGCCAGACCTCGTTCAAGGCGTTGCAGGAGCGCGTGATCTTCCCCGGAGAGACGGCGACCGAAGGGTCCCACACCGCACGCTTCGGCGAGATCGAGGCGCGAGGCATCGCCCTGACGCCCAAGGGCCGCGCCCTTCATGACCAGCTGCTGACCGAAACCCGCCGCCGCATCCAGCCCGCCGCCGACGGGTCGAACGCCCGCGAGTACGAGCGTGTGCTGGCCGAAGTCTTCACGGCCTTTCCCGACGACTGGACCGAGATCCGCAGGCAGGGCCTGGGATATTTCCGGTGGTCCCCGACGGGGCACGGAGAGATCGCGGGCGACGATCCCGAAACGCTGCTGGCGCGGGGCGTCCTGCGCTGCGACCCGATCGTCTACGAGGATTTCCTGCCGGTCTCTGCGGCGGGCATCTTCCAGTCCAACCTTGGCGACGAAGCCGTCCAGGACTTTGCCGCCAGCCCCAACCAGCAGCGTTTCGAGGCCGATCTGGGCCAGACGGTGCTGGATGAATTTGCCCACTATGCCCGGATCGAGGCCGCCTCCCTGGCCGCCTGCCTGGACAAGGTGCCGGCCTGATCGCCGCAGAACGGCATGCCTGCCGCCCCACGGCAACACAAAACAATAAGGAATGAGCCGATGAAAGACGCGACCGAAATGGATCTGAAGAACACCGCCCGCGCCGTTCTGGAGAAGCTTGGCGCCGACACCTCCGTCCTGGACGGCGGCAGCATGGCCAGCTTCTCGCCCGTCACGGGCGAACAGATCGCGGCGCTGCCCGAACATTCCGCCGCCGACGTGACGGCGGCCATCGACCGCGCAGCCACGGCCTTCCGCATCTGGCGGAAGGTGCCTGCGCCGCGCCGGGGCGAACTGGTCCGCCTGATGGGCGAGGAACTGCGCGCGGCCAAGGATGATCTCGGCCGCCTCGTGTCGATCGAGGCCGGCAAGAGCCCCTCAGAAGGCGCGGGCGAGGTGCAGGAGATGATCGACATCTGCGACTTCGCCGTCGGCCTCTCGCGCCAGCTCTACGGGCTGACCATCGCGACCGAACGCCCCGGCCACCGGATGATGGAAACCTGGCATCCACTCGGGGTGGTGGGCGTCATCTCGGCCTTCAACTTCCCCGTCGCGGTCTGGTCGTGGAACACCGCGCTGGCGCTGGTTTGCGGCAACCCGGTCGTGTGGAAGCCTTCCGAAAAGACCCCGCTGACCGCGCTGGCCTGCCAAGCGGTCCTGGACCGGGCGCTGGCGCGTTACGGTGACGCCCCCGAAGCGCTGAGCCAGGTGATCATCGGCGGCCGCGAAACAGGCGAGGCGCTGGTCGACGATCCGCGCGTGGCGTTGGTTTCGGCGACTGGATCGACGCGGATGGGCCGGCACGTCGGCCCGCGCGTGGCATCGCGCTTCGGCCGCTCGATCCTCGAGCTGGGTGGCAACAACGCAGGTATCGTCTGCCCCTCGGCCGATCTGGACATGTCGCTGCGGGCCATCGCCTTTGGGGCCATGGGCACTGCGGGCCAGCGTTGCACCACAATGCGGCGCCTGTTCGTGCATGACAGCGTCTATGATCAGCTGGTCCCCGGCCTGATCAAGGCCTATGGGTCCGTTTCGGTCGGCAATCCGCTGACGACGCAGGCGCTGGTCGGCCCGCTGGTCGACGGCCAGGCCTATGAGGCGATGCAGGCCGCGTTGAAGGCCGCCAAGGACGCGGGCGGCACCGTTCATGGCGGCACCCGCGTGACTGACGTGGCACCCGAGGCCGCGTTCTACGTCAAGCCCGCGCTGGTCGAGATGCCCGCCCAGACCGGCCCGGTGCTGGAGGAGACCTTCGCGCCGATCCTCTATGTCATGCGCTACAGCGACTTCGAGGACGTGATCGAGCAGCACAACGCCGTGGGCGCGGGCCTGTCGTCCTCGATCTTCACGACGGACCTGCGCGAAAGCGAGGCCTTCCTGTCGGCGGCGGGCTCGGACTGCGGGATCGCCAACGTCAACATCGGCACCTCGGGCGCCGAGATCGGTGGGGCCTTCGGCGGCGAGAAGGAGACCGGCGGCGGGCGCGAAAGCGGCTCGGACGCATGGAAATCCTACATGCGGCGCGCCACCAACACGATCAACTACTCGCGCGAGCTGCCGCTGGCGCAGGGCGTCGTCTTCGACATCTGAGGGATCATGGACATCCGCAGCGACATGTTCCGCCCTGCGGGGCGGATCGAGGATCTGGGCGTGTCCGAGATCCTCACCATCACCGCCCGCGCCTCTGCCCTGAAGCGCGAGGGGCGCCCGGTCATCATCCTGGGCGCGGGCGAGCCGGACTTCGACACGCCCGCCCACATCAAGGAGGCCGCCATCGCGGCCATCCGCCAGGGCCAGACGAAGTATACCGCCCTCGACGGCAGCCCCGAGATGAAACGGGCGATCCGGGACAAGTTCCGGCGCGAGAACGGTCTTGATTTCGCGCAGAACGAGGTGACGGCGGGCGCCGGGGCCAAGCAGATCCTCTATAACGCAATGATGGCCAGCCTGAACGAGGGCGACGAGGTCATCGTGCCGACGCCATGCTGGACCACCTATTTCGACATCGTCCGCATCGCGGGCGGCGTGCCGGTGGCGGTACCCTGCGACGACAGCACCGGCTTCCGCCTGACGGCCGAGGCACTAGAGGCGGCCATCACGCCGCGGACCCGTTGGCTGATGCTGAATTCGCCCTCGAACCCGACGGGCAGCGCCTATGGCGAGGCGGACTACCGTCCGCTGATCGAGGTGCTTCACCGGCATCCGCATGTCTGGCTGATGGTCGATGACATGTACGAGCATATCACCTATGACGGGTTCCGCTTCGTGACGCCGGCGGCGCTGGACGAAGGGCTGCGGGACCGCTGCCTGACGGTCAATGGCGTGTCCAAGGCCTATGCGATGACCGGCTGGCGGCTTGGCTATGCCGGCGGGCCCGCCAACCTGATTGCCGCCATGGCCGTGGTGCAGAGCCAGTCGACCTCTTGTCCGTCATCGGTCACGCAGGCCGCCGCCATTGCGGCGCTGGACGGGCCGCAGGGCTTTCTGGCCGACCGCGCGGCAAGCTTCGCCGCACGGCGCGATCTGGTCGTCGATGCGCTGAACGCGGTCCACGGGATCACCTGCCGCAGGCCCGAGGGCGCCTTTTATACCTTCGCAAGCTGCGAGGGGCTGATCGGAAGCACCACTCCAGACGGGCGGCGCCTGGACAGCGACCGCGATTTCTGCGCCTGGCTTCTGGATACGGTCGATGTGGCGGTCGTTCCGGGCGCGTGCTTCGGGCTTCCGGGATATTTCCGCATCAGCTATGCCACCTCGCAGGCGGAACTTGCCGGGGCGCTTGGCCGGATCGCGGACGCCTGCGGAACCCTTCGCCGCTAAGGCGCAACCCTGACAGAACCGGACCGCGACGGGGACATTCGCCATGTTGGACAATCGCCCTGACCAGATCGCCGAGCTTGCGCGCGCGTTGCCCGCGGCGGGTTTCAGCGGTCCGGTCGAGGTCGACAGCGCGCTGCGGGCTGCCATGTCGACCGACAATTCGGTCTATCAGATCACCCCCGATCTGGTGGTGGCGCCGCGCTCGGCGCAGGATCTGGTCCTTCTGCTGCGCGTTCTGGACGATCCGCACTTCGCCGGGCTGGCCCTCACTGCAAGGGGGGGCGGGACCGGCACCAACGGGCAGAGCCTGAACAGCGGCATCATTGTCGACATGCGCCGCTTCATGAACCGGCTTTTGGCACTGGATGCGGACGATGGCTGGGCCGATGTCGAGCCGGGTATGGTGCTGGACGATCTGAACGCGCAGATCCGTCGATCCGGCTGGTTTTTCGCGCCCGAGACCTCGACCTCGACCCGCTGCACGATCGGCGGAATGGTCAGCACGGATGCGTCGGGGAAGGGTTCGCGGATCTATGGCAAGACCTCGGACAATATCCTCGGGCTGGCGATCGCGCAGCCGCAGGGGCTGCTGGACAGCCTGGGGCCGGTGCCGGAGTGGGCGCGACCCATGCTGGCTGCGGCGGGATCAGCGGCCCGCGAAGGTCGGCAGGCCTTCATCGACAGCACCCCCCGGCTGAACCGGCGTTTCACGGGTTACGATCTTGACCGCGCCTGCCCCGAGGGGGGCGACTTCGAATGGTGGCGGCTGTTTCTGGGCGCCGAGGGTACACTCGGCCTGATCGGCCGCATCCGCGTGAAGCTGCGCCGGATCGAGAAGGAGAAGCGGTTGGTCGTTGCGGCCTTCGCCTCGTTCCGCGAGGCGCTGGCGGCGGCCACGCCCCTGCTGGCGGCCGACCCGACTGCGGTCGAGGTGATGGACGAGACGGTGCAAGCCTTGGCCGAGGGCGCCGGCATCCTGCATCGCCTGCCCGCCGTGGTGAGGGGCGGCGACGGGCAGCGCATCGCCTATGTCTTCGTCGAGATGAACGGCGATGACGGTGCGCTTCTGGACGCGCGTGTCGCACACTGCCGCCAGATCCTGTCCGGCCTGCCCGGAATGATCGCCGACCACCTCTCGTCCGACCTGGCAGAGATCCGCATGCTGTGGGCCGTCCGATCCGCCGGTGTGGGCCTGCTGGGCAAGGTCGAAGGCGCCGCACGTCCCGTGGCCTTCGTCGAGGATACCGTCGTCCCGCCCGAGAACCTGCCCGCCTTCCTCGACGACTTTCTGGCGGTGCTGTCGCGCAACGGGCTGGGCTTCGGCATCTATGGTCACGTCGATGTGGGTTGCCTGCATATCCGCCCGGCACTGAATCTTGATGACCCTGCCGATCGGGACCGGCTGGTTGCGGTATCGGATGCCGTCTTCGATCTGACGCGCAGGCATGGCGGCATCTTCTGGGGCGAGCATGGCAAGGGCGTGCGCGGCGCCTATCTGCGGGACTGGATCGGCGAAGATGCCTATCGGGCGCTGCAGGGTGTCAAGGCCGCCTTCGATCCGCAGGGGCGCTTCAATCCCGGCAAGCTGGTCACGAACGACCGCCCCGTGATGGGTATAGGTTCGACCCCATTCCGGCCTTTCAACGCACCCGATGGCGATGCCCTGTCGAACGCCTTCCGCTGCAACGGGAACGCGCAATGCCTCAGCTATGCCGCGGCCACGCCGATGTGCCCCAGCTTCAAGGCCACCGCCGATCTTCGCCAAAGCCCCAAGGGCCGGGCGGACGCGCTGAGGGCGTGGCATCAGGCGCGGGCAGCCGGCGGCGATCCTGACGAGGCCGATCTGATGGCCGCGCTGGACACCTGCCTTGGCTGCAAGGCCTGCGCTTCGACTTGCCCGGTGCAGGTCGACATCCCGGCAATGCGTTCGGCGTTCCTCGCGGATCATTTCGCACGCCACCGGCGCCCGTTGGCGGACCGGCTTGTGCTGTGGGCCGAGCGGTTCAGCCCCACCGTGCAGCGGCTTGCGCCGGTCCTTGCGCCCCTCTGGCCAGTGGCCGCACGGCTTGGCGCATGGGCAACCGGCACGGTCGACCTGCCGCGACGGCTGGCACGGGTGCCGCGAGGGTTGTGGCTGGAGGAGGGCGATTTGGCCACCCCCCTGCCGCCGGGTACGGTGATCCTTGTTCAGGACTGGTTCACGGCGCTTTTCGATGCGGATGTCCAGCGCGACGTCGTTGCGGGTCTGACGGCGCTCGGCTACCGCCCGCGTCTGTTGCGGATGCGTCCCGCGGGCAAGGCGGCGCATACGGCTGGCGACTTGGTGGCCTTTCGACAGATGGCCGAGCGACTGGCTGGCCTTTTGCGTCGCGCGGCGGCCCGCGCCCCGCTCTTGGCCTTCGAGCCCGCCTTCGGCATGATGCTGCGGCAGGAATATCCAAAATCCGGCATCGCCCTGCCGAAGGTTCGCATGGTGCAGGAGTTTCTGGCCGAGGAACTGGCCAAGCGCCCTCTTCCCAAAGCCGGATCCGCCGCCCCGGTCACGGTTCTCTCTCACTGCACCGAGGCGACCGCGTCATCCCAATCTGCCGATCAGTGGCGTCATCTCTTCGAGGCGATCGGAGCGACGGTTCATACCCCTTCTACCGGCTGCTGCGGCATGGCAGGTCTCTTTGGCCACCAAGAGCGGCATCAGCCGATGTCGCGCAAGCTGTTCGACCTCTCGTGGCGCCAGCACATGCCCGAGAATTCCGATGTCGCGGCCACCGGCTTTTCCTGCCGCTGCCAAGCCGCGCGCCTCGCTGGCCACCGCCTTCGCCATCCGCTTGGTCTGATCGCGGATCAGTTGGGCAAATGATATTCGATTTCAGGGAACCTTCAGGCCGTCGTGTGCCGGGCTTCGGCAAAGGCGCACGGCTGCGTCCGGGATGAGGGAGCTGCAGAATCGAGGTGTCTCGCGGACGTTTCTCGGCCCGGGTTCGAAACAGGTGTGACCTGCCCCCCGGGATGTCCTTCGCTCTAATGTAGAGTTTGCTTCATCACGAAGGAGCAGACGACATGAGGAAAAGCCGCTTCACCGGTGAGGAGGGGACCGTGGCCCCGGTGGGGCCGCGCACGCTCCGACGAACAG
>JAYZBS010000019.1:0-50624 GCA_036338635.1 Pseudomonadota bacterium | reverse complement strand
GTGCCGTCGAACTGCGCCAGGCCATGGGCGTCCGATGGGAAATGCGCGGGCACCCAGTCCAGGATGACGCCGATGCCTGCCTGGTGCATGCGGTCGACAAGCCGCGCAAAAGCCTCGGGGTCGCCAAAGCGGCTGGTCGGGGCAAACAGACCCACCGGCTGATAACCCCAGGACCCCGAGAACGGGTGTTCGCTGACCGGCAGGAATTCGACATGGGTGAAGCCCATCTCGATGACATAGGGCACCAGAAGATCGCCGACGGCGTCATAGCTGAGGATCTCGTCGCCACCGCCCCGCCGCCACGATCCCAGATGCACCTCGTAGATCGAGATCGGGGCTTGGGCATCCTGCCGTGCCGCGCGTCCCGCCATCCAGCCGCTGTCGTGCCAGTCGTGCTGCGGCAGGCCGTCGACGACGGATGCCGTCTCGGGTGGCAGTTCGTGCGCGAAGCCCACCGGGTCAGCCTTGAGTGGCATGCGGTGGCCATGGGCGCTGATGATCTCGTACTTGTACACCTCTCCAACGCCGATGCCGGGAATGAACAGCTCCCAGATGCCCGGCCCCAGACGCTTGCGCATCGGGTGGCGGCGGCCGTCCCAGGCGTTGAAGTGTCCCACGACGCTGACACGGCGCGCGTTGGGCGCCCAGACCGCAAAGGAGGTTCCCTCGACGCCCTCATGGACCATCGGATGGGCGCCCAGCTTGTCATAGAGCTTGCGGTGACTGCCCTCGGCGATCAGGTATTCGTCCATCTCGCCCAAGACGGGGCCGAAACGGTACGGGTCGTCGACCTCCCATTCGTGGCTGCCTGCGGACATCTTCAGGCGATAGTCGCCCTGCGGCGCGGGACCGCAGAAGAACCCTTCGGGATGCACGCGCGCCAGCGGGGTCGAACCGCCGGAGGACACGGCACAGACCTCGGCCGCCTGCGGGGCGAAGACCCGCAATTGACCGTCATGCCGTCCCAAAATGGAAAACGGATCGTGGTGATTTCCGCGAAGAATGGCTTCGATCGCTGCTGCGCTCGGGCCTTCGGGGCGGGTCTCGGGAAGGTTTGCCGTCTCGCTCATGGGGCCTTGTCCAAAAGATCGAGGATACCGCGCAGGGGCAGCCCGACCCATGTCGGGCGGTTCCCCAGCTCGTATCCGGTTTCGTAGATCGCCTTCTGCAGCAGGAACAGGTCCAGCAGCGCCTGCATGGCGTCGTTGTCGGGCAGGTTCGGCGCACCTTCGCCATGGCTGCGATAGGCCGCCATGAAGTCACGCGCGACCGAGCGCCGCCATTCCTCGATCCGTGCGGTTGCACGCTCGGCCCCCGCGGGGGGATCATGGCGATGACGCGCGATGACCGACAGGGCCGCGTAGTCGAAGGATCGCAGCATGCCCGCGACATCGCGCAGGGGCGACGACTTGGCGCGCCGCTCCTCCAGCGTGCGCGCAGGTTCGCCCTCGAAGTCGATGATGGCGACGTCGTTCTGGGCCAGCAGGACCTGCCCCAGGTGATAGTCTCCGTGGATGCGCGACAGCTGTCCCGACGGCGCGATCTGCGCCGCCTTGCGGATCCGCGCCATCAAGTCGTCGCGGCGCTGCTGCAATTCCTGCGAAAGCGGTATGGCATCCTTGGGCAGCTGAGGCTCGGCCTGCTGAAGCCGCGACAGCATCGCCTCGGCCTCCGCCTCGGCAGTGCGGGTCCATTCAGCCAGATGATCGGCCGTCAGATCCTCGGTCGCGAAGGCCGGATCGTCCGTGGGCGTCGCCAGCGCCTTGTGCAGCTGTGCCGTACGTTCGCCCAGAAGTGCTCCGATGCTCAGCGGGAAGTCGAACGACGGCGTCGTCACCTCGGGCTCCTGCTCGGTCGGCCACGCTTCGTGCTCGTTGAACTCCAACATCAGCGCATCGAATACGCCGGTCCAGGCATCGCCGCGGTTGGCGACGAAGGCGAAGGCTGCGGCCAGGACGGTACGGTTGCCATTCTCATGCGTCACCTGGCCTAGATAGGCAGGCGTGTGCGGGTAACCTGCCGTCTCGGTCAGGAAACGGGCGACCTCGACATCGGGCTGCTCGCCCTCGCGCAGGCGGCGATAGAGCTTGAGGATGATCTGGTCGGTGAAGGCGATCGAGATGTTCGACTGCTCGACCCCCAGTTGGCGCGGGTCGCCCGGCTCGGCAATCTCGCGCAGCGCATCGGTGCCGCTGAAGCGCAGGTCGCCGCGTGTCGCATCGGCCTTCATCTGTTCCAGGAACAGGACCGGCAGGCGTTCGTCATAGGCACCATCCACCAGCGCGCCGACGCGTGCCGTGTGGCGGGTCTTGGCCAAGGTATAGGACAGCCGCGGCGCACCGGGACGCAGGTTCTCCTCTCCCCACCGGGCGGACAGGGGCAGGAAATAGCTGTGCTGCTCTTCTCCAAGCGTCACGTCGATTGAGACCAGCGCATGATCGGGATCGACCTCGCCCATGGGCGTCATCCTGACGGCCGTGATCTTCTCGTCCTTGGCGGCGAACCAGCGCTGCATCGGCAGCCACTGCGGCAGGACGTCGTTCTGGAACTGCTGACCTTCGCGGCCCTTCAGCGCCGTCAGGACACGGCCGTCACGGGTGGTCAGGGTCATAAACTCGGGAAGAATGTCCGGCAACTGCTCGTGCCAGGCGGGCGTCTCCTCGTCGCTGGCCAGCGCGAACCAGTAGAAGCCATAGGCCGGCAGCGTCAGCATGTAGGGCAGATCGCCCACCGGCGGAAATGCCGAGCGTCCCGTCAGTTCGACTGGCACCTTGTCACGATGGCGCGCCAGATCCAGCTCGACCGCCTGCGCGGCGTCCGACAGGTTCGCAACGCACAAATAAGCGCGATCCTCGTATTCGCGGATATAGGCCAGCACCTTGCGGTTGCGTGGATAGAGCAGCGTCATCGTGCCGCGACCAAAGGCTGGGTGCTGGCGGCGCACGGTAATCATCCGCCGCATCCAGTTCAGCAGCGACGACGGGTCGTCGGCCTGCGATTCGACGTTGATGACCTGGTGGCCATAGACCGCGTCGATGATCGCCGGCAGATAGAGCTGCTGCGGCTTGGCGGTGGAGAACCCCGCATTGCGATCGCCCGACCACTGCATCGGCGTCCGCACCCCGTCGCGGTCGCCGAGGTAATAGTTGTCGCCCATCCCGATCTCGTCGCCGTAATAGATGATCGGCGTGCCGGGCATGGACAGCAGCAGCGAATTCAGCAACTCGATCTTGCGGCGGTCGTTCTGCATCAGCGGCGCAAGGCGCCGGCGAATGCCGAGGTTGATCCGCGCCCGCGTGTCGGCGGCATAGGTCTGCCACAGATAGTCGCGTTCCTCGGACGTCACCATTTCCAGCGTCAGCTCGTCATGGTTGCGCAGGAAGATGCCCCACTGGCAGTTTTCCGGAATCTCGGGCGTCTGGCGGATGATGTCGGTGATCGGGTGCCGGTCGGCCTGCGCCAGCGCCATGTACATGCGCGGCATCAGGGGGAAGTGGAAGCCCATGTGGCATTCATCGCCCTCGCCGAAATACGGGCGCGTATCCTCGGGCCACTGGTTTGCCTCGGCCAGCAGCATCCTGTCGGGGAAGTGCTTGTCCAGATCGGCGCGGATCGCCTTCAGGACGTCATGCGTTTCAGGCAGGTTCTCGTTGTTGGTGCCGTCGCGTTCGACCAGATAGGGAATGGCATCAAGCCGCAGCCCGTCAACGCCCATGTCCAGCCACATGCGCATGACCTTCAGCACTTCCTGCAGCACCTTCGGATTGTCGAAGTTCAGATCGGGCTGGTGCGAATAGAAGCGGTGCCAGTAGTAGGCGCCGGCCACCGGGTCCCAAGTCCAATTCGACCGTTCCGTATCCAGAAAGATGATCCGCGTCTCGGGCCACTTTTCGTCCGTGTCGGACCACACGTACCAGTCGCGCGCGGCCGAGCCGGGCTTGGCATGGCGGGCGCGCTGGAACCATGGATGCTGGTCGCTGGTGTGATTGATGACCAGTTCGGTGATGACGCGGATGCCGCGCTTATGGGCCTCGGCCACGAACGCCTTGAAGTCCTTCATCGACCCGTATGACGGGTTGATCGACTTGTAATCCGAAATGTCATAGCCGTCGTCGCGCAGCGGCGACGGATAGAAGGGCAGCACCCAGATGGCCGTCACGCCCAGTTCCTGCACGTAATCCAGCCGCTGCATCAGGCCGGCGAAATCACCAATCCCGTCGCCGTTCGAATCCTGGAACGCCTTGATGTGCAGCTGATAGATGACCGCATCCTTGTACCAGTCGGCACAATCACGGTCGATGCCGCTACGCACGGCGAAGCTGGCCTTGTCGTTCTTCGTCGAGATATTCATCAGCGCGCCACCCCCGGGGCCAGAAGTTGCCACACCACATAGGGTCGTGTCTGAGGATCAAGTTCAAGCCACTGGTACTTGCCGTGCCAGGTGAAGCTGTTGCCGTGGACCAGGTCGCGCACCTCGATCGAGGCGTCGTCCGGCAGCCCGAGTTCCCAAAGTGGAACCTCCAGCTGGAAGGATTGCACGTTGTGCGGGTCCAGATTGACGTGGATCAGGACAAAGTCGTCCCCCGCGCGCTTGCCATAGGCCAGCACCTGATCGTTGCCGGCATAGTAGAACTTGAGGTTCGTGAAGTGCTGCAACGCCGGGTGTTCGTGGCGCAGGCGGTTCATCAGGCGGATGTCGTCCTGGATATTGCCGGGCTGGTCCATGTCCCAGACGCGGATCTGGTACTTTTCGGAATCGAGGTATTCCTCCTTGCCGGGCACGGGCGCGGCGTCGCAGATCTCGAAGCCGTTATAGACGCCATAGTTGCCGCCAAGAGTGGCCGCCAGCACAAGCCGCGTCCTGAAGCCAGGCCGCCCGCTGGACTGCAGAAAGCGCGGATTGATGTCGGGCGTGTTGACGAAGAAGTTCGGGCGCATCACCTCGCGCGAGTCCGTCTGCGTCAGCTCGACGAGATAATCCGTCAGTTCATCCTTGCTGTTGCGCCATGTGAAATAGGAATAGGACTGGGAAAAGCCGACTTTCGCCAGACGTTTCATCACCTTGGGCCGGGTAAAGGCTTCGGCCAGGAAGATGGTGTCGGGGTGCTTCGCGCGGACTTCGGCGATCATCCACTCCCAGAAGGGGAACGGCTTGGTGTGCGGATTGTCCACGCGAAAGATCTTGACGCCATGCTCCACCCAGAACAGCACCACGTCGCGAAGCGCGTACCACAGATCCGGCAGCGCCTTGCGATAGAAGTGGACGTTGACGATGTCCTCATACTTTTTCGGCGGGTTCTCGGCGAACTTGATCGTGCCATCGGGACGCCAGTCGAACCATTCCGGATGCTCCTTGATCCAGGGATGGTCCGGCGAACACTGGATGGCAAAGTCCAGCGCGATTTCCAACCCATGGTCGCGTGCGGCGTCCACCAGCCGACGGAAGTCGTCGAAGGTCCCCAGCTCGGGATGGATCGCGTCATGTCCGCCTTCGTCCGAGCCGATGGCATAAGGGCTGCCCGGATCGTCCGGCCCCGGCGTCAGCGTGTTATTGCGGCCCTTGCGATTGGTGCGACCGATCGGGTGGATCGGCGGGAAATACAGCACGTCGAAGCCCAGGTCGCGCACATAGGGAAGCCGGGCGATGACATCGTCGAAGGTGCCATGGCGATGCTCATCCCCCGACTGCGAGCGCGGCATCAGTTCGTACCAGGCGCTGAAGGCCGCAGCCTTCCGATCCGCAAAGACCGGCAGCAGCTTGTAGCGGGTGGCGTCGGTCCGGGGACCGACCTGACGCATCAGGTCGACCGTCTCCGGTGCGCCAAGGCGGCCGAAGCGAAGGCCCTCGTGCCCCTCGCCGCCATCGGCGCCGTCATCCTCGGCCAGAAGTGCCGAGATCGCGCCGCGACCGGCTTCGTCGGCGCGGCTGTCAGGCTCCAGTGCGGCGGACAGGAGGTTCCGCCCTTCCTGCAGTTCCAGCGCGATGGATTGGCCGGCGGCATGCTTCTTGGCGACTTCCTTGCGCCAGGTCAGGAACAGGTCCCGCCATGCCAGGATCGTCACCTCGTACTGGCCCGGCTCGTCAAGGACCAGATCGCCCTGCCAGCGGTCGTTTTCGAGAAAGCGCATCGGTGCTTCGGAGAAATTGTCCGATCCCACGCGCCTATACAGCAGAGCCGCGTCGATGCTGTCGTGCCCGTCTGAGAAAATATCGGCCTCGACGGTCGTCACCTGCCCTGCGACGACCTTTGCCGAAAACCGCCCGCCATCGATCTCGATCGAGACACCCTCGATGGCGATGCGCGAGCGTGCAAGGGCGCTCAGCGCATCCTTACCCCCCATGCCATGAGAGTCATCATTGTCCGAGACGTAGTGCTCTGCCATTTCACGCTCCCCGAAAATGCCTCTGGTGAACCGCTCGCATGGTTAATTGTTCCATCCTTCGCGTCGCTAGTTGCCTCTTGACAGGGAACAAAGCTGACCTGCCGCGGTTCCGGGCAGCCCGCGAAGACGGGTATTCAGCGGACCGAGAGGGGCCATGCATCACGACGTCATCATCATCGGCGGAAGCTATTCCGGCATGTCTGCAGCACTGCAGTTGCTGCGCGCGCGGCGCGACGTGCTGATCATCGACGCCGGCCGCCCCAGAAACCTCTCGGCCAGCCATGCGCATGCGGTCCTGGGGGGTGACGGCATTACACGCGAAGCACTTCATGCCGCATCCCGAGAGCAGCTTTCCCGCTACCCCACCCTTCACTGGCATGAAGGCGAGGCGACCGAGGCCAGCGGTGCGCAGAACGATTTCCAAGTGACTACGACTGACGGCATGGTGCACAAGGGGCGGCGGATCCTGCTGGCGATCGGGGTTTCAGACACCCTGCCCGCCATTCCCGGTATGGCCGAGGAATGGGGGCGGACTGTGTTCCACTGCCCCTATTGCCACGCATACGAGCTTGACCAGGGCGCACTGGCCGTCATCGCCATCGGGGCGCGGTCGCTTGATCAGGTGCATCTTCTGACGGACTGGGGGCCGGTCACGGTGTTCTGCAACCGTGTTCTGTCGCTTGGGCAAGCGGTTCGGGCGGACCTGGTCAGGTCCGGGATCACGATCGAGGAAAGCTGCGTTTCGCATGTGACCCCCGGCTGCGTTCACCTGCAAGACGGCCGCAGCCTTCCTGTCGCGGGGATCTTCACGACCACTGCAACGGCGCCTAGCGGTAACCTGGCTCGGATGCTCGGCTGCCAGTTGTCGGAACTGCCGACCGAGCAGTTCATCGTGACGACCGACCGCCGAGAAACCATCATCCCCGGCGCCTATGCCTGCGGAGATGCGGCGCTCCGCCACCACTCCATCAGCCTTGCGATGGCGGATGGAGCTTGGGCCGGTTCACAGATCCACCATGACCTAGTCTTTGCAGGGCAGAGGTCGGGACATGGCCCCGAATCGCCACTCTAACAATTCAGGATACCCCGACAGCCCTGTCGCGCCGCCTCTGCCCCGCAGCGGTATCGTGGCATGACCCCTGCGCCTGGAAGCGACTGATTGTCCTCAGGCCCAAAGACGAAGCTTCAGCCGCATCCAACAGTTTCACGAGATCGACGTCATTCGCAGCAACCAACAGCTATTGCCACCTTCGCACCCAAGGCTGACAGCGATTGCAGGCATTGAGAATTCATTCAGCCTCGTTTGCACGATTAAGGCCTATCGGTCCTTTTGGGCGCGGCCGGCCACGTAGGTCTGGGCGATCGCCCGGTCATCGCCCATGATCTGCAGGATGAACAGCTCCTCGGCCAGGGTTTCGGCGCGTTCGGCCCGCAGTGCCATCGCGGGGGTGGCTTGGACGTCCAGCACCACCAGATCGGCGGCGCTGCCGGGGGCGAGGGTGCCGATCTCGTCCTCCATTCCCAAAGCCAAGGCGTTGCCGCGCGTCGCCCAGTGGAACGCCGCCAGCGGGTGCAGCTTCTGACCGCGCATCTGCAGGATCTTGTAGCCCTCGTTCAGGGTCTGCAGCATCGACCAGCTGGTGCCGCCGCCGACATCGGTCGCGATGCCACTGGTGACGCCAGCCGCCCTCAATCCGTCGGCATCGAATAGCCCAGACCCCAGGAAAAGGTTCGAAGTCGGACAGAAGATGGCGCGGCTTTCGGTTTCGGCCATGCGGGCGATCTCGCGCGGCTCCAGGTGGATCGAGTGGCCCAGCAGCGTCCGTGGGCCGAGAAGGCCGTAATGGTCGTAGATGTCCAGGTAATCCCGCGCCTTGGGGTAGAGGCTTAGGGTAAAGTCGATCTCGTCCCGATTTTCGGACAGGTGGGTCTGCAGGTGACAGCCGGCATACTCACGAGCCAGCGCCCCGGCCATCTCGAGCTGCTCGGGCGAGGAGGTGATCGCAAAGCGAGGCGTGATCGCATAACGCTGACGGCCTGTGCCATGCCACGCCTCAATCAGCTTTTTGCTGTCGTCATAGGACGACTGCGGGGTGTCGTGGACGGCAGGAATGGCATTGCGGTCCATCATCACCTTGCCGGCCACCATCGCCATGTCGCGGGCGTGGGCGGCACTGAACAGCGCCTCGGCGCTGGTCTTGTGGCTGGAACAGAAGGCCACAGCCGTCGTCGTGCCATGCGCCGTCAACTGGTCAAGGAAGCGGCCCGCCATGTCCGCGGCATGGGCAGGGTCAGCGAATTCCGCTTCGGCAGGGAAGGTGTAGGTGTTCAGCCAGTCCAAGAGCTGCGCCCCCCAGCTGGCGATGACCTGGAGCTGAGGAAAGTGGATATGTGGGTCGATGAAGCCCGGCATGATCAGGTGCGGGCGATGGTCGATCTCGTGAAGGCCCTCTTGCGACAGGTCGGCGTGATCGCCCACCGCCAAGATGCGGCCGTCCTCGACCAGGATGGCGCCATTCTCGTGGTAGCGGTGGTTCTGGTCGGTGTCATTGGGGTCGGCGAAGAAGTCGAGGACGCGGCCCCGGATCAGATGTTGCATGGGTGTTTTTTCAAAGAAGAAGAGGTAAGCCGCGCCATCAGCTCGGCAGCGGTGAAGGCAGCGATGATGGCGGGACGCTTGTCATGGCTGAAGCCGGCGCCGATGGGGCAGACAAGCGGCGCGGGATCAAGGCCGCGCTGGCGGGCGAAGCGGACGCATTGCGCCCGTTTCGTGGCGCTGCCGATCATGCCGATATAGGCGAGATCCGTGCGGCTCAGCGCCTCGGCGGCCAAGAGGAAATCGAGGGCGTGGTCATGGGTCAGGATGATGACGCTGCTGCCGGGCCCTGCCGCGCGGATCTCGGCCTCGGGTAACGCCGTTACGCGGGTCGGGCCGGTGGCGCGGGCCAGTTCCTCGGGGCGGCTGTCGATCAGCAGCGCGTTCACCGGCAGGGGTTGCAGGGCCTGGGCCAGCGCCCTGCCCACATGGCCCGCCCCGAAGATCAGCACGTCTGGATGGGTCTCAGGCGTCGCATTGCCGCGATCCAGCGACAGCACCACGCGGCCGCCGCAGCATTGGCCGATCTCGGGGCCGAGGGGGATGTCCATGAGCGCCTCGGCCTCTCCTCGGGCCAGCATCTGGCGTGCACGGTCGATGACCATATATTCCAGTTGCCCGCCGCCGATCGTGCCCTGCGTGCTGTCGGCGGTCACGATCATCTCGGCCCCCTTCTCGCGCGGGGTCGAGCCTCGCGCCGACATGACCCTGACACGGATCATCCGCGCAGCCGCTCTATCGCCATCAGGACGCGTTCCGGCGTGGCCGGCGCGTCCAGACGGGCGGGTTCGCGATAATCCACGACCGAGGCGACGGCCATGTTGATCGCCTCGAACACGCTGATGCCCAGCATGAAGGGTGGCTCGCCCACGGCCTTGGACCGCTTGATGGTGCGCTCGGCCGCTTCCGACCAGTCGGTCAGCTTCACGTTGAAGATGCGCGGGCGGTCGCTGGCCAGCGGCACCTTGTAGGTCGAGGGTGCGTGGGTCCGTAGGCGGCCCTGCGCGTCCCACCACAGCTCCTCCGTGGTCAGCCAGCCGGTTCCCTGGACGAAAGCGCCCTCGACCTGGCCCTTGTCGATGGCCGGGTTCAGGCTGCGGCCCACGTCGTGCAGGATATCGGCGCGGTCGATGACATATTCGCCCGTCAGCGTGTCGACCGACACCTCGGACACCGCCGCGCCATAGGCATAGTAGTAGAACGGCCGCCCCTTTCCGGTCGCGCGGTCCCAGTGGATCTTGGGCGTCTTGTAGAAGCCCGCCGCCGAGAGGTGAATGCGTGCCATGTAGGCGGCCTTGATGACCTCGGTGAAAGGGATCTGATGGTCACCCGCCCGGATATGGCCGGGCACGAAGCTTACGGCGTCGGGCGGCACCTGCCAGCGCTCGGCCACGAACTCGACCAGCCGCGCCTTGATCTGTTCGGCCGCGTCCAGCGCCGCCATGCCGTTCAGGTCGGTCCCCGACGATGCCGCCGTGGCCGAGGTGTTGGGCACCTTCTCCGTTGTCGTGCGGGTGATCTTGATGCGCTTGATGTCGCACTGGAAAGCTTCGGCCACGACCTGGGCGACCTTGGTGTTCAGTCCCTGCCCCATCTCGGTCCCGCCATGGTTCAGCATGATCGAGCCGTCGGAGTATATGTGGACAAGCGCACCCGCCTGGTTGAACCAGGTGGCGGTGAAGCTGATCCCGAACTTGACCGGGGTCAGCGCGATGCCCTTGCGGATCACGCCGCCCTTCCCATTCCAGTCCAGGACGGCCTGCCTGCGCGCCTTGTAGTCACTGCTGGCCTCCAACTCATCCAAGATGCGCGGCAGGATCTGGTCGTTGACCTCTTGGTGATAGGGGGTTAGCTGACCGTTTTCGTAGAGGTTGCGGCGCCTCACCTCCAAAGGGTCGAGGCCGAGGGCATAGGCAATCTCCTCGATCATCCGTTCCGCCACGATGACGCCCTGCGGTCCACCGAAACCGCGGAAGGCGGTATTGCTGACCGTGTTCGTCTTCATCGGATGGCTGCTGACGCGCACGTCGGGATAGAAATAGGCGTTGTCGGCATGAAACAGCGCCCGGTCCGTCACCGGGCCCGACAGGTCGGCCGAGAAGCCGCAGCGGGCATACCAGTCGCCCTCGACCGCCCGGATGCGGCCTTCGTCGTCGAAGCCCACGGCATAATCGACCACGAAATCGTGGCGCTTGCCGGTGGCGATCATGTCGTCGTCGCGGTCGGGGCGGATCTTGACCGCCCGGTTCCAGCGCTTGGCCGCAAGTGCGGCGACGCAGGCGAACAGGTTCATCTGCGTTTCCTTGCCGCCGAAGCCGCCGCCCATGCGCCGGACGTTCACCACGACCGAGTGGCTCGGCACTTTCAGGACATGGGCGACCATGTGCTGAACCTCTGACGGGTGCTGGGTCGAAACATTGACGACAACATCCTCGTCCTCGCCCGGCAGGGCCATGGCGATCTGCCCTTCCAGATAGAAGTGATCCTGACCGCCGATGACGAACCGTCCCTCGATCCGGCGGGGTGCGCGGGCCATGGCGGCGGGCGCATCGCCGCGCCGCAGAGTCAGCGGGTCGGTGACATAGCCCAGGCCGGCGTCCCCCGCGGCAATGGGGTCCAGCGCGTGGGGCAGCGGATCATAGTCGATGCGCGCCTTGTGCGCCGCACGGCGCGCCTGGTCGCGGGTCTGGGCGATGACGGCGAAGACCGGCTGGCCCCAGAACTGCACCAGCCCGTCGGCAAAGATCGGGTCGTCGTTCTTTCCGTTGGGCGAGACGTCGTTCACCCCCGGAATGTCATCGGCCGTCAGAACGCCCAGAACGCCAGGGCTGGACAGCGTCTCGGTAAAGTCCATGCGGGTAATGCGGCCATGCGCGCATTGCGACAGGCCCAGATAAGCGTGGACCAGGTTCGCTGGCGCTGCCAGGTCGTCGGTATAGTCGGCGCTTCCTGTGACATGCTTGATGGCACTGTCATGGATGGCGTCCTGGTGCGCCAGTCCCCTGACAGTCGCGATATCGTCCTTCATGGCCTAAACCCCCACTGCCTGGCGCAACCGCACGGGAAGGCCGGTTTCGGACTGTTCCAGCCAGAAACGGCGGAACAGGTTGCGGGCCACCGCCGAACGATAGTCCGCGCTGGCCCGCATGTCGCTGAGCGGCTGGAAGTCCCGCGAAAGCGCCCGGGCGGCCGCGTCGAAGCTGGCTTCGGCGAAGGGCTGGCCCTGCAGGGCAGCCTCGGCCGCGGTGGCGCGCTTGGGTGTCGCCGCCATGCCGCCGAACGCGATGCGAGCGGCGCTGATGATGCCGTCCTCCACCTCGATGCAGAATCCGGCGGCCACTGCGGTGATGTCGCTGTCGCGGCGCTTGCTGACCTTATAGGCGGCGACAAGCGCCTGGGGACGCGTGGGGATCAGGATCTGCTCGACGAACTCGTCCGGTTGGCGGTCCTGCTTGCCATAGTCGATAAAGAACGCCTCCAGCGGCAGTTCGCGACGCGTGTCGCCCCGACGCAGCACGATCCGCGCACCAAGCGCGATCAGCAGCGGCGGCGTGTCGCCAATGGGTGATCCGTTGGCGATGTTCGCGCCGATCGTGCCCATGTTGCGAACCTGCCATCCACCGATCCGCAGCCAGTAATCCTGCGCCGCAGGAATGTGGCGGGCGATCAGGGGCGCGGCCTCGGAATAGGTCACGCCCGCGCCCAGCCGGATCATGTCGCCCTCGACCGTCATGTCCTTCATCAGGTGACCGATGAAGACGGCGGGGCTGATGTCACGCATGAACTTCGTGACCCAGAGACCCACATCCGTCGCCCCGGCGACCAGCGTGGCGCCCGGCTCCTCGGCCAGGATCCGCGCCAGGTCATCGGTATCGGCGGGGATCAGCGCGCGGTCGGCGCCGCGCGCAAGAGAAACACGTCCGCCCTGCATGCCGGCCAGGCGCGCGGCCACCGCCTGACGCTCGCGCGTCAGCGCGTCCTGCGTCTGGCCTCCTGCGGCGCCGGCGGCCAAGGCGGCCTTGACGATCGGCTCGTATCCCGTGCAGCGGCAAATGTTGCCCTGGAGGGCGGTCTCGATGGCCTCGGCCTCAGCCGTGGGATTGCTCATCCACAGGCCGTAAAGCGCCATGACGATGCCCGGCGTGCAAAAGCCGCACTGGCTGCCGTGATGCTCGACCATGGCCGCCTGGATCGGGTGCAGGCCCCCGTCCGGGCCAGACAGATGCTCGATGGTCACCACATGCGTGGCGTGGCACGATGCCAGCAGGCGGATGCAGGCATTCACCGGTTCATAGATCAAGCCACCGGCAGTCAGCCGGCCGACCAGCACGGTGCAGGCGCCACAGTCGCCTTCGGCGCAGCCCTCCTTGGTGCCCTTCAGGCGGCGCGCCAGGCGCAGGTGATCGAGAAGCGTGTCCGAGGCCCCGACCTCGGTCAGGGCGATCTCGGTATCGTTCAGCAGAAACCGAAGCTGGGTCATGAATGTCCTTCCTGGCCGTCAGCGGATGCTAGGCCCGAAATAGCGGTTGCGAAATCGCCCGCGTTCTAGAAGACTTTACATGAAACGTTGAAAGCCGACTATCACCATGTCCTATCTGGAAAGCCTGCGCGTCTTCGTGCGCGTGGTCGAACTTGGCTCGATCACCGCCGGAGGCAGGGATTTGCGCCTTTCGCCGGCAGTTGCCTCGAATCGCATCAAGGATCTTGAAAATCGTTTCGGCCTGCGTCTGTTGAACCGCACCACGCGCAAGCTGACCACGACCGAGATCGGCCGCGCCTTCTATGACCATGCCCGCCGCGTGATCGAGACGCTGGACGAGGCCGAGGCCTTGGTCAGCAGCTTTTCCGGAAAGCCGCAGGGGGTGATCCGCCTGACCGCGCCTTTGGGGTTGGGCAGGCGCTTGATCGCCCCATTGATCCCACCATTCTGCGAGGAAAATCCGGGCGTCGAGATCCGGCTGCGCCTGTCGGACCGCAACGTCAACATCGTCGAGGATGCGATCGACCTGGCCTTCTTCCTGGGGCAGCCGGCCGATTCAGCCCTGACATGGCGCAAGATCGGTGATTGCCCCCGCGTGCTGGTCGCCTCGCCTGACTATCTGGCCGCGGCGGGAACACCCGGCACGCCGGACGATTTGGCCCGGCACAATTGCCTGCTGCTGAGATATCCACGCAGCCCGGAATACTTCTGGACGCTGCAGACCCCCGAAGGCCCGCGCAAGATGATGGTATCGGGCCGCTTCGACACCGATGACGGAGAGGTGCTGACCGAGTGGGCATTGTCCGGCCACGGCATTGCCAACCGTCCGCGCTATGAAGTCGCCGAGGCACTGGCCGATGGAAGCCTTGTGCAGATCCTGCCCGATCACCCGCCGATTGAAGCGCAGTTCGGCTGCCTCACGCCGCATCGCCGTCTGCAGGACCCGAAGGTGAGGATGTTCGCGGAATATGCCGTGCGGGAGTTACGCCCTGTCTTCTGACCGGCAACAAGACGAACGGCCTTTGCAGTTTCGGCGGACAGCTTGATCTTCGGGCTGATGCAGCTTGGGAAACCTGATGCCGGTACCGCATTGCGGGGCTCAGGCTACAGTGGCGCCGCCTGACCTTTCACAGTCCCGCCATGCCCCACGCACCGACCCTGCGGAACCAGCGCAGGATCTGGTCGCGCTCGTCGTCCTCCATCCCGGTGATGTTGGCCGGCGGCATCGCGTCGGTGAGGCCCGCCTGGACATAGATCTCGCGCGCGGCGCGGGCGATGTCCGAAGGCGTCTCCAGCAGGACGCCCTTGGGGGCATGGTGGATGCCGTCCCACACGGGCTCTCGGGCGTGGCACATCGAGCAGCGGCCGATGACGGTCCGCGACACCTCGTCGAAACCCTCGGCCTCGGCGAAACGGGCCTCGGTCGGCGTCAGCGGGTGGGCCATCGCCTGATCATAGCTGTCGCGGTTCAGCCCGAGCGCCGACAGCCACATGATGCCGATGAACAGCAGGACCGTCACCGCCCAGGTCCACCACAATTGGCCCTTTCGGGCATGCATGGTGTTGAAGAAATGCCGGATCGTCACGCCCATCAGGAAGATCAGCGCCGCGATCAGCCAGTTCCACTGGCTGGCGAAGGCCAGCGGATAGTGGTTCGACAACATCAGGAAAACGACCGGCAGCGTCAGGTAATTGTTGTGTGTTGACCGGAGCTTGGCAATCTTGCCGTATTTCGGGTCGGGCGCCCTGCCCGCCTTTAGATCAGCCACCACGATGCGCTGGTTCGGCATGATGATCAGGAACACGTTGGCGGTCATGATCGTCGCCGTAAACGCGCCCAGGTGCAGCAGCGCGGCACGCCCCGTGAACACTTGATCATAGCCCCAGCCCATCATGACCAGCGCCACGAAAAGCAACAGCATCAGCACCGTGGGACGGTTGCCCAGTGGCGACTTGCACAGCCCGTCATAGATCAGCCAGCCGATGGCCAGCGATCCGCCAGAGACCAGGATCGCCTGCCAGACCGCCAGATCGGCCTTGGCGGGGTCGATCAGGAACAGGTTTGCACCCGCCCAATAGGTGACCATTAGCAGCGCCGCCCCGGACAGCCAGGTCGAATAGCTTTCCCACTTGAACCAGGTCAGATGCTCGGGCATCCGCTCGGGCGCGACCAGGTATTTCTGGATGTGATAGAACCCGCCGCCGTGAACCTGCCATTCCTCTCCGTGGGCGCCCTTCGGCAGGAGCGCGGCCTTCTGCAGGCCCAGGTCCAGCGCGATGAAGTAGAAGGACGACCCGATCCAGGCGATGGCAGTGATGACATGGGTCCAGCGGACGGCGAAGGCCAGCCATTCCCACAGGATGACGGTATCGGGAATCATCTTAGCTGCCCCGATAGGTGGAATAGCCGAAGGGTGATACCAGCAACGGCACGTGATAGTGGTCGTCCTGTGACATCCCGAAGCGGATAGGGATCACGTCCAGGAAACGCGGGCTTTCCGGGGCGATGCCGGTGGCGTCCATCCAGGCGCCGGCGTGGAACTCCAACTCGTACGTGCCCTTGGCGAAATCGATGTCCGGCAGGATCTGACGATCGGTCCGACCGTCGACGTTCGTGACCATCCGCGCCAGTTCGCTGCGGCCGTCGCCCGACAGGCGGTATAGAACGACCTCCATCCCCTCGGCCGGGCGGCCGCGGGCGGTGTCCAGAACATGGGTCGTCAGAAAGCCCGGCATCGTCGCTCCTTCCTTGTCGCTTTGCTTCTTGTGATACCCGATCCGCGCTCAGGGGCGAGGCGCAAGGCCCGCAAGGCAGTCTATAGATTTCGTGCATAATCGGGTGGCGCCGTGAAGATGCATCCTGCGCCTCGCGATCCGCACCGCATCTTTTTCCTTGTGCCCGCTGATTTTACCGGCAGACACGACGCAACTTGAACGGAGGGAGAAACATGGCCGATCCGACCCGCCGCCGTGGCCGACCACGCAAGGCGCTGCCCGACGCGCCCGGCACCGTGCAGGCCCTGGACCGCGCGCTGGATCTTCTGGATTTGCTGGCGGCCCAGCCCGGCCTGACCCTGTCAGAGGTGGCCGAACGCACCGGCCAGCCGGCCTCTAGCGTCCATCGCGTCCTTCACACGCTGGCCACACGGGGCATGGTCGAAAGCGATACGACCACGCAGGCCTGGAACATCGGCCCCACCGCCTTCCGGCTTGGATCGGCCTTCATGCGCCGTTCAGGGATCATCGAACGCGCCCGCCCGATCATGCGCCAGCTGATGGAGCATACGGGCGAGACCGCGAATCTGGGCATCCTGCAGGGGGACGCCGTCCTCTTCGTGAGCCAAGTCGAGACACAAGAGACGATCCGCGCCTTCTTCCCGCCTGGGACCCGGTCGCCGCTGCATGCGTCGGGCATCGGCAAGGCGCTCTTGGCCTTCGGCCGGGCCACCGCGGTGGATGCGTTGCTGGACCGGAACGCGCTGGAGCGGTTCACCGACCGCACGCTGGCCGATCCGCAGGCGCTGCGCGACGACCTTGCCCGAATCCGCCACCGCGGCTTTTCGTTCGACGACGAGGAACGCACCCGCGGCATGCGCTGCATCGCGGCCCCCGTTTTCGACATCGGCGGGGAAGCGGTGGCCGGCATTTCAGTCAGCGGACCGTCACACCGCATCGCGCCAGAACATGTCAAGACATTGGGTGCGGTCGTGGTCGCGGCAGCCGCGGCCCTGACCGAGGCGATGGGCGGTCAGGTCAACTGACCGCCCGCCGCGACTAGTGCGCGCCGTAAAGCGCGTATTTCGTGACGAACAGCGCCGCGATCAGCCAGGTTGCGGCATGAACCTCGGACGCGCGACCGGTCAACAGCTTGATGACGGCATAGCTGATGAAGCCGAAGGCCAAGCCGTTCGCGATTGAATAGGTCAGCGGCATCGCGATTGCGGTCAGGACCGAGGGCGCAGCCTCGGTCACATCGTCCCAGGTGACTTCCGACAGCTCGCGCACCATCAGCGTCGCCACATAGAGAAGCGCGGGCGCGGTCGCGAAGACCGGCACCGATCCGGCCAGCGGCGCGAAGAACATCGCCGCCAGGAACAGCAGGCCCACCACGACGGCCGTCAGCCCCGTGCGACCGCCCGCCTGAACGCCCGAGGCGCTCTCGACATAGGCCGTGGTCGATGACGTCCCCAGCAACGCCCCCGCCGTGATGGCGGTCGAATCGGCCATCAGCGCGCGGCCCAGGTTTGCATTGCGATGGGTCGGCCCGTCGGTCAGCAGGCCTGCGCGCTTGGCCACGCCGATCAGCGTGCCGGTGGCGTCGAAGACCTCGACCAGGACCATGACCAGCACCACCTGGAAGATGCCGACGGTCAGCGCGCCAGCCAGATCCAGTTGCATGAAAGTCGGCGCGATGGACGGCGGCATCGACATGAGACCGCCAAAGCTGCTGACGCCCAGCAGGATCGCGACGACCGTGACGACCAGGATGCCGATCAGGATCGCGCCGGTGACCCGCAGCGCGTCCAGCGCCACGATCAGGAAGAACCCACCGATGGTCAGCAACGTACCCGTCTGCGTCAGATCCCCAAGCGCCACCAGCGTGGCGGGGCTGTCGACGACGATCCCCGACCCCTGCAGAGCGATGATCGCCAGGAAAAGCCCGATGCCTGCCGCGATGGCGCTGCGCATCGAGGCCGGAATGCCGGCGATCAGCCAGCGGCGGATGCCGGTGATCGACAGGAACAGGAAGATCAGGCCGCTGATCAGCACCGCGCCCAGGGCCTGCTGCCAGGTGAAGCCCATGACACCGACCACGGTGAAGGCAAAGAAGGCGTTCAGCCCCATGCCCGGCGCCATTCCGATGGGCCAGTTGGCCCAAAGCCCCATGATCAGCGATCCGACCGCGGCCGCCAGGCAGGTCGCCACAAACACCGCGTCCCGGTCCATGCCCGTCGTCGACAGGATGTCCGGGTTCACGAAGATGATGTAGGCCATCGTCAGGAAGGTGGTCAGGCCGGCGATCAGCTCGGTCCGGATGCTGCTGCCCTTCTCGGACAGCTTGAAGAAGTTGTTCATTCTGTTCCCTCGCTCGGCCCTCGGGCCGCCCTGCGGCGCAGGTTGGGCGCAGCCTGCATGCTCTGCAACCGCCGGGCCGGCCACAAGTCTTTCAACGCATTATTGAAAGGGCCTCGGATATTTGCCGATTCGTTGATACAGAATTTGGCCCCTGCCTGCTTGCCCGCGCGCCCGTATGGCGCTTTGGTACGCGGGACAACAGGAGGGATCCATGCGCTACAGCCGCGACTTGCGAGGATATGGCCAAACCACACCCGATCCGCAATGGCCGGGGGGCGCCCGGATCGCGGTGCAGATCGTCGTCAACTACGAAGAGGGTGGCGAGAACAGCATCGAGCATGGCGATACCGCCTCCGAGGCGTTTCTTTCCGAAATCATCGGCGCCCAGCCTTGGCCCGGCAAGCGCCATTGGAACATGGAATCCATCTACGACTATGGCGCGCGATCGGGCTTCTGGCGGCTGCACCGCCTGCTGCGCGACATCCCCGTCACCGTCTATGGCGTCGCCACCGCACTTGAACGTAGCCCCGAACAGGTCGCGGCCATGCAGGACGCCCGGTGGGAGATCGCGACCCACGGACTGAAATGGATCGACTATCGCGACGTCCCGCGCGAGGTCGAGGCCGAACACATCGCCCGTGCCATCGAACTGCACCGACAGGTCACCGGGGACAGGCCGCGCGGTTTCTATCAGGGGCGCACCTCGATGAACACGGTCGAGCTGGGATGCGAGGAAGGCGGCTTCGAATACCTGGCCGACACCATCGCCGACGACCTGCCCTATTGGCACGTCCACAAGGACCGCCCTCAGTTGATGGTGCCCTATACGATGGACGCCAACGACATGCGCTTTTCCAGCGGCCAGGGGTTCGGGACGGGGGTCGAGTTCTTCGACTATCTCCGCGACAGCTTCGACGTCCTCTATGCCGAAGGCGCGGCGGGTGCGCCCAAGATGATGTCCATCGGGCTGCATTGCCGCCTGGCTGGACGGCCCGGCCGCGCGATGGCGATCCAGCGTTTCCTGGACCACGCTCGCGCGCATGAGGGCGTTTGGTTCGCCAGCCGTCTGGATATCGCGCGCCACTGGGCCGCGACCCATCCCTTCAAGCCTCACCAGCGGCCCTCGCAGATGGAGCGGGCCGAGTTCGTGGACCGCTTCGGCGGCATCTTCGAGCATTCGCCCTTCATCGCCGAACGGGTGTGGGACGCGGAAATGGGAGCGGTCCATGACAGCGCAACGGGCCTTGCCGCCCGCATGGCGCAGATGTTCCGCGCCGCCGGCGATGCCGAACGGCTGGAGGTTCTGCGCGCCCATCCGGATCTGGCGGGCAAGCTGGCGCAGGCGCGCCGCCTGACGGCCGACAGCACGGCCGAACAGGCCAGTGCGGGACTTGACGCCCTGACAGATGCCGAGCGCGCCGAGTTCACGCGCCTGAACGACGCCTATGTCCACAAGCACGGCTTCCCCTTCATCATCGCCGTGCGGGACCACGACAAGGCGGGCATCATGTCCGCCATGCAGACGCGCCTGCAGAACGACACCGCGACCGAGCGTGCCACCGCCGAGGCCCAGGTCATCCGCATTGCCCAGCTTCGCCTGCAGGAGGCCCTGAAGTGACTGATCGACCGCCCCACGACGCGCCCACGGGCGATGTCGCCCCAGTCATCCCTGACATCCGGACCGGCCCCTATGCCGGCCCCGTCGCGGGCCTGCCGCCGCAGACCGGCATGACGACAGACACCGCCGTCTTCACCGAGGCCTATGCCGTGATTCCGCGGACGGTGATGCGCGACATCGTGACCTCGTACCTGCCTGGCTGGACCGGCATGCGCATGTGGATGCTGGCGCGTCCGCTGACGGGGTTCGCGGAGACCTTCAGCCAGTACATCGTCGAATTGGCGGAGGGCGGCGGCAGCGACTCCCCCGACGACGACCCCGAGATCCAGCACGCGATCTTCGTCACCGGCGGCGACCTTGAAATCGTGATCGGCAGCGACCCATACCAGCTGACGCCGGGCGGCTTCGCCTATGTCCCGGCAGGAACGCCATGGAAGGTCCGCAACCACGGCGGTGGCGCGGCAGGTTTCCACTGGTGGCGCAAGCGCTGGCAGCCGGCGGCTGGCGTGGACAAGCCCGATCCCATCGTCGCGCAGGAACAGGACATCGCGCCGTCGATGATGCCCGACACGGACGGCGCATGGGGCACAACGCGGTTCATGGACCCGGCCGACCTGCGTCACGACATGCATATCACAGTGGTCAGCTTCCAGCCCGGCGGTTCGATCCCCTTCGCGGAAACGCATGTGATGGAGCACGGGCTGTTCGTGCTGGAGGGCAAGGCCGTCTATCGCCTGAACCGCGACTGGGTCGAGGTGGGTCCGGGCGATTACATGTGGCTACGCGCCTTCTGCCCGCAGGCCTGCTATGCCGGCGGGCCGGGGCGGTTCCGCTATCTCCTCTACAAGGACGTGAACAGGCACGCGCCGCTCTGGCCGAATCGCTGAGGCGGGAACCCGTGATCCGGAGGACGGTTGATCCCGAACCCTCCGGAGCATCCCCCCATGACACGCCAGATCACCATTGCCGCCCTTGCCCATCTGCTGCTCGCGCCGATGGCACACGCACAGGATGATGCGTCCCAAGTCGCGCCTTATCTGGATGATCGCTCGACGCCCGAGCGGGTCATCGCGTCTCTTTACAACGCCATCGACCGAAAGGAATACCTGCGCGCCCACAGCTACTATGCGTCAGACGCCGCGCCCGAGTTCGAGGCCTTTCGCGACGGCTACGCCAACACCGAAGGCGTGCGGCTGAAAACCGGAGAGGTCATGTCCGAAGGCGCGGCAGGGACGATCCATTCGGCCGTTCCTGTGGCCATCGAGGCCACCACAGGCGACGGCGTGACCGTTTATGCGGGCTGCTATGACCTGAGTCAGGTTCAGCCCGCCGCGCAGGAGTTGCCGCCGTTCCGGCCGATCCAGATCACCGAAGGCGCGCTAGAGGAAACGACAGACAGCTTCGACGAAGCGATGGGCGCCTGCAGCGAATGATCCCTCAAAGTTTGGCGGCATTAACCGCAGGCGTCTGCGTTCGCGCGCGCTGCCGCGCCTCGCGCCAGGTGATATAGCTGATCGCCCCGATCATCAGGCCGCCGCCGATGATGACCCAACCATCGACGGGCTCGGAAAAGACGAACATGCCGACAAGGCTTGCCCAGATCAATTGCAAGAAGGTAATTGGCTGCGTCACGGTCAGCGGCGCCGCCGCAAAGGCCCGCGTCATCGAGTAGTGGCCCGCGGTGGCAAAGACCGCCACCAGCCCCAGGGCCGCCACTTGCCCGGCCGTCGGCGGCACCCACTGCGCCCATGCCAGCGGCGCCAAGCCGATAGAGACGACCAGCGACATCATCGCCACGACGACCACCGCGGGCGCGCGGCCCGACAGTCGTGCGGCGAGTAGATATGAAGCCCCGAAGGCGACGGCGGCCAGCACCTGCGACAGGTGTCCCGGGTCCAGAGGCCGCAGGCCGGGCCGAAGGACGATCAACGCGCCGACCAAGGCGACACACACGGCGGCGATCCGCCGGCGCGCCAGCCTTTCGCCCATGAACAATGCCGCCCCGACCGTGACGATGATCGGATTGAGGAAGCCGATCGCGGTCACCTCGGCGATCGTGATGCGCGACATGGCATAGAACCACGCGACGACTGCGACGATATGAAGGGAACCCCGCAGCGCGAAAAGTCCCCAGACCTGAATCGGAAACCCGCGCCGCAGCACCGGCCAGGCCACCGGAAGCAGGAACATCAGGCCGAACAGGAAGCGGATAAAAGCCGCCTGCGCTGCCGGAACCGCGCCTTCAAGTCCGCGGACGATGGTATTGACCCCCACGAAGCAGAAGCCGGTCGTCAGCATCCACCCGATGCCGATCAGATCTCGACGTGTTTGTGACTCGAACTGCATGATCTGCAAGTGACGTGTTTCCGTCCACAGGGCAAGCCGTCCTGCAGCCTTCAAGAAACCGGGCTGCAGGTGTTGCAGCCCGGACGCAACTATCAACGTTCATACAGAATCTAGACCATCCCTCCGAATCAGAGGCTTGAAGCAACTTCCTCGGTCAGATCGAAGTTTCCGGTGACATTCTGGACATCGTCGTCGTCTTCCAGCGTGTCAATCAGCTTCATCAGCTTCTGCGCGGTCTCGACGTCGGTGATCTCGGTGGGCGCCTGTGGCTTCCAGATCAGCTTCGCCGTCTCGGATTCGCCCAAGCTCGCCTCAAGCGCGGTCGAGACCTCGTTCAGGTCGGTGTCGGCGCAATAGATCCAGTGACCCTCGTCATCCGTCTCGACGTCACTGGCGCCCGCTTCGATGGCGGCCATCATCACCATCTCCGCGTCTCCGGCCGACAGCGGATACATGATCTCTCCGACCCGGTCGAACATGAAGCTGACCGAACCTGTCTGACCCATGTCGCCGCCCGACTTTGTGAAATAGCTGCGCACGTTTGACGCGGTGCGGTTGCGGTTGTCGGTCATCGCCTCGACCACCAGGGCGATCCCGTTCGGGCCATAGCCCTCATAGCGGATCTCCTCGTAGGTTTCGGCATCGCCACCCAAGGACTTCTTGATGGCGCGGTCGATCACGTCCTTGGGGACGGACTTCGACTTGGCCTCCTTGACGGCCAGCCGTAGCCGCGGGTTCTTTTCGGGATCGGGATCGCCCATTTTTGCGGCGACGGTAATCTCTTTTGCCAGCTTGGAAAACAGCTTCGACCGGGCGGCGTCCTGCCTGCCCTTGCGATGCTGGATGTTGGCCCATTTGGAATGACCTGCCATGTCCGGTCGTCCTTCGCAGTTCCGGTAAAGGTATCGCGCGCTTTTAGTCCACTGAAGGCCATCATCGCAAGACGAACCCTTAGCGGTCGTCGGGCGTTCGGGACTGACGCGGCAGGGCGCCGTGAACAGGGACATGATGACCACACCGCAGATCTTGCTGTTCGGCCTTCTGGGCACGATGATTTTCCTGATGCTTTGGGGCCGGTGGCGATACGACCTCGTGGCATTTGCCGGCCTGATGGCAGCAGTGCTGATCGGTCTGGTCCCCAAGGAACAGGCGTTTTACGGCTTCGGCAACCCGACCACGGTGATCGTCGCACTGGTGCTGATCGCGACGGCGGGGCTGACCCGGTCCGGTGCCGTGTCGCGCCTGACCCGGATCATGGCGACGCGGTCGCGCGGGACCAGCACCCATATCGGACTGTTCGGGGCGGTCGGCGGCTTGCTGTCCGGCTTCATGAACAACATCGCCGCGCTGGCGATGTTGATGCCGGTCGACATCCAGACCGCGCGCAAGACCGGACGCGCACCGGGCCTGACGCTGATGCCGCTGGCCTTTGCGACGATCTTGGGCGGGATGCTGACGCTGATCGGCACGCCGCCGAACCTGATCGTGTCGGGCTTTCGCAGCGAAGTCCTGGGTCAGCCCTACCGGATGTTCGACTTCCTGCCTGTCGGCGGCGCCGTGGCCGTGGCAGGCATCGCTTTCATCGCGCTGATCGGGTGGCGGTTGATCCCCCGCCGCGACAAATCCGAGGAGGCAGGCGATACCGGCGGCCCGCAACGGCGCTATTTCGCGCTGTTGGTGGTGACCGAGGCCAGCCTGAAAAGCGCGCGCCGCGTCTCCGAGGCGCGCGAGGAAGCAGCCCGTGCTTCGGTGCGCATTGTCGGCGTCAGCCGCCGCGGTCAGGAACTGACCGGAAAGCTGGACGAACAGTCGCTTGAAGACGGCGACGTGCTGATCCTGCGTGCCGATCCGGCGGCCCTGGACGAGTTCCGCTCGACCAGCGACCTGTCATTCCCGGATGGCCGGAACGAGCCCCGCGCCAGAAAGGACAGCGAGGGCCAGCACCTCGTAGAATGTCTCGTCCCCGCCGCGTCAGAACTCACCGGCAGGTCCGTCAGGTCGTTCGGCATGATGAACCGCCATGATGGCGTCCTGATCGGGTTGCGCCGCCGTGGCGTCGCCCTGCGGCGCAACCTGCCCCTGCAGGTGTTGGAACCGGGCGACATGCTGCTGATGCTGATGCCTGAAAGCCGGACCGAGGAGACCATCCAGGCGACCGGCCTTCTGCGGCTGGACGGCGGCAGCCTGCCCGTCCAGCGAGAGCGGCACATGAAGTCCGCGGTTGGCCTGTTCGTGCTGGCCGTCCTTGCGACCGCGTTCGAGGTGACGACCATGCCCATCGCGCTTGGCTGCGTGATCGTGGCCTATACGCTTGTCGGCGTGCTGTCGGTGCACGACCTCTACAAGCATGTCGACTGGCCTGTGATCGTGCTTCTGGGGTCGATGATCCCGCTGGGGCTGGCGCTGGACCAGACAGGCGGCTCAGCCCTCATCGCGCAGGGCTTGGCGCGGTTGACGCAGGGCTATCCTGCCTGGGCTGCGCTGGTCGTGTTGATGGGCGCGACGATGATGCTGTCGGACGTGCTGAACAACAATGCCACCACGATCATCGCCGCCCCAGTCAGCATCCGCTTGGCCGAGGCGCTGCAAGTCCAACCGGACGCCTTCCTGATGGGCGTGGCCGTGGCGGCGTCCTGTGCGTTCCTGACGCCCATCGGGCATCAGAACAACACTCTGATCCTGGGCCCCGGCAACTATCGCTTTGGTGATTACTGGCGAATGGGCCTGCCGCTGGAGGTCATCGTGATGGCGGTCTCGGTCCCGATCCTGCTAATCGTCTGGCCTTTGTAGCTGAAACAACAAGCGCGGCCCTGGCAGGGGCCGCGACAGTCGCAGGCAGCGGCGCGCAGATCAGACGGCGGCGGAAGCGCCCAGGATGCGGCGGATTTCACCTTCGCGGGTCAGGCCGCGGGCAGCAAGTTCCGCATCCGAAATGGTGCTCAGCCGGTTCAAGGCGCGCATCTGCGGGCTGGCTTCGGCCAGTGCCACCATGAAGTGGCCGATGGCGCGGAACGGAGCAAGCAGCGCGGCAATCGGAAAACCGGCGGACTTGTGATGAGCAGTTGCGATGGTCGCCATTTGGAAACTCCTTGGTTATCCTAAGTCGTTTCCTCCCCTGCGCTCTAGATCGCCTCTCTCCGCCCCGATCGCAACCGACGATGCTGCATGGCAGCATTGCATTTGCGGCAATGAGGTAAATCAAGGGTTAAGCGGCCAGATCACAGGGATCAATACAGACGCCACGACGGCCATCAATAGGTTCAGCGGTAGGCCGACCTTGATGAAGTCGCTGAAGCGATAGCCACCCGGACCATAGACCAGCGTATTCGTCTGATAACCGATCGGCGTGGCGAAACTGGCCGACGCGCCCATCATGACCGCGATCACCAACGGACGCGGATCGACGCCAAGCGAATTCCCCAAACTGATCGCGACGGGCGTGACAATGACGGCAACCGCATTGTTCGTCACGGTCTCGGTCAGGGTGGTGGCCAGCAGATAGACTGCCAGCACCAGTGCCCAAGGCGGCAGCGACATCATCCAGGGCGAGACCTGGTCCACGACCAGCTGGACCGCGCCGCTGTTGTCCAGGCCCGCGCCGACCGCCAGCATGGCAAAGATCAATGCCATCAGGCGGCCATCGACGAAGGACAGCGCCTCGTCAGCGTCGATGCAGCGGGTGCCCAACACGACCGCGACGCCGATGAACGCCAAAAGCAGGATCGGCGCGACCTCGAAGGCCGACAGGACGATCACTCCAAGCAGCGTCGCCACAACGATGGGGGCGTGCTTGCGGCGATAGGCCCGGTCGGATGGCGCGTTCACCTCGACCATGTCCATGTCACGCGCCAGGCGCTGGATGTCGGCAGCCGCACCCTCCAGCAGCAGCGTGTCGCCCACCCGCACGACAAGGTCGTCCAGCTGTCGTCCGATGTTCTGGTTCTTGCGATGCGCAGCCAGCACATAGACGCCATAGCGGCGGCGCAGGCGCATCGATCCCAGGGAGCGTCCGACCATGTGGCATCCCGGCGTAATCAACACCTCGACCGTCGATGTCTGGACGGAGCTCAGCTTGTCGACCATTCGCAGCTCTTTATGGGACTGCAGGCCAAGGACTTCCGACATGGGGGTGCGCAGGACGACTCGGTCGCCCTCCGCAAGATGGACCGAGGCGAGGTCGCGGCGAAGCGAGGCGTCGCCACGCAGGACGTCGATCACGCGGGCGCTGTCGCGGGCGAAAATATCGATCTCATCAAGACCCTTGCCGATCAAGGAAGATCCTTCTGGAATAGCAACTTCCGTGAAAAACTTCATCTTGGTTCGACCCGTCAGCAACTGCGACATCGAATCCCGCTCGGGCAGCAGTCGCGGTGCGAAAATCAGCAGGTAAGTCACGCCAACGACCGCCATCGGCAGGCCGATCCAGGTGATCTCGAAGATGGTGAAATGCTCCATTCCGGACGCCCGGGCCACGCCATCCACCAGCAGGTTGGTCGATGTGCCGATCAGCGTCATCGTCCCCCCAAGAATCGACAGGTAGGACAGCGGGATCAGCAGCTTCGACGGTGACTTGCCCATCTCTTTGGCCAATTGCATGAAGATCGGCATCATCACCACGACCAGCGGCGTGTTGTTCACGAAGGCCGATAGCCCGCATACGAGGACCGATACCGTCGCCAGCGTCAGCGCGGGATGATCGCCCGCGTGGCGTGCGGCCCGCTGGCCGATCCAGTCCAGCGCCCCGGTCCTGACCAGCCCGCCCACGATGATGAACATGAAGGCGATGGTCCAGGGGGCCGAGTTCGACAACACGCCCGCAATTGCGTCGACGTCCAGGATGCCGAGCGACAGCAGCGTCACGGCGCCCAGGATCGCAGTCACTTCAGGGGGATAACTCTCGCGGATGAACAGCGTCAGCATCGCAATGATGATGAAGATCGTCACCACCGCACCGGTCATGCCGGTCAATTCAAATCCGAACATTCATCACTCGATCTTGGTCGGGGGGATGTCCCCTTGGCGCGGATACTGCGCCGGAAAAGCGCTCTCCCGCAAGCGAAGTTCACGCGCCTCCCCGGCGGCGATCTCAGGCTGGGTGCGTCTGCGCCAGGCGGCCGCCGTCGCGGACCGGCTCGATCAATGTCGCAAGGCCGGTTCTGTCGTCCGTCTGCACCATGACGCCGCAGATCGTCGCCTCACCCTCGGCCGGGGTGAAGCGGTCGCGCGACATGCCGGTGATGAAGCGACGCATCGGCTCGGCCTTTTCCATGCCGATGACGCTGTCATAGTCGCCGCACATGCCGGCGTCAGACAGGTAGCCTGTGCCGCGCGGAAGCACCTGCGCATCGCCGGTCGGCACGTGGGTATGGGTCCCAACTACCAAACTGGCGCGGCCGTCGCAGAAATGTCCGACGGCCATCTTCTCGCTCGTGGCCTCGGCATGGATATCGACGACGGCAGCCTGAACCATGCCGCCTGGCGGATGCGCACGCAGCACCGCATCCAAGGCCGAGAACGGGTCGTCATAGGGACGCGACATGAACACCTGACCCAAGGCCTGGGTGATCAGGGCCTTGCGGCCGCGCGCATCGCTGACGATCGCATGTCCGCGGCCCGGAGCCTCCTTCGCGAAGTTCAGCGGGCGGACGATTCGCGGCTCCTTGTCGATGAAGGCGATCATGTCCTTCTGGTCGAAGGCATGGTCACCAAGGGTCAGGGCGTCGGCCCCGGACTCCAGCAAAAGCTGTGCATGTCCTGCCGTCGCGCCGCGCCCGCCGCTGGCGTTTTCGGCGTTCACGATGACAAGGTCGGCCTTCAGTCGCGCCCGGAGGGTCGTCAGCCGTTCGGTGAGCGCGCGCCGTCCGGCGCGACCCATGACGTCGCCAAGAAAGAGGATCTTCATGCCGCCCTGTTACGCTAACGCCCTATGCGCCTCAAGCGCGAGCATGAAAAAAAGGGCCGCCCCTTCGGGCAGCCCTTTCGGTACGCATCAGGCGTCGGATCAGACGAACTGGACGTTCGTGGCCGATTCGCGACCGTCGCGGCCGCGCTCCAGCTCATAGGTCACCTTCTGGCCATCGGCCGGGGCCGAAAGGCCCGCGCGCTCGAGCGCCGAGATGTGCAGGAACACGTCCTGACGGCCGCCTTCCGGTTGAATGAAGCCGAAGCCTTTGGTGCTGTTGAACCATTTCACGGTGCCGTTGGCCATCGTGAGATCTCCTGTCTAGTAGTCCACCCGCGGAATGCAGTGGCTTGGCACAGTCAGATTAACAAAGCAGACTGAAGCGAGACGCAGACAGGATGCAGAGAATATAACGTAGCCCCGTTAACCTAGGGCAAGGTCGATCCTAATGCAAGGGCCGATGGTGCCGGCTGAGGGATTTGAACCCCCGACCCCCTGATTACAAATCAGACGCTCTACCACTGAGCTAAGCCGGCCTCCCTGATCCGTTACCCTGACCCGAGGCGTTCCGCAAGTCGCGCGTGGCGGCGCCCAGGTTGGTGCGCGCCAGAAGGGCCACCGCCAGAAGCCCCACCGCCATGACGAGCAGCGCGGCCGGTGCGGCATTGCCCAGATCCTCGAGGCTGGCGCGTTCATGCGTGCGAGTGGCCAGGGTCTCGTAGTTGAAGGGGCGCAGCAGCAGCGTCGCCGGAAGCTCCTTGACGCAATCGACGAAGACCAAAAGCAGCGCCGCCCCGACGGAACCGCGCATCAGCGGCAGGAAGACGTCCCGCAGGACGCCAGCGCTGTCACGGCCAAGCGACCGCGCCGCCATGGGCAGCGATGGCGGCACCCGGGTGAAGGCGCCGTCGATGGCGCCCTGCCCGATGGCGAAGAAGCGCACGACATAGGCCAGAACGATGGCCGCGCCGCTGCCGGTCAGGATCAGCCCCGGATCACTGCCGGTCAGGGTCAGCCAAGCATCCGCGACCCGGTGATCCAGGGCCGCCAGCGGGATCAGGATCCCCACGGCCAGAACCGCCCCCGGCGCAGCATACCCCACGGTCGTCACGGGCAAAAGAAGGCGGGGCAGCGCACGGCCCGACAGCCGCGTGCCGTAGACCATGACAAGTGCCATGCCCACCGTCAGCAGCGACGCCATGCCCCCCAGCATGACGGTGTGCCATGCCGCACGCAGCAGGCCCGGCGTCACCCAGCCCTGCGGGTAAGCCAGCGCATAGCGCAGGATCACCCCCACGGGCAGCAGGAAGCCAAGCGCGAAAGGCAATGCGCAGGCCACCATCGCCAGCAGGCCGACCACCGGGCGCAGCCTCTGGCGCTGGATGGGGCGGGGCTGGCGGGCGCTCTGGTGATAGCGGGCGTTGCGGCGGGCGAAGCGTTCCCACAAGGCGAGGATGACGACGATCAGCAGGATGACGCAAGCGATCTGCGCGGCGCCACCGGCATTGCGCCGTTCCAGCCAGGTCGTGAAGATCCCGGTATTCAACGTCTGCACGCCGAAATAGCTGACAACGCCGTAATCGGCCACGGCCTCCATCATGGCGATGGCAGATCCTGCGACGATGGCCGGGCGCGCAAGCGGCAGGCCGACGCGCCGAAATAGCGACCACGGCCCGGTGCCAAGGGCGCGAGCAACCTCATAGGCGCTGCCGGACTGCTCGGTCAGCGCGGCGCGGGTCAGCAGGTAGACATAGGGATAAAGCGCTGAAGCCAGCACGACGATCGCCGCCTCGATCGAGCGGATGCGCGGAAACCAATAATCGCGCGCGCTTTCCCACCCGAACCAGCCGCGAAGCGCGATCTGCACTGGTCCGGAATAGTCCAGGAAGTCGGCCAGCGCGTACGCACCGATATAGGCCGGAACCGCCAGCGGCAGCAGCAGCAGCCATTGCAGTGCGCCCCGGCCCGGAAAGTCGTACATGCTGATCAGCCAGGCGGCCCCCGCGCCCATCGCCGCCGCCAGAAGGCCCGTTCCCGCCGCCAGAACCACCGTGTTGCCGAAATAGCGCGGCATGACCGTGGACAGAAGGTGCGGCCAGATGTTGTCGGTCGGGTTCGCCGCGATCCAGGCGACCGCCAGGACTGGCATCAGGACCAGCCCCGCCACGGCGATCGCGGCCAGCGACCACCCGCGGCCGCCTGCCTGGCGCAGGGCGTGGTCGTGGCGACGTCTGGCGGTCGTTCGGGTCATGCAGATGGCGTTAGGGCAAAGCGATTTGACTGTCCACGCCAGACGGCTAGATTGCGCCGCAACATAGCGAACGGGGCGGCGGGACACGACGATGCAGGTGGCTTTTCACATGGGGGTGCACGGCACCGACGGCGACCGGCTGCTCAAGACCCTGCTGAACAACCGCGCGGCCCTTCGCCAGGCGGGGACCGAGGTGGTCACGCCGAACCGCCATCGCGGCCTTTTCGAGGAGGCGCTGAAGTCGCTGAACGGAGGAACCGCCACCCCCGAGATGGAGCAGATCATGCTGGATGCCATGCTCCATTCCGACGACCCGAAGCGCGTGGTGATGTCGACGCCCACCTTCATGGGCGCGCCGGGGCGAGCCGTGGGGCGCGAGGGGCTGTATCCGCAGATGGGGATGCGCGCGGCCGCACTGGGGCGGCTGTTTCCGTCGGCTAAAACCGAGTACTTCGTGGCACTGCGCAATCCCGCGACGCTTCTGTCAGAGGTGCTGCCGCAGTTCAGCGGCAGCGGCTATGAGGATCTGATGCAGGGTTGCCATCCACTGCAGCTGCGCTGGCGGACGACGATCCAGAGCCTTGTGCGCGCGGCGCAGGGGCGGCGGATCGTGCTCTGGTGCCACGAGGACGTGCCGCTGATCTGGCCCGAGGTCGTCCGCCTGGTCGGCGCCCTCCCGCCCGAGGCGCCGCTGACGGGTGGGCTGCTCTATCTGCACGACCTTCTGGGCGATCTGGGCATTGCCCGCCTGCGCGACGCGATGGCAGGCCGCGACCAGATGTCCGTGCCGCAGCGCCGCCAGCTTTACGGAGAGGTCCTGGCGACGCATGCCCTTCCGGACGCCCTGGACCAGGTGATCGACCTGCCGGGCTGGGATCAGGATCTGGTCGACCAGGTGACCGCGGCCTATCGCGCCGACGTGGCCGAGATCGCGGTCCTGCCGGGGGTCGAATTCATCCTGCCCTAGCCGATCACTCCATTCCCAAAGCGGCCTTGTACATGTCGAGGATGGCTTCCTCCTCGGCGATGTCGTCACGGTCGCGCTTGCGCAGGGCAATGATCTTCTTCATGACCTTCGTGTCGTATCCGCGGGCCTTGGCCTCGGACATGATTTCCTTCTGGCGCTCGGCGACGTCCTTCTTCTCGGCCTCCAGCTGCTCGAACTGTTCGATGAACTGGCGCAGTTCGTCGGCTGCGACCCCATAGGCTTGATCGTCGGGCATCGGATTCGTCCTTCGTCTGGTTTTCGCGTGGTGTTAGGCGGTCTTGCCGCAAGGCGCAATCGTCGCTAGGACGGCCCGATCCCAACGGCAGGAGCGGGCATGGGCCTTTACGACTGGATCATCTGGGCCGGCGCGGCGCTGACGCTGGCGGGCCTCGTGGCGCTGGCCTGGTGCATCTGGACCGTCGCCCGCGCGCGCAGACGCGGCCTGAACGACGCGGCGCTCCGCGACCACATGCGCGGGGTCCTGGCGGTCAACATGGCGGCCCTGGCGGCATCCGCCATCGGACTGATGATGGTGGTCATCGCCATCATCCTAGCGCCATGAGGGCGCTGGTCCAACGGGTGACCCAGGCCTCGGTCAGCGTCGATGGCGACGTGATCGGGCGCACTGGTCCCGGCCTGATGATCCTGGTCTGCGCCATGCAGGGCGATCAGGATGCCGCCGCCGACAAGCTGGCGGCCCGCGCGGCCAAGCTGCGGATCTTCCGCGACGAGGAAGGCCGCATGAACCGATCGCTTCTGGACACGAGCGGCAGCGCCCTGGTCGTCAGCCAGTTCACCCTGGCGGCCGACACGCGCACCGGAAACCGCCCAGGTTTTTCGTCGGCCGCCGCGCCGGAGGATGGCCGCCGCCTTTACGAACGCTTTGCCGAAAGCCTGCGCGACCTTGGCGTGCATGTCGAAACCGGCAGCTTCGGCGCCGACATGGCAGTGTCCCTGGTCAACGACGGCCCGGTGACGATCTGGCTGGACAGCACCGACCGCGCTTGACTTTCGGGCCGTGATGGCCCATCTGCATCCCATCGCCGTCCGCTGCCGCGTGAGCAGCCACTGGGCCATGCCCGTCCGACGCCGATACCCCATCCGGTTTCCCATTCACGCGGGGAGGCAGCAGGCATCCTCGTATCGCGCCTGCACCCCTGCAATCGGCTGCGCAACCGCGCGGCCCCTGCCCTTGCGTCCGATACGGGGGATGCCGGGCCGAAAGATGTCATGGAACAGAACAACACCCGCCGCCGTCCGAACCGCGGTGGCAAATCCGCACCCCGCAGCGCCACCCCGCTGGCCGCCAACGAAGGACGCCGCGCCGCGGCCCGCGATCCGCTGCCGACCGGCCCCTTTGCCGACATGGGCATCGACCACCGCATTAACGCCAACATCACCGCCATGGGCCTGACCAAGCCGACGCCGATCCAGGAACAGGGCATCCCCGCCGTGGTCCAGGGCCGCGACGTGCTTGGCCTGGCGCAGACCGGCACCGGCAAGACGGCCGCCTTCGGCCTGCCGATGCTGACGCGGCTGATCAACTATGGCAAGAAGCCCGACCCCCGCACCTGCCGCGCACTGATCCTGGCGCCGACGCGCGAACTGGCAACGCAGATCGCCGCCAATATCGACGCCTATGCCGAAGGCACGCCGATCCGCAGCTTCCGCGTCGTGGGCGGTGCCTCGATCAACGTCCAGACCGAGCGCCTGTCGCGCGGCGTCGATGTTCTCATTGCCACGCCCGGTCGCCTGATGGACCTGATCGAGCGTCGCGCCATCAGCCTCGAGGCCACCACCTATCTGGTGCTGGACGAGGCCGACCAGATGCTGGACATCGGCTTCATCCACACACTGCGCAAGATTGCACGGATGCTGCCCCGCGAACGCCAGACGCTGATGTTCTCGGCCACCATGCCCAAGCTGATGCAGGAGCTGTCGGACACCTACCTGACCGATCCGGTCAAGGTCGCGGTGAACCCTCCGGGCCAGGCGGCGAAGAAGATCGAACAGGGCGTACACTTCACCACCCAGAGCGACAAGGCGACGCTGCTGGCGGAATACATGTCCAAGCACACGGACGAGCTGGCGATGGTCTTCGGCCGCACCAAGCACGGGTGCGAGAAGCTGGCCAAGCTGCTGGAGAAGTGGGGCTTCGCCGTCGCCGCGATCCACGGCAACAAGAGCCAGGGCCAGCGCGAACGCGCTCTGGAGGCGTTCCGCCAGGGCCAGACCAAGGTGCTGGTCGCCACGGACGTCGCCGCGCGCGGCCTGGACATCCCAGAGGTGGCGCATGTCTACAACTATGACCTGCCGAACGTCCCCGAGAATTATGTCCACCGCATCGGCCGCACCGCGCGGGCCGGTCGCGACGGTCGCGCGGTGGCGTTCTGCGCCCCGGCCGAGATGGGCGAGCTGCGTGCGATCGAAAAGGCCATGAAGGCGCCGATCCCCGTCATTGGCGGCGCGCCCCACGCCGGCGCCGCAGCCGCGGCACCCGGACCGCAGCGCGGACGCGGCAAGCCGATGGACGGCGGCAACAAGCGTCCAGCACGCCGCCCCTCGCGCCAGCCGAAAAGCCGCCAGGCCTGAACGACGGGCGAACTGATGAAGCCGCGGGGTCTTTCCCGCGGCTTTCGCTTGTCCAGCGGTCGCGCTGCCGGTAAGCGGCAGCCGACATGGCCAAGCTCTATTTCAACTACTCGACGATGAACGCCGGCAAGAGCACATTGCTGCTGCAGGCGTCCTACAATTACCGCGAACGCGGGATGGACACGCTGCTGCTGACGGCGGCGCTGGACAGCCGCGCGGGTCCGGGCCGGATCGCCAGCCGCATCGGCATCGCCGATGTTGCGCAGACCTTCGACGCCTCGACCGACCTCGGTGCGATGATAGCGGGGACCGATCCCCGCCCCTCCTGCGTCTTCGTGGACGAGGCGCAGTTCCTGACCCATGCCCAGGTCTGGCAACTGGCGCATGTGGCAGACGACCTGGGCATCCCCGTCATGTGCTATGGCCTGCGCGTCGATTTCCGGGGCGAGCTTTTTCCCGGTTCGGCCGCGCTTCTGGCCCTGGCCGACGACCTGCGAGAGGTCCGCACCATCTGCCATTGCGGCCGCAAAGCCACGATGGTCATCCGCCGCGACGGCGATGGCCGCGCGATCACCGAAGGCGCGCAGGTGCAGGTCGGCGGGAACGAGACCTACGTTTCCCTCTGCCGCAGGCACTGGCGCGAGGCGGTGGGCGACTGATCAACTTTTGCGCGAAAGCACCCTCTCGCGTTGCGGGGCATTCCGGCTTGATGTAACCATCTGCGCAAAGGGGCAAAGGGACTTGAGATGCGCGTCTTTCTGATCTGGATCGCGGCCATGCTGGCCGTTGCGGCCCCTGCGCGGGCCTTCGATACCAACGCGACGTCGGCATGGGTCTATGACGTCCAGTCGGGCAGCGTTCTGATGGAGAAGAACTCGGACACGCCGATCCCGCCCGCGTCGATGTCGAAGCTGATGACGCTCTATATGCTGTTCGAGGCTCTGCACGAAGGCCGCGTGACGATGGAGACCGAGTTTCCCGTTTCGGTGAAGGCGTGGAAGATGGGCGGGTCCAAGATGTTCGTCGAGCCCGCCGACCGCCCCACGGTCGAACAGCTGATCAAGGGCATCGTCATCAACTCGGGCAACGACGCCTGCGTGGTGGTCGCCGAAGGCCTGGCCGGGACCGAGGAAGCCTTTGCCCGCCGGATGAATGAGCGCGCGAAGGAAATCGGGCTGACGCAGACGCATCTGGCCAACGCCTCGGGCTGGCCGCACCCGGAACATCGCATGTCGACCCATGACCTGGGCGTTCTGGCCGCGCATATCATCCGAGAGTTTCCCGAACTCTACAAGTACTTCGCGATGACCGAGTTCACCTACAAGAACCGCGTTCCCGCCAACGCCAACAACCGCAATCCGCTCTTGCGTCTGGGAAGCGGGGAATGGACGGCCGATGGCCTCAAGACCGGACATACCGAAGAGGCGGGCTATGGCCTTGTCGGATCGGCGGTCCAGGACGGGCGGCGGGTGATCTTCGTGATCTCGGGCCTGCCTTCGGACCGCGCAAGGGCCGAGGAATCCGAGCGGCTGGTGAACTGGGCCTTTCGCGAATTCACCATGAGCACGCTGGTTCCGGCGGGTGAGAATGTGGTCGAGGCACCGGTCTGGCTGGGCACTGCGGGCCGTGTGGGCCTGACCACGGAAAGCGGTGTCAACGTCCTTGTGCCCGCCGGCGCGCAGGACCAGGTCCGGGTCGAGGTCGTCTATGAATCGCCCATTCCCGCACCGATCCGCCAGGGCGAAACGCTTGGACAACTGGTGGTCACCATCCCCGGAACGCCGGATACGGTCACGCCTCTGATCGCGACCGCGGACATCCCCGAGGCCGGCTTCATAGGCCGAGTGAAGGGCGCAGTGATGCATCTGGGACAGCGCGCGATCAACGCCGCCGGCAGCTGATGCTGATCAGCTTCGAGGGGATCGACGGCAGCGGAAAGACCACGCAGGCCCGCCTTCTGGCCGAGGCTCTGCGCGCAGAGGGTCGCGACGTCCTGCTGACCCGCGAACCCGGCGGCAGCCCCGGCGCCGAGGAAATCCGCAGGCTCTTGGTCGAAGGTGCCGGCGAACGCTGGTCACCCGAGACCGAGTGCCTGCTGTTCACGGCTGCCCGCCGCGATCACCTGGAGCGCAGCATCCGCCCTGCCCTTGCGCAGGGCCGCGTGGTCGTCACCGACCGCTTCGCAGACAGCACCCGCGTCTATCAGGGGGCCGCGCGCGGCGATCTGCGCCGGATCGTCGACAGCCTGCACGCGCTGATGATCGGGGTCGAACCTGACCGGACCTTCGTGATCGACATCGACCCCGCCACCGGGCTGGCCCGCGGCAACGCCCGCGGCGGGTCCGAGGACCGCTTCGAAAGCCTGGGGCTGCAGTTCCAGGAACGCCTTGCCCTTGGCTTTCGTGCGCTGGCCGACGAATATCCCGGCCGCGTTGCGCTGATCGACGGTAGCGGGAGCACTGAACAGGTCGCCACCCGCGTCAGGGCCGCCTTGTGAAGACAGCTGTCGAGGACATTCCCGAACCCGACCGCGTTCCCGGCGCACCGCATCCACGCCATACGGCGCGCGTGATCGGACAGGATCCGGCCATCGCTACATTTACCGACGCGGTAAAGGGGGGGCGGCTGCACCATGCCTGGCTGCTGACCGGCCCGCGCGGCGTCGGCAAGGCGACGCTGGCCTGGTCCATTGCGCGGTGGCTGCTGTCGGGCGCCGACAGCCCCGATCTCTCGGTCGACCCCGACGCCCCCGAGGCCCGCCGCGTCACCGCCATGTCCGAGCCGCGCCTGCAGCTGGTCCGCCGCCCGTGGGACGACAAGACCGGCCGCCTGCGTGCCGAGATCACCGTGGACGAGATCCGGCGCCTCTTGTCCTTCTTTCATCTCTCCTCGGCCGAGGGCGGTCGACGCGTTGCCATCATCGATGCGGCCGACGACATGAACGTCGCCGCTGCCAACGCCCTGTTGAAGGTGCTGGAGGAACCGCCCGCCGACGCGCTGATCCTGATGATCGCCCACCAGCCGGCCCGCCTGCTTCCGACGATCCGGTCGCGCTGCCGCACGCTGCGGCTGTCGCCGCTGAAGCCGCGGCAGATGGCCAGCATCCTCTCTGGAATGGGCATCGACGAGGATGCCGAGGCGCTGGCCGCCCTGTCCGACGGCTCGGTCGGAGAGGCGCTGCGGCTGGCCGGCCAGGGCGGGCTGGACCGCTATCAGGAGCTTGTCGACCTTTTCGCTGGCCTGCCGCGCCTGGACCGGCTGGCGGCGGCGAAATTCGCCGATGGCGCTGCAGGCCGCGCAGCGGCGGATGGCGACCCCTTCGACCTGACGATCACCATCCTCGACCGGTTTCTGACCCGCATGGCGCGCGCGGGACTGATGGGCGCACCCCTGCCCCAGGCTGCGCGGGCCGAAGGCACGTTGATGGCGCGGCTGTCGCCCGACGACCACGCGGCGCGTATCTGGGCCGAGGCGCAGGCGCGGCTCTCGGCGCGGGCCCGGACCGGGCGGGCGGTCAACCTTGACCCTGCGGCGCTGGTGATGGATATGGTGCTGGAACTGGCGCAGCTGCCGCCCGCCGCGTCTGCCCCACCAAGCCGAGGTTGAACGATGCAGGACGCGACCCCCTTGTCGCTGGTAGACAGCCATTGCCATCTGGACTTCCCGGATTTCGACGGCGAACACGGCCCGCTGATCGAGCGCGCCCGCGCCGCAGGTGTCGGTCGGATGGTCACGATCTGCACCCGCTTGCGCCAGGAGCCTGCCGTCCGCGCCCTGGCCGAGGCCCATGACGGCGTCTTCTACGCCGCCGGCACCCATCCGATGAGCGTCGCCGACGAGCCCATGGCCACCGTCGAGCAGCTTGTAGCGCTGGCCGATCACCCCAAGTTCGTTGGTATCGGCGAAACCGGCCTCGACTACCACTATACGGCGGACAGTGCAGTTCAGCAGCAGGAAAGCCTGCGCATCCATATCGAGGCGGCCCGCCGCACCCGCCTGCCCCTGATCATCCACGCCCGTGACGCCGACGAGGACATGGCCCGCATCTTGACTGACGAACACCGTGCTGGCGCCTTCGACTGCGTGATGCACTGCTTCAGTTCAGGCGCGGTCCTGGCGCGCGCCACGCTGGATCTGGGATTCTACCTGTCCATGTCGGGCATTGCGGCCTTCCCCCGCTCGGCCGAGCTGCGCGATATCTTCGCCGCCGCACCCCTCGACCGCATCCTGGTCGAGACTGACAGCCCCTATCTTGCCCCGCCGCCACATCGCGGTCGGCGCAACGAACCCGCCTATGTCGCCCACACGGCCGCGAAGGGCGCCGAGGTCTTCGGCCTGTCTCTCCCCGAATTCGCCGAGGCGACGTCGCGGAACTTCGACCGGCTCTTCTGGAAGGCTGCCTCATGATCCGCGCAACCATCCTTGGATGCGGATCGTCGGGCGGCGTGCCGCGCCTTGGCGACCGCTGGGGCGCCTGCGACCCTGATGAGCCGAAAAACCGCCGCCGCCGCTGCTCGCTTCTGGTCGAGCGCGAGGGAGCGGGCGGCACGACGCAGGTGCTGATCGACACCGGCCCGGACCTCGTCCCGCAGCTTCTGGACGCCGGCATCGCGACGCTGGATGCGGTGGTCTATACGCATGCGCATGCCGACCATGTCCACGGGATCGACGACCTTCGGCAGCTGGTCTTCAATTCGCGTCAGATCCTGCCTCTCTGGGCCGATGCACCGACGGCCGAGGCTTTGATGGCGCGCTTCGGCTATGTCTTCCAGACCCCCGAGGGAAGCTTCTATTCGCCGATCTGCACGCTGAACCCGATCGAGGGTCGCATTGACATCGACGGCCCGGGCGGGCGGATCTCGCTGATCCCCTTCCGCGTTCAGCATGGAGAGATCACGGCGCTTGGCTTCCGCATCGGCGGCCTGGTCTATCTGCCCGACGTCTCGGCCATTCCCGAGGCCGCTTGGCCGCTGATCCAGGGTGCGCCGGTCTTCATCTGCGACGCCCTGCGCCCGCAGCCGCATCCCAGCCACGCCCATCTGGCGCTTGCGCTCGACTGGATTGCCCGCGCTGGAAGCCCCCACGCGGTGCTGACAAACATGCATATCGACATGGATTACGCGACCGTCGCGGCTGAGACGCCCGACCATGTCATCCCCGCCTTCGACGGTCTCCGGATCGAGACTGACTCCCGCACGCCTGGCTTGCCCGCCGCTCTATGAGCGCGCTTTTCACGATCATCCTGCCGGTTTTCCTGGTAGTGGGCTTCGGCTATCTGGTCGCCTGGCGAGGCTGGTTCAAACCAGGCGCTGTCGACGGACTGATGAACTTCGCCCAGAACTTTGCCGTCCCGACACTGCTTTTTGCGTCAATGGCGCGGCTGGACCTGGGGTCAGAGTTCAGGGCGCAACTGCTGCTGCCATTCTATACCGGCGCCTTCGGCGGTTTTGCCGCCGGATGGGCCGGTGCGCGTTTCATGTTTCGCCGGTCGGGCGTCGAAAGCGTCGCCATCGGTTTCGTGTGCTTGTTCTCGAACAGCCTGCTGCTGGGTGTGCCGATCACGGAGCGAGCCTACGGGCCCGATGCGCTGACGGGGAACTGGGCGATCATCGCGCTGCATTCACCGATGCTCTACACCTTCGGGATCACGGTGATGGAGTTCACGCGCGCCCGTGGAACGGGTCTGTCCGCAGGCCGCGTGGCGCTGCGAGCGCTGTCGGGCGTGCTGCGGACGTCACTGGTGATCGGTATCCTTGCGGGGCTGACCATGAACCTGCTGATGCAGGCGGGCTTGGTCATGCCACAAGGCTTCTGGGACGCCGTCGACATGGTCGCGCGCGCCGCCCTGCCCGCCGCACTGTTCGGCTTGGGCGGCATCCTGCATCGCTATCGCCCCGAAGGCGACATGGCGACCATCGCGATGTGCTGCGCCGTCAGCCTGATCCTGCATCCCGCGATCACCTTCGGCATGGCGGGGGCCTTTGGTCTTGATGTCGCGGGAACGCGATCGGCGGTCTTGACTGCGGCGATGGCGCCGGGGGTCAACGCCTATTTATTCGCCAACATTTATGGCGCCGCGCGGCGGGTTGCGGCGTCCAGCGTGCTGCTGGCGACGGCGCTGTCGACGGTGACGGTCTGGATGTGGCTGTCGGTGCTGCCCTGAGGTCAGATCGGTATGCGAAGCGCACCCAACGGCTCCTCCAGAACCGTCTCCTCGTATCCGAAATGGGACCGGACAGCCCGGTCCAAGGCGGCGAAGCGGGTCGCGCAGACGTCGAAGGTCGGTCCGCCCGGATCGGCGACCAGTTCCTCAGCGGACTTGTGCAGATCCTCGATCAGGTCGTGAATAACCCGATGCTCGGCCCGCAGTCGCGCCATGACCGGTGCCAGAAGGTCGCCGCCCCGCTCCTCCAGTGGCGGGAACATCCACGCTTCCTCGATGTCGTGGTGGTTCATCAGCAGGGCACAGTCGCGGCCGCAGGCGGTGCCGAACTGTCGGAAGTTGCGGGCAATCTGCGTGTCCGCGACGGCCGGGGCCAAGGCGTCCGGATGTGACTCCCCCTGCCGGATCGCCTGCATCAAGTTCGCTACGGCGGACAGTTCGGCCCGGTACATGCCGTGGATCGCCGCCAGCCGCCGGCCATGGGCCCGTTCCGCACGTCCCGCACCCGGCCATGGACCGGGACGAGGCCGCGCGTCCTCGTCCTCAAGCTCCTGCGGGGTCATCGGGGCGTGACGCCGCGAATGCGTTCCGACCGCCGGCGCAACAGCTCTACCGTGGTCAGCAGCAGGATCGAGAAGATCACCAGCAGCGTCGCCACCGCCAAGATCGCAGGACTGATCTGCTCGCGAATGCCGTTCCACATCTGCCGGGGAATGGTTTGCTGCTCGGGTCCTGCGATGAAGAGGACGGCCACGACCTCGTCAAACGAGGTCACGAAGGCGAAGAGGCCGCCAGAGATGACGCCCGGCAGGATCAGCGGCATCGTCACCCGGAAGAACGTCGTCCGCGGGTTCGCCCCCAGGCTGGCCGCGGCGCGGTTCAGCGATTGATCAAAGCCCACCAGCGTCGCCGTCACGGTGATGATCACGAAGGGGATACCAAGCGTCGCATGGGCCAGGATTACGCCCAGGTAGGTGCCGGCCAGCCGGCCGCAGGACGGCGAAAGGCCGAAGAAGGTCAAAAGCTCGCAGGGGTTGGAATAGAAGAAGAACATCCCCGTCGCCGTGATGATCAGCGGCACGATCATGGGCGAGATCAGGATCGCCATGATCGCGCGTCTGAACGGCATCTCTGGCCGTGACAGGCCAAGCGCCGCCAGCGTGCCCAGCACCGTCGCCACCAGCGTCGAGAAAACCCCGATGATGATCGAGTTCTTCGCCGCCTGCACCCATTTCGCATTCGCCCAGGCATCCGACCAGAAGGCCCAGCCCGCGCTGTCGGGGTTCTGCATCCCGAAGGTCAGCAGGCTGCGATACCAGCGCATGCTGTACCCCTCGGGGTCCAGCGACAGCATCTTGTCGGTGAAGGTGAAATACGGCTCTACGTTGAAGGACAGCGGGATGATGACAATGATCGGCGCAATCAGGAAGAAGAAGATCGCCGCGCAGATCGCCAGGTAGGTATAGTGCCAGACACGCTCCAGCGGGCTTGCATAGGTCGGAACGGCCATGGATTACCCCAGTTTCAGATTGTCGACGCCGACAAGGCGGTCGTAGAGCCAATAGAGGACCAGCACCGCGGCCAGCAGGATCGCCGCCAGCGCTGCCGCCATCGACCAGTTCAGCGTATCGGTCATGTGCATTGCGATCATGTTCGAGATCAGCTGCCCCGACGACCCGCCGACCAGCGCGGGCGTGATGTAGTAGCCGACCGCCAGGATGAAGACCAGCATGGCCCCCGCCCCCAGCCCCGGCAGCGTCTGCGGGAAATAGATGCGACGGAAGGCCGTCCAGCTGGTCGCCCCTAGGCTGCGCGCCGCGCGAACATAGGACGGATTGATCGTACGCATCACGGAATAGAGCGGCAGGATCATGAAGGGCAGCAGGATATGCGTCATCGCGATGATCGTGCCGGTCTGGTTATAGATCATCTGCAGCCGCTGCCCACCGCCGATCACGCCCAACCATACCAGGATGTCGTTCACCACGCCCTGCTGCTGCAGCAGCACCATCCAGCTGGTCGTGCGCACCAGAAGCGAGGTCCAGAAAGGCAGCAGCACCAGGATCATCAGCAGGTTCGATTTGCGCATCGGCAGGGTGGCCAGCAGATGCGCGATCGGGAAGCCCAGGATGAAGGTCAGTGCCGTGATCACGCCCGACAGCCAGAAGGTGCGCCAGAACAGCATCACATAGACCTGCTGGCGCTCCTCGACCTGCTCGATCTGGCCCTGCGCATCGCGGGTGCGATCCACGGCGGCCAGGTAGAAGTTCGCCGTCAGCGGGGTCGAAGCCTCTCGCATCGTAGACCACAGCTGCGGGTCGCCCCAGTCCTCGTCGATCTCCAGCAGCGCCTGGTCGTAGGGCGGCTCGATCCCCCGGCGGACCTGACGGCCGGTCGAGGTGAACAGCGACCGGGTGCCCGGCAGGTCATAGTTGATGCGTGTGCCGACGACGCCGATCGTGCGCGCCTCGGCGCTGGCGGTCAGGTCGGCTGCAAGCGCGTTCCAGGCGGCCTCGTCAGGGGGCGTGCCGCGCTCGGTCTGTGCGAACCATGCAGATACCTGCGGCATGTTGACCGAGAAACCGTCGTTATAGAAGGACCGCTGCAGCATCTGGCCGATCGGCACCACGAAGGTGACGACGATGAAGGCCAGAAGCGGCAGCACCAGAAGGAAGGCCCGGCGCCGCGCCCGGCGCTGGCTGCGCGCCAAGGCGCGGGACAGCGGCTTTCCGTCGGCGGTGGTCAGCCGCTCGGTCGTGACCCCTGATGCGGTGGTCGCGATGGCGGCATGTGGATCAAGTGCGGCGTCGGCCATGTCGTCCCCGGCATTTGGGGCCGCCGCGCACTGTCAGGCGCGGCGGCGTTCGGATCAGGAGGAAGCCAGCCAGCTGTTGAAGCGCTCGGTCAGCTCGGCATCATGGTCGGCCCAGAACTCAGGGTCGTCCAGGACGGCGTTCTGCATGTTCGCTTCGGCCGTGGGCATGTGGGGCGCCATTTCCGTCTTGCCGTCTTCGTACATGCCGACCATCGCGGCCGAGGATTTACGCGCTGGGCCATAGGCGATATATTTCGCCTGGTCGGCCAGCCGCTGCGTGTCGGTGGCGAACTTGAGGTACTCCATCGCGGCTTCGGGGTTCGGCGCGTCCTTCGGGATCACGAACATGTCCATGTCCATGTACTGTCCATCCCAGATCACCTCGAAGGGCTGGTTTTCGGCCACCATCGCATCGAAGACGCGGCCGTTATAGACGGTTGTCATGCTGACCTCTCCGTCGGCCAGAAGCTGCACGGGCTGGGCGCCCGCCTCCCACCAGACGACGTTGTCCTTGATCGTGTCCAGTTTCGCAAAGGCGCGGTCGACGCCTTCGTCCGTCGACAGCACGTCATAGACTTCATCGGCCGGGACGCCGTCGGCGATCAGCGCCAGATACAGCGTGCGCTTGGGGTTCTTCGGCAGGCCGCGCTTGCCGGGATAGGCCTCGGTGTCGAAGAAGTCGGCGGCGGTGGTCGGGGCGTCGCCCTCAAATTTCTCGGTGTTGTAGGCGATTACCGTGCCCCACACGATGTTGGCAACGGCGCAGTCCTGCAGCGCGCCTTCGACGAAATCGTCGACGGCGGGCGTGCCGTCGGGGGCCGGCGGCAGGGTTGCGGGGTCGATCTCGACCAGTGCGCCCTCGTCGCACAGGCGGATCGCGCTCGACACCTCGATGTCGAAGACGTCGCCCGTGACGTTCCCAGCCTCGACCTGCGCGTTCAGCGGGGTCGCGGGATCGTCGGCGGCAATCATGTTGACCTTGATGCCGGTTTCTTCGGTGAAGGGCTTGTTATAAGCCTCGACCTGGCTGCGCTCGTAAGCGCCGCCCCAGGATACGACGTTGACCTCTTGTGCGGTCGCCGCGAAGGCTAGGCTGGACAGCGCTGTCCCCAGGATCAGTGTGGTTTTCACGTATATTCTCCCTGAAAAATAGGCCTTTTGCGGCCTTTATGTGGCTGTGGCCGGGCCTTGGTACGGCCCGGCCCGCTGCTCAGCTGGCCAGCCAGCTGTTGAAGCGTTCGTTCAGCTCGGCATCGTGATCGACCCAGAAATCAAGGTCGGAGCCGAGGGCGTTCTGCATGTTTGCGTCGGTCGTAGGCAGGTGCGGGCCCATCGGCTGGTCCGTGCCCTCGATGTTGCCGACCATCGACGCGGCCGACCGGCGCGGAGGGCCATAGCTGATGAACTCGGCCGCACGGGCCTGGGGCGCAGGCGCCGTGGTCCAGGATACGAATTCCATCGCCTGGTCGCGGTTCGGCGCGCCCTTCGGCACGACCCAGCCTTCCATCTCATAGATCTGGCCATCCCAGATGATCTCGAAGGGTTGGCCGTCCGCTTGCGCGGCGTTGAAGATCCGACCGTTGAAGGCATAGGCCATGTTGACCTCTCCGTCAGCCAGCAGCTGCGGCGGCTGCGCCCCGGCTTCCCACCAGATCACCTCGTCCTTGATCGTGTCCAGCTTCGCAAAGGCGCGGTCCACGCCCTCGGGGGTGGCCAGCACGTCATAGACCTCGTCGGCCGGGACGCCGTCAGCCATCAGCGCCAGTTCCAGGTTGAACTTGGCGCCCTTGCGCATGGTGCGCTTGCCGGGGAAAGCTTCCACGTCGAAGAAATCCGCCGGCGAGGACGGCTTCGCGTCGGCATACTTGTCGGAATTGTAGGCCAGCACCATCGAATAGACGTCGGTGCCGACGAAGCATTCGGTGATCGCGCCGTCGATGAAATCCTCTTCGGCGGCAGTGCCATCCTCGGCCGGGACCAGGATCGCCGGGTCGATCATCTCCAGCGCGCCTTCGTCGCACAGGCGCACCGCATCCGCATATTCGACCGAGGCCACGTCGATCGAGACGTTGCCGGCCTCGACCTGCGCCTTGATGGGGGTGGCCGGGTTGTCGGCATCCGACATGTTGACGGCGATGCCCGTCTCCTCGGTGAAGGGCTTGGCATAGGCTTCCAGGTGGCTGTTGCCGTAGGCGCCGCCCCAGGACAGCAGGTTCACGTCGGCCAGCGCAGGACCGGCCACCAGACCGATTGCGGTGCCAAGAAAAAGAACTCGTTTCATCAGGGTCTCCAGTTGGAACTAACGCGGCCTTCTGGCCGTCAGTCTTGGGCCGCGAGGCCGGTCAGGTGGGGTCGAGCGCGCGGGCGTCCTGCGGGTGCCATCCGATGCGGATCTGCTGCCCAGGCTGCAGCCGGGTCTGGCCGATCGTGTTGCGCATCTTCATGACGAAGTTGTCGCTGCCGGCGACAGCCAGACGGGCCCGCAGGATGTCGCCCATATAGACCACGTCGACAACGCGGGCCTCGATAGTGTGGGCGCCTTGCGGCATCATCTCGGGCTTGAATTCGACCCGTTCCGGCCGGATCGAGACGGTGGTCCGCTGGCCGACGTCGCGAATGTTCACTGCGGTCGCGTCGATCACGCCGCCGTCGTCCAAGCGGACCAGAGCCTTGTCGCCCTGAAGCTGCTCGATCGTGCCTGGCAGGGCGTTGTTCTCGCCGATGAAGTTCGCGACGAAGCTGTTTTCCGGCGTCTCGTACAGCGCAGCGGGTGGGGCCAGCTGCTGGATGCGCCCGTCGTTGAAGACCGCGATGCGGTCGGACATCGTCAGCGCCTCGCCCTGGTCATGCGTCACATAGACCACGGTGATTCCAAGTTCCTCGTGCAGGTGCTTGATCTCGAACTGCATGTGCTCGCGCAGCTGCTTGTCCAGCGCCCCCAGAGGTTCATCCATCAGCACCAGTTCGGGGTCGAAAACCAGCGCCCGCGCCAGGGCGATCCGCTGCTGCTGCCCGCCGGACAGCTGCGCCGGACGGCGGTTGATGAACTTGCCCATCTGGACCATGTCCAGCGCTCGCTTGACGCGGCTTTCGCGTTCAGGCTTGCCCATGCCGCGGACTTCCAGCGGGAACGACAGGTTCTCGCCCACGGTCATGTGCGGAAACAGCGCGTAGTTCTGGAACACCATCCCGATGCCGCGCTTGTGCGGAGGAACCTGATTGATCGGGCGGCCGTCCAGCCGGATTTCGCCATGGGTCGCAGTCTCGAAACCGGCCAGCATCATCAGGCAGGTCGTCTTGCCGGAACCGGACGGCCCCAGCATGGTCAGGAACTCTCCTTTGCCTATGGAAAGGTTCAAGTCTTTGACGACAAGGGTCTGCCCGTCATAGCTTTTTTGCACATGCTCAAAGGCAACGAACGTGTCGCCGCGGCGGTTGTCCAGCAAAAGGCGCTCTCCCTGTTGTGGTTTGTTGTTCAGCGCAAGGCGGAGGTTATGCGGCCCGTCGGTCAGCTGGCAAGACCAATTGCGACATTTCATGTGCCGTTCCCGGCACGACGAAGAAGCGCCGGACAGAACCTGCCCGGCGCCTTTCAGATACTGCAAAAACCCGATCATGCCCTGCCCATGTCGCAGGCAGGATGCACGGTGTTGGGTGTCAGACGTCAGCCGGGCCGCTTCGGCCCCTTGCGGTGCGGCTTTGGCCCATCCGGACGATCGGCGCGCGGCTTGCCCTTGGCCGCCCATGCTGGTTTGCCGCCTCCTTCGGTGGTCGAGGACTTCTTCTTCCACGCCTTCAGCGGCGGGCGAGGGCCTTCCGTGCGCGGATCGGCCAGCGGTGCGTCGTCGGGAACCCACCCGCCGCGGGCCGCCTTGACGCGGGCCTTATGCCCTTGGTGGTCGGCGGGCTTGCTGCGCGGCGCCGGCTTGCGCGCGGGCTTGTCGCCGCGATCGAACCGAGGCTGCGGGGCGCTGTCCAGGTCGGGTTCACCCTGCATCCGACGCATCGTCACCTCGGGGCTGATCTCGATGAAGTCGCCGAAGCGGTCGGCCTGATCAGCGGCGATCTGCACATAGGACAGGTCCTGCTTCACGCGGATCGCGCCGATCCCGTCGCGGGTAATCCCGCCAGCATCGCAGATCTTGGGCAGCAACCAGCGTGCCTCGGCCCGGCCGGAATGGCCGACCGACAGGGTGAACCAGACTGACGGCCCGAACTCGCGCGGCTGGCGCGGCGCCATGGGCGCGGGCGGGGCCTGGGTCTCCATCAACTCCTCGGCGGCGGGGCGGCCTTCACGCCACAGCTTCAGGAAGGCCGATGCAACCTGTTCCGCACCAAAACGCTCCAGCAGCTGCGCGGCCAGCGGGGCATCGTCGCCCACCTGCTCGGTCAGACCGGGATGGTCCAGCATCCGTTCGTCATCGCGCGACCGCACATCGTCGGCCGAGGGCGCCTTGACCCATTCCGCGACCACCTTGGCGTTCTGCAACAGCCGTTGCGCGCGCTTGTAGTCGGACGACGGCACGATCAGCGCCGATACGCCCTTCGACCCGGCCCGACCGGTCCGGCCGGACCTGTGCAACAAGGTCTCGGGATTGGTGGGCAGATCGGCGTGGATCACCAGCTCCAGCCCCGGAAGGTCGATGCCGCGCGCGGCCACGTCTGTCGCGATGCAGACCCGCGCACGCCCGTCGCGCAGCGCTTGCAGCGCATGGGTCCGTTCCTGCTGCGACAGCTCGCCCGACAGCGCCACGACCTTGAAACCGCGGTTCGACATCCGCGCCAGCAAGTGGTTCACGTTGGCCCGCGTCTTGCAGAAGACGATGGCGGTCTGCGCTTCGTGGATGCGCAGCAAGTTGAAGATCGCGGGTTCGCGGTCGCGGGCGGTCACGGAATAGGCGCGATAGGCAATGTCGCCGTGCTGGCGCGCCTCGCCCTGGGCACTGATGCGGAGGGCGTCACGTTGGAAATCGCGGGCCAGCTTCTCGATCGCGGGCGGCACGGTTGCCGAAAACATCAGCGTGCGCCGATCTTCGGGGGCGGCACCCAGGATGAACTCCAGGTCTTCGCGGAAGCCTAGGTCCAGCATCTCGTCGGCCTCGTCCAGGACGGCCGCACGCAGGGCCGACAAGTCCAGACTGCCCCGGTCGATATGGTCGCGCAGACGTCCCGGCGTGCCGACGACGATCTGCGCCCCCCGGGCCAGAGCCCGACGTTCGTTGCGATAGTCCATCCCGCCGACACAGGTCGCGATCTGCGCCCCCGTCCCGGCATAGAGCCACTCCAGCTCTCGGGCCACCTGCAGCGCCAGTTCGCGCGTGGGCGCGATGGCCAACGCCAGCGGAAGCTCGCCCTCGGGCAGGCGGTCGCCCTCCAGCAGCTCGCCACCCATGGCCAGGCCGAAGGCCACGGTCTTGCCGGACCCGGTCTGCGCGGACACCAGCACGTCGCGGCCCTGCGCCTCGGGCGCCAGCACGGCGGTCTGCACGGATGTCAGGCTGTCATAGCCTTTCTGGGCCAGCGCCGCCTGAAGCGGTGCGGGAAAATTCTGTTCGGTCATTCTATTCGCCAAATGCGGGGACGCCATTCACTAGGCATCCGGTGAGCGGACCCCATCGTCGCTGCGACCGGCCCACCCTGCACCCGCCGCCCCGAAACTGCAGGGCCAAGAGCGGTCCCATACGCGAGCCGTCCTCGGAAGTCCATGACCTTTCCACCGGACCATGACCGGCATGTGACGGCGCCCGCCGCGGCGCTTGACGGAATCCCCCCCGCAAGGCACCACCCGGGAAAGGAGACGTCATGCATCCGAACGCGCAACCCGACCTCGGCACGGCATTCAGGGTCTGGGCACGGGTCGCGGCGCTCAGCTTCGGGGGACCGGCGGGGCAGATCGCGGTCATGCACCGCATCCTGGTCGAGGAGCGGCGCTGGATCGACGACGCACGCTTTCTTCATGCCCTGAACTTCTGCATGCTTCTGCCGGGACCCGAGGCGCAGCAGCTGGCGACCTATGTCGGCTGGCTGACCGGCGGCGTGCGCGGCGCGCTGATCGCGGGCGTGCTGTTCATCCTGCCGGGTGTGGTCGCGATCATGGCGCTCAGCTGGATCTATGTCCTCTTGGGCGACGTGGCGGTGGTCGAAGGGCTGTTCTTCGGCCTGAAGGCGGCAGTGCTGGCCATCGTCGCGCAGGCGGTTGTCAGGTTGGCCGGGAAGGCATTGCCGACACCTGCGCTGCGGGCGCTCGCCCTGGCGGCCTTCGTCGCGCTTTTTGCCTTCGACGCGCCGTTTCCGCTGGTCATCGCAGGTGCCGCGCTGATCGGCACCCTGATGCAGGCGGCGCCCCCTGCCCCCACGGTGGCCGCGCTGGCGCCGCCAGATGCCGGTGCGGTGCGTCGTGCGGCGGTCTGGGCGCTGGCGCTATGGCTGGCTCCGGTGGGCCTGCTGGCGCTTCTGGCGCCCGGCAGCGTCTTTGCCGACATCGCGTTGTTTTTCTCCAAACTCGCCGTCCTGACGTTCGGCGGCGCCTATGCGGTACTGGCCTGGGTCGCACAAGAGGCGGCAGGTCCCCTTGGCTGGCTGCAGCCCGGAGAGATGCTGGACGGCCTCGGCATGGCCGAGACGACGCCGGGTCCGCTGATCATGGTGCTGCAGTTCGTCGGCTTCATGGCGGCGCTGCGCGAGGGCGGCGGGCTGCTGGCCGCCACCGCGGGTGGACTGCTGGCGACCTGGGTGACCTTCGCGCCCTGCTTCGCATGGATCTTCCTCGGCGCCCCGTTCATGGAGCGTCTGCGCCAGAACCGGCCCCTGACCGCCGCCCTCCGCGCCGTGACCGCTGCGGTGGTGGGCGTCATCCTGAACCTGGCGCTGTGGTTCGCGGTGCACCTGATCTGGAGCCGGACCATACTTCTTACCGCAGGTCCGCTGAGGGTCGAGCTGCCGGTCATGGCCTCGGTCGATCTGGCCGCGGCAGCGCTGTCAGCGGTGGCGCTTGTGGCCGCGCTGCGGCTGCGCGTGGGCATGGTTCCGCTGCTGGCCGGGTCCGCCCTGGCCGGGATGGCTCTGCACCTGTCGGGCCTGACCTGAGAAGCCCCTTGAACCGGCCCAAGCCGATCGCTAGGCTGATATCTGCAAACCGTTGGGGTGTCCCGTGAAGGGGCTGAGAGGCGTCAAGCCAACCCATCGAACCTGATCCGGGTCATACCGGCGGAGGGAACGGTGCAGATGATTGCGGCCCGCGGCCGCCCTTTGTCCCCCCCCTTTGCCTGGTCGCGTCCCGCAAGATGCCGAAGGGGGACGACGTGACCACATCCATTGCGCTGACCATCGCCGGGTCGGATTCCGGCGGCGGCGCGGGCATTCAGGCGGATCTCAAGACATTTTCGGCGCTCGGCTGCTATGGGGCCAGCGTCG
>JAYZBS010000018.1:0-9873 GCA_036338635.1 Pseudomonadota bacterium | reverse complement strand
ATGCCGTTCAGGAAGCGGTCGGCCAGGGGGGTGTGGATTTCGCCGTCCTTGACGAAGAAGATGTTAGCCCCGGTGGCTTCGGCGACATAGCCTTCCCAGTCCATGAACAGCGCGTCGGAACAGCCCTTGGCCTCGGCCGCGTGCTTGGACATGGTGCAGATCATGTAGAGACCGGCGGCCTTGGCAGCGGTCGGGATCGTCTCGGGCGACGGGCGCTTCCACTTGGCGACGTCCAGCTTCGCGCCCTGCCACTTTGCATCGCCGTAATAGCTGCCCCATTCCCAGGCGCAGACGGCCATGCGGACCGGGTTGCGCGACGCGGAGACGCCCATGTCGGGGCCCGACCCGCGCCATGCCACCACGCGCACATAAGCGTTCTCGAACCCGTTGGCCTTCAGCACGGCCTCCTTGGCGGCGTCGATCTCTTCGGCGGAATAGGGGATCGGCATGTCCAGAAGGCGGCCCGATTCGATCAGGCGCAGCGAATGCTCATGGCTCTTGAAGATCTTGCCGTTGTAGCAGCGCTCACCCTCGAAGACCGAACTGGCATAGTGCAGCGCATGGGTCAGGATATGCACCTTTGCGTCGCGCCAGTCGACCAGTTCACCATCCATCCAGATCTTGCCGTCGCGATCGTCGTAAGCCGCCGTCATGTGTGTCTCCATCCGCCGCCCGTTTTTGCGATTCTTGCGTCTGTCAGGGCGAATTTGGCATGTTTGTTACGCAAGATGCTTGACGGCTAGCAATCACGGCTTAGAAAGTCAACAAGACTGCCGTATCGGGCGGCACAGGAAAGCGGGGATGGCATGCAGGACAAGGCGCGGCTTCAGGCGATGGTGGGCGAGGATCTGCTGTTCCTGACCGACGACCAGCTGCGTCGGGGGATCGAGGCGATGTTCTTCGCCTATCGCGCCTTCACGGCCGACCCTGACGCGATCCTGGCCGACCTGGACTATGGCCGCGCGCATCACCGGGCGCTGCACTTCATCAACCGCGACCCGGGGCTGACGGTCACCTCGCTTCTGGCGGTGCTGGGGGTGACCAAGCAGTCGCTGAACCGCGTGCTGCGCACGCTGATCGAAGACGGGCTGGTCGACAGCCGCATCGGCCGCCGCGATCGCCGGGAACGCCAGCTGCACCTGACCGCTACCGGCACCGCGCTGGAACGCCGCCTCTCAGAGGCACAGCGGGCGCGGATGCGCGCGGCCTATCGCCGGGCGGGGCCGCAGGCGGTGGCGGGCTTCCGTCAGGTGCTGGAAGCGATGATGGACCCCGAGACGCGGGCGCAGTATCAGGCGCTGAAGGATCTTCCCGACGACCGCTGAGGCCCCCATGACCGCACCCGACTGCCACCTGCTGATCGTCGACGACGACGAACGCATCCGCGCGCTGTTGGGCCGGTTCCTGCGCAAGAACGGCTATATGGTCAGCATGGCGCGCGATGCGGCGCAGGCGCGGCGGCTGCTGGCGGGGCTGGAGTTCGACCTGATCGTCCTGGACGTGATGATGCCCGGAGAGGACGGCTTGGCGCTGACGCGCGACCTGCGCAGCCGCATCGACACGCCGATCCTGCTTCTGACCGCCAAGGGCGAGACCGAGGACCGCATCAGCGGGCTGGAAAGCGGCGCCGACGACTATCTGCCCAAGCCCTTCGAGCCGCGCGAGCTGCTGCTGCGCATCGCCGCCATCCTGCGCCGCGTCCCGGCCGTCGAGATCGCGCAGCCCAAGTTCCTGACGCTGGGCGCACTGCGCTACGACACCGACAAGGGAGAGCTGTGGTCGGGCGACACCCCGCTGCGGCTGACCGGCACCGAATCGGCCCTGCTGCGGCGACTGGCGGCCAGCCGGGGCCAACCCGTCAGCCGGGCCGACCTGATCGACGACCTGGGGCGCGGCGGCCCCGACGAGGACAACAGCGAGCGCGCCATCGACGTCCAGATCACCCGCCTGCGCCGCAAGATCGAGCCCGACCCCCGAGAGCCGCGATTCCTGCAGACGGTCAGGGGCACCGGCTACATGCTGGTGGTGGACTAGGGCCGCGCCGGGGCCTAGCCTGCGCCGGTGATGGACGACGCGACCTATCAGGGATTCGATCTGGACGCCGAGACGGCGCTGGCGCTGCTGGACTGGCAGCTGGAGATGGGCGTGGACGTGCCCGTCATGGACGCCCCCGTCGATCGTTTCGACCTGCCGGCGCGCAGCGCCCCCGCGGCCGCCCCGCCACCGGCCGTGCTGGAACTGTCTGGCGGCGACGATCTGGCCCCCCGAGTGGCCGAGGCCGAGGCGCTGGCGCAAGCGGCCGGCAGCCTTGGTGCGCTGGCCGCTGCCCAGGAAGCTTTCGACGGGATCGAGCTGAAGAAGGGCGCGCGCAACTTCTGCTTTGCGGACGGCAACCCCAAGGCCCGTGTCCTGATCCTGGGCGAGGCGCCGGGCGACGAAGAGGACCGACAGGGCCGCCCCTTCGTTGGCCGTGCAGGTCAGCTTCTGGACCGTATGTTCGCGGCCATCGGGCTGGCGCGCGACGCGGTCGACGCGGAACGCGCAATCTATATCGTGAACGTCCTGACATGGCGTCCACCCGGAAATCGCGACCCAAGCCCCGATGAAATTGCCGTGAGCCTGCCGTTCCTGCGCCGTCACATCGACCTGGCTGATCCCGATCTGATCGTGCTGATGGGCAATATTCCCTGCCAGGCGGCGCTGGAGAAACGCGGGATCCTGCGGCTCCGCGGCCAGTGGGTGCAGGCGTTCGGGCGTCCGGCGCTGCCGATGGCGCACCCGGCCTACCTGCTGCGCAACCCCGCCGCCAAGCGCGAGGCCTGGGGCGACCTTCTGTCCCTTGCGGAACGGCTGGATTCGCTATCCGTTTAGGTTCCGTTTCCGCATGATGCCCTAGATGCGGACCGCCAAGGCAGATGGACATCGACCCATGCGTTTCCTGACCCGCAGCCTTCTGGGGCTGTTCCTGACATTTCTGACGCTGGCCCTGCTGTTTCTGGCGGGGTTCCAGCTGTGGCAGGCGGTGGCGGTGCGCGGCAGCGACGCGGGGCCGGCCCGCCCGCCGGTCGAGCAAGCCTATGCTGCGCGGCTTCTGACGCTGGTCCCGGTTACTCTGACGCCGCGGATGCAGGCCTATGGCCAGGTGGTGTCGCGGCGCGAACTTCAGCTGCGGGCCGGGGCGTCGGGGCGGCTGGTCTATCTGCACCCGGACCTGCAAGAGGGCGGGACGGTGGGCGCCGGCCAGATCTTGGCGCGGATCGACCCCTCGGGTGCCCAGGCGGCACTGGCCAGCCGCCAGGCAGAACGCGACGATGCTCAGGGAACGCTGGCCGACACGCGGCGGCGGGTCGACATCGCGGCCGAGGATCTGGCCGCCGCCGAGCGCCAAGCCGAGCTGAGAGAGGCCGCCGTCGCGCGTCAGGACCAGCTGTCGGAACGCGGCCTGGGCACCAGCCTCGACCAGGAGGCAGCGTTGCTGGCGGCCTCGACCGCGCAGCAGGCGGTGATCTCTCGTCGCGCGGCGCTGGCCGATGCGGAAAGCGCGGTCACCGCTGCCGAGAACGCGCTGCGCCGGTCCGAGATCGCCCTGACCGAGGCCCGCCGCGACCTGGCCGATACCGAGATCCGCGCAGGCTTCGACGGCCGCGTGACCGATGTCGCCGTGGTCGAGGGGGGGCTGGTGACGCTGAACGAACAGCTGGCGACCATCATCGATCCCGACGCGCTCGAGGTGCGGATTCCGCTGTCGCTGGACCAGTTCACCCGGCTTCTGGACTCGGCGGGCAGCCTCGGCGATTACGAGGTCACCATCGCGCTGGACGGCAGCGCGGGCCAGCTGACGGCCACGGCACAACTTGACCGGGCCGCCGCCTCGGTCGCTGAGGGATCGGCGGGGCGCATCGTCTTTGCGCGCATCACCGATGGCGGCGCCGCGCTGCGCCCCGGCGACTTCGTCCGCGTCAGCATCACCGAACCCCCTGTCGCCGGTGCAGCGCAGATCCCCGCCGCGGCCCTGGGCGCCGACGGCACGGTGCTGGTGGCCGGTGCCGATGATCGGCTGACGGCGGTCGTGGTCGAGGTACTTCGCCGGCAGGGCGACGACGTCGTCATTGCGATCCCCGCTGATCTTGCCGGCACGCGCATTGTGGCCGAACGTGCGCCGCAGCTGGGCACGGGCATCCTTGTCCGCGACGCCGCGGACCGTGACCGGACGGGCACCGCGACCGAGCGTCAGGTCCAGCGCAGCGGGTCCGGCCGTGGCTGAGCATCGGGGCATCCTGGGCCTTTTCGTCCGCCACGCGACACTGGCCAACCTGCTTCTGGCGGTCATGGTCGTCGCGGGCCTTTACGCGGCACCGCGCCTGCGGGCGCAGTTCTTCCCGGACACGGTCGTCCAGCAGATCGACGTCACCGTTCGCTGGGACGGAGCGGGGGCCGAGGATGTGGACCGATCCGTCATCGGCGTCCTTGAACCCGCGCTGATGGCGGTCGAGGGCGTCTCCGAGACGGACAGCCAGGCCAGCCAGGGTTCGGCCCGTGTGCGGCTGGAATTCGAGCCCGGCTGGGACATGTCCCGCGCCACGACCGAAGTGGAAACCGCCATCGCCGCGGCGGGCGATCTGCCGGAAGGCGCCGAGGACCCCGAGGTCACGCGCCGTGCGTGGCGCGACCAGGTGGCGGACGTCGTCATCTCGGGGCCGGTCGGGCTGGAGCAGCTGGGCCGCATCGCCGACGACCTGACGAACCGCCTTTACACGCGCGGGGTGACGCGGCTGACCGTCACCGGCCTTTCAGCCCCCGAGACGCTGGTCGAGCTGAACATGGCAGATCTTGTGCGCTACGACCTGACGATGGAGCAGGTCGCCGCCGCCATCGCCGCCGCCGCCGCGCCCACGCCCGCAGGCGACGTCGCCTCGGGGACGTCCCGGGTGCGCACGGGCGCCGAAACCCGCAGCCCCGCCGATGTGGCGGCCCTGGTGCTGACCGCGATGCCCGACGGCACGCAGCTGACGGTGGGCGACGTGGCGCGCGTCACCGGCGTGGGTATCGACCGCAACGTCGCCTATTTCGTCGACGGCCAGCCGGCGGTGACGCTGTCGGTTCAGCGCAGCGCCTCGGGCGATGCGATCGGCATGCAGGCCGAGGTCGAGGCTGCCGTCGCGGAGCTGGCGCCGACCCTGCCCGAGGGCGTGACGGTCGATCTGGTCCGCGCGCGGGCCGAGCTGATTTCGGCCCGTCTGGCGCTGCTCTTGGACAATGCGCTTCTAGGGCTGGGTCTGGTGCTGGGGCTGCTGTTCCTGTTCCTGAACGCCCGCACGGCGATCTGGGTCGCGGCTGGCATCCCGGCGGCGCTGCTGGGGGCGGTGGCGCTGATGTATGCGGCGGGCATGACGATCAACATGATCTCTCTGTTCGCGCTGATCCTGACACTTGGGATCATCGTCGACGACGCCATCGTGGTGGGCGAACACGCCGACTACCGTGCCCGCAAGCTGGGCGAGCCGCCGCAGGTCGCCGCCGAACGCGCCGCGCGACGCATGGCGGCGCCGGTCGTGTCATCGACGCTGACGACGATCATCGCCTTTGCAGGATTGGTGCTGATCAGCGGCCAGTTCGGCCACCTTGTGGCCGACATCCCCCTGACGGTGATCCTGGTGCTGGTCGCATCGCTGGTCGAATGCTTCCTGGTGCTGCCGAACCACATGGCACATGCGCTGGCCCACAGCGCCCGAAGCCGCTGGTACGATCGTCCGTCGATGCTGGTGAACCGTGGACTGGATGCCTTCGTCGCGCGCGTGGTCCGCCCGCTGACGCGGCTGGTCCTGCTGGCGCGTTATCCGGTGTTGGCGCTGGTCCTGGTGGGCCTGTCCTGGTCGGTGGCGACGCTGATGACCGGCAAGGTGCCGTGGCGGTTCTTCGACGCGCCCGAACAGGGCAGCGTGTCTGGCAATTTCGCGATGCTGCCGGGCGCCACGCGCGACGACACGCTGCGGGTCATGGGGCTGGTGCAGGACGCCATCGATCAAATCGCCCAGGAGTACGCCGACGAATACGGCACGAACCCGACCACCCACGTGATGACCCAGATCGGCGGCAACTCGGGCCGCCCGCTGCCGGGGGCCGAGACGAAGGACCCAGACCTTCTGGGTGCCGTCCAGATCGAGCTGATCGACCCCGATCTGCGCCCCTATTCCAGCTTCGAGTTCGTGGGCGCGCTTCAGGATGCAATGCCGCAGGACCCGCAGCTGGAAACGATCAGCTTCCGCGGTTTCAGGTCGGGGCCGGGGGGCGACGCGATCTCGGTCCGCATGACCGGCGCCGAAGCGGCCGGGCTGAAGGCCGCGGCCGAGGCGCTGAAGGCGCGCCTGGCAACTTACCCCGAGGTTTCGGCGCTGGAAGACAGCATGGATTACGATAAGGAGGAGCTGGCGCTGCAACTGACGCCGCATGGCGAGGCCTTGGGCTTCACGACCGAGGCCCTGGCCCGAGACCTGCGCCAGCGCCTGGGCGGGATCGAGGCCGCGACCTTCCCGGTCGGTACCCGCACCGGCGCGATCACGGTCGAGCTGCCCGAGGTGGACCGGCGTGGCGATTTCCTGGACACCATGCTGATGCGCAGCCCGGCGGGCCAGTGGGTGCCCTTGGGCGACATCGTCACCGCCCGCAGCGAGGCTGGCTTTTCCGTCATCCGCCGCGAGAACGGCGAACGGATGATCCTGGTCACCGGCGACATCTCGGGCGACGATCCGGCGCGGGCTGCGCAGATCACCCAAGGCCTTCAGACCGTCATGATGCCCGCCATCGCGGCCGAGTTCGGCATCGCCTATACCGTGACCGGCCTCGCCGAGCAGGAGCGAGAGTTCCTGGGGGAGGCGCTGACCGGCTTCGGCATCGCCATGCTGGGGATCTACATGGTGTTGGCCTGGATCTTCGCCAGCTGGACGCGGCCCATGGTGGTGATGTCGGTGATCCCCTTCGGCCTGATCGGCGCGGTCTGGGGCCACGCCGCCTGGCAACTGCCGCTGAGCATGTTTTCCATCGTCGGGCTGATCGGCATGTCGGGCATCATCATCAACGACTCCATCGTCCTGATCTCGACCATCGACGACTATGCCCGCGACCGGGGCCTGCGCCCCGCAATCTTCGATGCGGTGGCCGACCGGCTGCGCCCGGTTCTGCTGACGACGGCAACGACGGTCCTGGGCCTTGCGCCGCTGCTCTACGAACGCTCGTCGCAGGCGCTGTTTCTCAAGCCGACGGTGGTAACGCTGGCCTATGGCCTGGGCTTCGGGATGGTGCTGGTGCTGCTGGTCGTGCCGGCCGTTCTGGCGGTCGGTTCCGACCTGGCCCGCGCATTGCAGGCATTCCGCCGCGGTCTTGCGGCAGGTCCGCTGCGGGCCCCGCTCCGCACGGCCAGTCTTGCCGCCGTCCTGGGACTGGTGCTGGCCTTGGGGCCGGTGACGATCCTGCCGGCGCTCGGCCATGCGCTTCCGTCCTGGTGGCCGGTCGCGGGGACGGTCCCGGCGGGCTTGCTCGCCTATCTGGGCCTTCTTGTGCTGATCATGGCGGCCACCATGACAGCGGCCCTGCGTCCGGGCTCTCGTTCCCGTGATGATCTCAAGTTGTAATCGGAGGCTGGAGCAGGGGGCGCTAAATTGGTCGGGCTCTTCTTGACGAACTTTGATCCCGAGTGCCGTCAGCGTTGCAGTGTCAATGCCCGGCCCACATCCGACCGGCGGTCTGCCCGCGTGGACCGCAATCCTTGCTCGGGCCCACGGGCTGCGGATCAACACCGTCGCAGCCCGGCGCAAGCTTCAGAAGGCCAATGCGCTTCCGGAAGATCCACGTCCAACGATCACGGTCGTTGAACCGCTGGCGGAACGGTACCGGCCAGGCCTGAGAAGATCGCCAGATATCCGAACTGCCAGGATCCACCAATTGCCGAAGCCTGGGGGCCTAGCCTCGGGGGGCGCAGCCCAAGGTCTCGAAGGCGCCGCCGGGCGTGACCAGGGTCAAACGGATGTTGTCCGGATCCAGATCGAAGGGCCGTCCGGTCGGACCGACCATCTCGACCACAGCCTGGTGCCCGTCGTCTCTCGGCAGGATCTCGGCGCCCGAGACCCAGATCTCGGGCCGGCCTACCAGTTCGACCGCGGCAAGGTCGGCCTCCGGCCGCGGCAGGTCCACGGCAAGGCGCAGCCCGTCGTCGATCCGGGTTACGTCGCAGCCGGGGCGCAGCTTCAGCCGCTGCGGTTCTGCTGCCATGGCATCTGCGATGACCGCATCCGGCGCCGTGCCGGCATCCGCGGCGGTCAGGTCCAGGTGGCCCGGAACGCAGATGTCATGACACAGACCCAGCTCGACCTGCACGCGAAGGTCGACCGGCTCTCCGGCCACCAGCGGACGGGCCGTGACCGGCAGGACCAGCCGATCGTGGTATCCCATCTCGAGCGTGTCGCCAGACCGGATCGGCTGCGGCGCCGGCCAGTGCAGCGTCACGCCCGCAAGGTTCCCTGATTCTTGCCAGTCGAACTGCGGCGGCAGGCCGGTGTCGCCGGGGCTGCGCCAATAGGTCTTCCAGCCGGGCTCCAACTCCAGCTCCAGCGCGGCGAGGCGATTTCCGGCATCGTCGATCCACCCCGGCAGCAGGCGCGCCGACCGCAGCCCCGGCGGAAGGTCGTCGCCGGGGGCCGTAGACAGCATCTGGCCCGCGGCCGGCCAGCCGGCAAGGCACAGGATCAGGGCGGGGACAAGCTTTGCGAATCCGGTCATGCCTCATGCATTACCCGCTGGCGGCCTCGCACCGGAAGTCACAAAACCGCGCAAGCCTTGCATCGCCATGCGCCAGTTCCGATCTATGACTGAAAAGGAGAGCAGATGAGCAAGACCCCCTCCACCCCCTCCGGCGAACGTCCGCCCATGACCGAGATGCAGCACCGGAACCTGACCGGCAAGATTCTGATCGCCATGCCGGGGATGAGCGATCCGCGCTTTGACAGGTCGGTCATCCTTGTCTGCGCGCATTCCGACGAAGGCGCGATGGGCCTGGTGCTGAACCGTCCGCTGCCCGAGATCGGCTTTGGTGACCTGCTCGAGCAACTGGGCATCGAGGCTGACGACAGCTCGCGCCGGATCGAAGTGCGCTTCGGCGGTCCGGTCGAGCCGGGCCGCGGCTTCGTGCTGCACAAGGTGGCCGAACACGGCCAGGACCCCGAGGGCCGGATGCGCATCGGTCAGGCGCTGGCCATGACGACGACGCGTGACATCCTTGAGGAACTGGCCCATGGCCGTGGTCCCGAACCTGCGGTTCTGGCGCTCGGCTATGCGGGCTGGGGTCCGGGTCAGCTCGAGGGCGAGATGCTGGCCAACGGCTGGCTGATCGGCGAGGGCGAGGACGGTTTGATCTTTGATGAGATGCATGACGACAAGTGGCAGCGCGCCCTGCATGCGCAGGGCATCGAACCGTCGCTTCTGTCGGGCGCGGCCGGTCGCGCCTGAACAGAACCTTCCCATGGCGGCGCTGCGGGCGGTGACGCTTCGCGCGCTGCCGGCATCGGCATATGCTGCAGTCCGCCCGATCTTGTACTGACAGGGCGTGGTCGAAGCCGCAGCGGGCAAGGGCAGCAGCGATATTTCTGCCCACCTCAGCCGTCGAACATTTTTTGACTCCTAGTGCCCCTGGTATTGCAATACGCCCGTCCAGCCGCTGCCCTTTTCCGGGTTAAAGCGGACGGCGATGCGCGAAAACCTTTCGTCTGCCAGAGGCACCGCCAAGGCTTGGCAGCGTCCATTGCCCCGCGTCCTCCGCCCCAGGGGGTCCGGGGGGTGGAACCACCCGGGGCGCGCGCTGTCCCCGGCCGACCGGCCTTAGCC
>JAYZBS010000017.1:0-11875 GCA_036338635.1 Pseudomonadota bacterium | reverse complement strand
CCGCGCTTCCTGAGCGCATCGTCATAGGTGGACCAGTCTGAGGTGCGGTAGCGGGCGGGCTTCGGCTTGCTCATGCTGTTCGTCTGACCGCATGCATTCCCGATGTGAGTCCTTCACCCGCCCAGTTCTGCAACAACGCCGAGCAGCACGCTCCTTGTCTGGGCTCCAGTGAAACGGCTCTTCTTACTTGCAATCTCCTCGTCGATCTTGCCGAGAAAATTCGACATACGCATCCACTTAACTACGGGGGGATTGCCGAATCCGAGCTGACTTCGATTGAACCTGACAACTGAGACTATGCTGTATATAAAGATAGTAGGGGTAAATGCAACCCGCTGTTTTTTTTATAATTACAATTTGGACGTGAATTAAAACTGTCCAGCCATCCCTAGAGCTAATTATATTTATCAATATCATCTATACATCTTCATTGGTGATATGGATGCAGTTTATGATGGACGCTTTCCCCGCCGCTGGCGAAACGGAGAAAAAACAGCGGATATCGCACCTGCCCTTATTTGGCTTGGGAACGACGGTAGCAGGCGTTGCATGTCTATGGGGTGCTGCAGCATTTTCAGGTGGTTACGTTGCCCCTATTATCGAGATTGCAGGGCCAGTTGATACCATAGCTGCTTCGCCTGCTCCGTATTGGCTTGCTCTTCTTCCCTTGGGCCTTCTTGCCGTATTGGGAATTAGCCAGGACGGCAGTGGAAGGCCAGTTTCTCCACCGACGGAATATGGCGGCCCGTGTTTCTGCGAAGGAACGCTGGTGCTGCTCGAACGCGGCTGGGTCGCAATAGAGAACGTTCGTGAGGGTGAGCTGATCAAGACTTCGAATGGAACTCAAAAGGTTCTTGCCGTCGAAAGTTGGCAGCCTGTAGAGTACCGCGATCGGCCGTGCATCGTCAAAGGCGTCCGCGTCTCAAAAAATCATGGCGTCTCGGATGGCCGCGAACGCATCCCCGCTCAGGACGTGTCGGCTGTTAGATCCCCCATCGATGGCTCGCGGTATTTCCATATTCTCGTCCATGATCATAGTTGGTTATACGTAAAAGCTGATCTGGCCGGTGAGGTGCTGGAGGCAGAAAGTCTCTACATGACAGGCGACCTTGCCATCTCCAAAACATTTCCTGAACTTGTCGCGTTGCATGGAGCCCGCCCGGTCGCACCCAATGCATCCATTCCCTGTAAGGTGGCATGATGATAGTGACATGGCTCGCCAACCTCGAGTGGCGTGCGCCGCTAACTCTAAACGCAATACTGCGCCAGGTTGCACAACTGGGACATAGTTGTGGCGGCAGGGCGATGGGTGAGAGCATAACCTTCGGGCATCTGTCGCAGCAGGTTGCCGGACGCGTCTCGTCTTCGAGCTTGCCGAACATGATCTAAAAGCGATTTCGCTCCTTGTATCGCCGCTTGCCATCCAGGGTGGGGTCTTGCGTTGCCTTCGACCGGGATGCACTAGCGTATCCCTCTGTCTTGCAGCGCTTCAGGGATCCGGTAAGCGTCATACTCTAGATCTCCAAGCAGCCATTCGGTCTGACCTGCCCCCCGTTGGTCCCTCGATGATAACGAGAGTCTGCCGGTTTGAGATTGGTAGTCGGCGGGTGGTTTCATGGCAAGCGCGCCGGGCGCTGAGCCATCAGGGAGCGCAAGCCTCCGTCGCGGTTCGAGCGGCGTCAGGTTGCCGAGCGAGGCGTGCGGCCTGACAGCGTTGTAGTCGTAGCGCCAGAGGGCGATCTTGCGGCGCGCGTCGTCCAGGGTGTCGAAGATCTTCTCGTTCAGCAGCTCGTCGCGCAGGCTGTTATTGAAGCTTTCGATGAAGGCGTGTCTCGCTGCGGCTTGCCGGGATCGATGTAATGCCAGGCCACGCCGTTCGGTCTCGAGTTTCCACAGATCGGCCATCCGCTCGACCGTGGTGGTGGCGACCAGGCTGTCCCCAGCAGTATGGAGCTCAAAGAACCGCCTTCGGCTATGGGCCCAGCATCCGGCGAGGCGCGGGCCGTCAGTGCCCCGTCCTTGCGGACAAGCTGATTGCAGGAAGCGTAGCCGTCCACTTGGAGAATGCCGCCGTAGCCGCCGAGATGTCGGCGAACGCATTCTCCGGATCGGCGGTCCTCGAAGCGATAGGCAACCATGGGCGGCCCGCTGCCGCCGAAGGTGCTGTCATCGCGGGCATAGGCCCAGAGCCACGCCTTCTTCACCGCACCAGTGCCGGGCGCGAGGGTCGGAAGGCTGGTCTCATCGGCAAGGACACGGGGCCCTTGCAAGACCTGGTCCAGTACATGCGCGGCGAGGATCTCCAGCTCGAAGCCGACCCGACCCATCCACTGCGCCATCAGCCGCCGGTCGATCTCCACCCCATCGCGGGCATAGATCCCTTCCTGCCGGAACAGCGGCAGGCCATCGGCATATTTGGAGACCGCGATCTGGGCCGGCAGCCCCTCGGTTGGCAGGCCGCTTTCGATGATATGGGCAGGGGCGCGCGCCTGGATGAGGCCATCGGCATCCTTGAACGCGTATTTTGGGCGGCGGGTCACGATGACGCGGAACCTGGCCGGGATGACATCCAGCCGCTCCGAGATCTCTTCGCCGATCAGCACCTTCTCTCGGCCCGCATGTTCCGGTTGATCCTCGGGCTCGATCACCACCAGTGCCCGCTCAAGATGGGGCGGAAAGCCCTTGCGCGGCCTAAGGGGCCCGCTTCTCACATGAGGCCCGGCCCTTGCCGGCCTGCGCCCGCAGGGCGGCTATGCCGGTCTCGATCTCCTCGAAGACGAAGGACTGCTGCGCCTCCGCGTCAGCACCGGCCTCGGCGCTGCCCAGCCTCTCGGAGCGGCGTCCGAACCGTGCCCGATCATACGTTTTCAGGATCTTCTGCAGTCGCTTGATCCGCTCTTCAGCATCAAGGCTACGCGCCTTCAGGGCCGCATTCTCTTCCTCCAGCACAGACGCCTTCTCCGTCATGGTGCAGACCATCGCCTTGTAGCCGCGTCCATGTCATCGGGCAGGGAAAGATCATCGGTGCGCATGCCAAAGAGGATAGCACAGCCCGCCGTGCCATGGCCCAAGGGATCGCTTTTCCGGAACGGAGTGATTCACTTTGCCGCGGGCTGATCAGCCGGCAGATACCAGCGCCTTCACCGCCACAGGGCGCACCCGCTTCCAGTCGAGACCCTCGAGAAGCGCCATCAGCTGGGCATGACCCAGCTGCACACGGACAGGTCCGATCCGCGGCCAGCAGAACGAGGACTTCTCCAGCCGCCTGGCAAACAGACACACGCCGGTGCCGTCCCACCAGACGATCTTGACCCGGTCAGTCCGTTTCGCCCAGAACACGTATAGTGCGCCGCTGAACGGATCGCTCCCGGCATCGCGCACCAGCGAGAGCAGGCTGTCCGGACCCTTGCAGAAGCCTACGGGCTGGCTGGCAAGATAGACTTTCACACCTGATGGCATCATGGCCCTAGCGCACTGCCCGCAGGATCCGGCGCAGCGCTGCCTCACTGACGTCCGCGCTGACACGGATCATCACCTCGCCCACCACGATCTCTGCCATAGCTGTCGGCGGACCCGCGGGAACGGGGGCGACTATGTTCTGCCTCTTCAGGAAGGCCTTGCACCATCCGAACAACTGCGCCGCCAAGATTCCATGGCGGCGCGCCAGCGCAGAAACGTTCACATTCGGCTCCAGAGCCGCCGCTACGGCTTGCGACTTGAACTCATCTGACCACCGGCGGCGCTCCCCCACCGGAGCACCATCAAATCGTTCGAGCACGGCCTAACTGTAAGCTACCAGTCGCAGGCATAGGCGTAGAACTTGTCGTAGGCATGGAACCTCGACGTCAGATTAACGCCACCAGCCTATCCCGGACACGCAACGACCCTAAGCCACGGGGTTTCCTTGCCGCTTACCCTTGATCACTCCAATGATCTGTTCGTCGGGCTTATACGGCTCCCCTTGGGGCAACGGTCCCTCCTCATCGATGAAGCGGCTTTTGCTCATCTCGGATGCTCCTTCCGAGGGACGTTCAGGAGGACAGGTTAAAAGATAACTGACAAGATTAGGGGTAAAACGTGATCGTATCCTGCCAACTTTCCAGGAAACGCCGTCGCTTCAGCGGGTCAAGGTACGTCAAAAGACCTGGCCCCAGGCGGATCGGCAGGAAGGAGGGCGCTTTCTCGATGAGGGCCGCGGCCATGGGGTCCACTGCGGTGGTCACGGGCAGAATCGGCAGCAGGCGCACTTGGGCGATCTTGCGCTGGCCCGCCGGCGACAGAAGATACGCGATGAAGCGCGCCCCAAGGTCGGGATCGGCGGCCTCGGTCGGGACGAAGGCCGTTCGCGCCATGACGAGGTTGTAGTCGTCGAAGAAATGGACACCCAGCTTCGGATTGCGTCGCGCCGCGTCCAGCGCATAAGAGCCGATGACATTCACCGCCATCGCCAGCTCACCCGACGCGACCCTTGCCGCCATCTCGGATGTGCAGCAGAAGGTGCGGACGTCGGCGCGGCTCAGAACCTCGACCAGGCGCTGTGCGTCGGAGCCCTGCACCAAGTCCTGCGTGGCGTAGAGATAGCCGATACCGGACTGGTGCAGATCGTAGGCGCCGATGCGGCCGCGCAGGTCGTCCTCGTTCGCGCGGATCAGGCTGGCAAGCTCCTGATGGGTTTCGGGCAGCGGCAGGTCGCGGAAGGCGGCCATGTTGTAGATCATTGCAGCGGGCTCGGCCGTGAAGCCGAACAGCTCGGACCGCCATGAGGCCCAGTCAGGAAGCGTTCTGACATCCGGCAGTTCGAGTTCCTGGGCAAGGCCCCGGTTGACCAGATCGACCTGCAGGTCCATCGCGGGGCTGATGACGAGGTCTGGCCAAGACCCCGGCCGCGCACCGAGCAGCGTGCGATGCAGGTCGACGGTCTGGAACTCGCGGAAATCGACGTGGATGTCAGGGTTGCGGGCTTCGAAGTCCTCGATCAGCGGCCGCATCGCCCAAGCATCGGTCGCCGCGTAGAGATCCAGCACGGGATCTTGCGCCCGTGCTTCGCCGCCGCCGGCAAGCCCTGCCAGCAGGATCAGGGCCACGAGCAAGCCCGGTCGCCGCGGCGCCTTGCCCGAAGGCGCCACTGGAAAGGACAGCGCCACCCGCAATCCCCCGGCCTTCGACGTGCCAAGTTGCAAATCGGCACCGTGACTGTCGGCCACGGCCCGAACGATGGCAAGCCCAAGCCCCGAGCCGGCAGTGTTGCGTGCCAGGGAGGTGAAGCGCTCGACCGCCTCGGTCCGGCGATCCTCGGGAATGCCCGGGCCGGCATCGGACACGCTCAGCACCACGCGCTCCCCGGGGCCCGGCCTCAGGTCGATGTCGATGCAGTTGTCGGGCGGGCCGTGGCGGACCGCGTTTTCGATCAGGTTGCGCAACGCCTCGCGGATCGAGATCTCATCGCCCATGACGACGTCCCTTCCGCCGGACACGTCGTCGTCGAAGGTCAGGGTGATGTCGCGCATCCGGCTGTCGCGCAGCATCTCGCCCAGCTGGCCGCGCACGAGGGGCTTCAGTTCGACCGGATGGAGGCTGGCCTTTTCCGAGCGGTGGATGACCATCGCATGGGACAGAAGCTGGTTCGTCAGCCGCACGGTCCGCTGCGCCTGCGCCTCGGCCTTGGCGACGCGGCGGCGCATCTCGCGCAGCTCGGCCGCGTCCGCCGCCAACGACAGCTGTCCGTGCAGCGCCGACAGCGAGGTGCGGGTCTGGTGGGCGACATCGGCGATGAAGGTTTCGGTCAGCGCCCGGCTGGAGCGCAGACGCTCCATAAAGGCGTTGATGGATTCGAACAGCGAGGCAATCTCTCGCGGCGGGGCCGCGTGGATCGGGGACAGATCGCCAGGATCGCGTCCCCTGAGGTCGGTCTCGATCTGGCGCAGCGGGCGCAGCGCATGGCGGATCGCCAGCCAGACGAAGCCAAGCCCGATGGCCGAGACCATCGCCAGCCCTGCCATCCCGTTGATGAACAGTTGCAGCTGCTGCGCCTGTCGCGCATCGCGGGTGTGACCGATCTGGACGGTGACCCATTCACGGCCGGCAGGAAGGCTGAACTGGCGGCGCTGCTGGACAAAGCGGAACTCGGTGCCCCGATAGGCGGCGTCGAAGAAGACCTGCATCTCGGCCGGCCCGTGAGGCGCGGCCGGCAGGTCGGGCATGCCGGTGATCTGCGTGCCGTCGTCCGCGAAAACGCGGTAGAGAACCCTTTCGCTTGGGGCCAATGCCAGGATCTCCATCGCCGAGTAGGGCAGGTCCACCGTCGGTCCTGCCGGCCCTGCCGAAACACGCTCCATGATCGACAGGGCAGCGCCCGCCAGCAACAGGTCATAGGTCCGGTTCGCGGCCCCGCGGGCGTAGCTGAGCAGCAGGAGCGAGATGATCAGCAGAAGCCCCGCAAAACCAAGGGTCATCAGCAGAAGCAGGCGCTTGCGGAGCGAATAGCCGGGGCGGTCAGTCCTCGATGACATAGGCCATGTATCCCAGCCCCCGCGCCGTCTTGACCGCCAGCGGCGTCTCTTCCAGCCGGCGGCGCAGGCGGGTGACCAGCTGCTCGACCGCGTTGAGGCTGGGCGCCTCGTCGAAGCTGTAGAGCTTGTCGGCGATCTCCTCCTTGGTCAGCAGACGGCCCAGGTTGTCGATCAGGATTTCCAGAAGCTGCACCTCGCGCGCCCTGAGGCCCGCATCGACGCCGCCGACCAGCGCGCGCTTCGCCGCGCGGTCGAAAACCAGCGAGCCGACGGTAAAGACATTGCTGGCCGTGCCTGCCCGACGCCGTGCCAGAACCCGGCAGCGCGCCGTCAGCTCGCGGAAGTCGAAGGGCTTGACCATGTAATCGTCCGCGCCCGCATCCAGGCCGATCACCCGGTCGTCCACCTGCGAACGCGCGGTCAGGATCAGCACCGGCGTCAGGTCCCCCCGCGCCCGCATCGAGCGCAGGATGTCATAGCCGCTGCGTCCGGGCAGGTTGATGTCCAGAAGCACGATGTCGAACTTGGCGAAGCGCAGCAGGTCATTGGCCTGCTCGCCATCGGCCTCGCGGTCGACGGAATGGCTTTCCGCCCGCAGACGATCAAGGATCGTCTCGGCCAGATCATCGTTGTCCTCGACCAGCAGGATGCGCATGGGATGAATTCTAGGGCTTTCCCACCAACGAAGAAAGCCCGGCCGCGACTGCCGCCCGGCATGTCAGCTTTCGGTCAGCTTCGCGTCAGCGCCAGGACAACCCCGCCACAGACCTCTGTCAGGCTGACCGGCTAGAAGGGCTGCCGACTGGCAAGGCGCGGGTACGCTCGCATCCTGACGGAGGACAAGCCAGCAACGATCAAGATCGCTTGAGGGAGGATCACGATGAAGACGACCTGGACCGCGGCTACGGCCGCGCTGATCGCGGCCATGGCTGCACCCGCTTTCGCACAGCAGATCGACCGCCCCGAATGCGTGGCGCCCGCCCAGCCCGGCGGCGGCTTCGACCTGACCTGCCGCGTGGCGCAGCTGGGGCTTGAGCCGCAGCTGGGCAAGCCCATGCAGGTGACCTTCATGCCCGGCGGCATCGGCGCCGTGGCCTACAACCTGTTCAACACGACCCGCACCGACGACGGCAGCGCAATCGTCGCCTTCTCGACCGGCTCGATCCTGAACGTGGTGACGGGCAAGTATGGCGAATGGACCATCGACGACGCGCGGTGGGTCGCGACGGCCGGAGCAGATTTCGGCGCTGTCGTCGTACGCGCAGACAGCCCCTATGAAAATCTCGAGCAGCTGATGGCGGATCTGAAGGAAGATCCTTCGCAGGTCGTCCTGGGCGCCGGTGGCTCGGTCGGCTCGCAGGACTGGATGAAGGCGGCCCTGCTGCTGGATTCGGTCGAAGGCGACGTACGCGGGTTGCGCTATGTGGCCTTCGACGGCGGCGGGGACGCAATGGCCGGCCTTCTGGGCGGATCGATCGAGGTCTATACCGGCGATGTGGGTGAGCTCAGCTCGCAGCTCGAAGCCGGCACGATCCGCGTCCTTGCAGTGATGTCCAAGGATCGCCTCGGCGAGCCTTTCGCCGACATCCCGACCACTTATGAGCAAGGCTTCGAGGTCGACTGGACCATCCTGCGCGGCTTCTACATGGGCAAGGATGTCTCGGACGAGGACTACAATGCCTGGGTCCAGACCTTCGAGGATGCTTACGGGACCGAGGAATGGTCTGCGACCGTCACCAAGCTTGGCCTTCTGCCGCTGAACATGGCGGGCGATGAGCTTGAGGCATCCGTGCGCGAGCGGGCCGAGCAGCTGCGCCAGATCGCGGCCGACGCAGGCATCATCCAGAACTGAGCCGCTTCGGGGCGGGACGGCGTATCGCCCCCGCCCCCCACACAAACCTCTGGGAGGAGCCTCCATGGCAGACCGGATTTTTGCGGGTGTGCTGCTGCTGGTATCGCTGGCCTATGCGGTCATTGCGTTTACCGCCATCAGCGCACCCTTTCAGTATGACCCACTCGGACCCGAAAGCTGGCCCCGCCTGCTGTCGGTCGTCGCCATTGCCTGCATCCTGATCATCATCTGGAAGCCCGACACCGAACATCTGGGCGTTGCGCGCCAGACCTGGTTCCGGCTTCTGGCGATGCTGGTTCTGTTGATCGCCTATGCCGAGCTTTACGAACCGCTCGGTTTCATCCTGTCCACCACGCTCTATGCCGGCGTCGTCAGCATCATGCTGGGCGCACGCCCCCTGCGGGCGGTGATGTTCGGGGTTGCCTCAGGTGTTCTGGGCTACATTGTCTGCGTGTCGCTGCTCGATCTCAACCTGCCGGCCGGTCCTTTTCGCGAATTCAGCTTCGGTGCCGAGACCGCAGAGCCGGCCGCATCCTTCACGAAAGGCACGGACTGATGGACGTCCTCTCCGGTCTCGCGACGGGCTTTGCCGTCGCCCTGTCGCCGTTCAACCTGATGCTGGTGCTGTTCGGCTGCTTTGCTGGAACGTTGATCGGCGCGCTTCCGGGCATCGGCCCGATCAATGGCGTGGCGATCCTCCTGCCCATCGCCTATGGGCTTGGCTTCCCGCCTGAAAGCGCGCTGATCCTGCTGGCAGGCATCTACTACGGTGCCGAATATGGCGGGCGGATCTCGTCGATCTTGCTCAACGTGCCGGGCGATGCGGGCGCGGTGATGACGACGCTCGATGGTAACCCGATGGCAAGGCGCGGCGAGGCGGGGCGGGCACTGTCGCTGTCAGCCGTGGCCAGCTTCATCGGCGGGACGATCGCCGTCGTCCTGATGACGCTGTTCGGGCCGCTACTGGCCTCGTTCGCGGTGCAGTTCGCGCCGGCCGACTATGTAGCCCTGATGGTCTTCGCCTTCGCATCGCTGGCCTCACTGGTCGGCAAGAGCACGGTCAAGACGCTTCTGGGCGCGGTGATCGGCCTGATGATGGCCACCATCGGCATCGACGCGAATACAGGCGTCGAACGCTATACCTTCGGCATTCCCGACTTCCTGGCCGGTATCGACTTCCTGATCGTCGTCGTCGGGCTGTTTGGCATGGCCGAGTTGCTGTCGCTGGTCGAGCAGCAGGTCACCGGCAAGCTGAAGACCCTGCCGGTGGACAACAGCTTCGTGCGGATGTCGGACCTCGCCTTTACCAAGTGGACGATCCTGCGCTCGTCGCTGATCGGCTTCTTCATCGGCGTTCTGCCCGGCACCGGCGCCTCGGTCGCGTCGGCAGTGGCCTATGGCACCGAGAAACGGCTGGCCGGCGCTGGTGGCAAGGACTTCGGCAACGGCGACCCGCGTGGTCTTGCGGCGCCCGAGGCGGCCAACAACGGCGCGGCCGGCGGGGCGATGGTGCCGATGCTGACGCTTGGCATCCCCGGTTCGGGCACGACCGCGATCCTTCTGGGCGCGCTGCTGATGTTCAACGTGCAGCCCGGCCCGCTGATGTTCGAGCAGCGTCCCGAGATCGCATGGGGCCTCATCGCGTCGATGTATATCGGCAACGTCGCGCTTCTGGTCATCAACCTGCCGCTGGTTGGCCTCTTTGCCCGCCTGCTGACGATCCCGCAGCACTATCTGACGCCACTGATCGCGATTCTGGCCTTTGTCGGCATCTACTCGATCGTCGGCAACCCGTTCGATCTTCTCTTGATCACGGGACTTGGCGTCTTCGGATGGTTCCTGCGCAAGATGGAGTTTTCACTGGCGCCGGTCATCCTGGGGTTCGTCCTTGGCGGCCTGTTCGAGAACAACCTGCGCCGCGCGCTGTCCATCTCGGGCGGTGACTGGGGTATCCTGATCGCCGACTACAAGAGCGTGATCCTCTATGTCCTCGCCCTGCTGGTCGTGATCGTCCCGCTATGGCTCTCGCGCCGTTCGCGCCTTGCGCTGGCGGCCGCGGAGGATTGACAAGACGGTCGGCCGCCCCACCGTTGGGGCGGCCGACGCACCTGTGCGGCAGACAACCCAAGGCAAGACAAAAAATTCGCAGATGATCCGCCGCGTTCCTCCCGCGCTTGCGCCAACCTCTCTCGCCCTCGCGATCGGCACGATCGGCGCAGCCCTCGCGACGGCGATCCAGCTTCCGGCAGCCCCCCTGATCGGCAGCTGCCTGGTCGTGTCTGCCGCGGCCGCCGCCGGGCTTCGTGTCGCGCTGCCAACCCGGCTGCGCGACGTGGCTTTTGTGATCATCGGCATCTCGCTTGGTGCGGGCGTCGAGGCCGAGGCATTGAGCCGGGCACCAGAATGGCTCCTCAGCCTCAGCATGCTGGCCGCGTCGCTCCTCGCGACGCTGGCCGTCGGCGCCTGGCTCCTGCGCCGTACCTTCGGGCTCGATGCGGATACGGCCCTTCTGGCGACCAGCCCCGGCACCATGTCCTATGCCGTCGCAGTTGCATTGGACGGCCGTGGCGATGCGGGCGTCGTGATAACCCTGCAGCTGATCCGGCTGTTGCTGATGGTGACCGCGGTTCCGATCGTGGTCGGCGCACTTGGGCTGGCAGCGGACGCCCGGCCCGCCCCACAGGCGATGCATCTGGCGCCGTTGGCTTTGCTGTTGATGCTGGGCTACGGGCTTGGAACGATCGGCGGGCGGCTGGGATTGCCGGCCGCCGCGCTGCTGGCAGGGATGGTGCTGACCACTGCCGCCCATCTGAAGGGTGCGGCCGAAGGCGCGGCCCCCGGTTGGCTGCTCTACATCGGCCTCATCGTGACCGGGACCGCGATCGGCACCCGCATCAGCGGGATCGCTCGCGGACGTATCGCCGCCCTCATCAGGGCCGGGTTGGCAAGCGTACTTGCAACAGCGTTGCTTTCGTTTCTTTTTGCAGTCGTGACGGCGCGGCTGACCGACCTTCCGCTCGGCCAGGTTTGGATCGCCTTCGCGCCAGGCGGGGTCGAGGCGATGGCGGCGATCGGCCTGGCCCTCGGTTATGATCCGGCCTTCGTCGCGCTGCATCATTTTGCACGGATCGTGCTCCTGCTGGCGATCATCCCCGTCATCTTGCGCCTTCTGCCGAAGCGGGCCTGAGTGCCCTCACGATCCTCTCAGGCAGAACCTTGCCTAGAATCACTCGGAACAGTCCCGACCCAGGGCAATGCTCCGGCAACGGGACAGTCTCAGTCGGACCGATCTCCGCATCACCGCCGTTCTTGTCAGAAATCACCCCGGGCGCAGGCTAAGGTCCGTGGTCGGCGCAACGCCCGCACACACAATGAACCGCTCCGTGTTTTCCGGAGACAGATTTCGATGAGTTATGCGCGCGTAGAAGTTTGCCTCAGCTTCCGCCGGAGGAATGCTTCCGATCGGCTCAAGCAAACGGCGGTTGTTGAACCAGTCGATCCATTCGAGGCGTAT
>JAYZBS010000016.1:0-19581 GCA_036338635.1 Pseudomonadota bacterium | reverse complement strand
CCGTGGGCCGCGACGCCCACTGCAAAGCCCCGCGCGCGCCAGTCACGGACTTTCAGCGCATTCAGAAGCGGCGTCACCACGATGGCGCCGAAGATGCCCGTGAGCAGCACCAGCGCGGCGGTCAGCGTCGGCTGCCCGCCCAGCTTTTCGGCAATGCCGATGGCGACGGGGGCCGTGGTCGACTTGGGCGCCAGCGAGGCGAGGACCGGCCCCTGAATGCCGAAGGCGCGGGCAACGGCCAGCGCCGACAGGACCGCGACCGACGATCCGGCGAGAAGCCCTGCCAGCATCGGCAGTGCCGCCCGCCGCACCCGGGGCAGGTTGTCGTAGAGCGGCAGGGCCAGCGCGACTGTCGCCGGCCCCAGCATGAAGTGGACGAACTGCGCCCCCTCGAAATAGGTGGCGTAGTCCGTGCCGGTGCCCCAGAGCAGCAGCGCCAGCAGGATGACCGCCAGCAGGACCGGGTTGGCCCAGCTGGCCCGACCGGCGGCGCGGAAGGCGGCGTCGCCTGCAAGATAGGCCACCAGCGTCGCCGTCAGCCACAGCAGCGGCCCCTGCGCAAGGTAGGACCAGATCAGGGCAGGATCACTCATGCCCGAGATCCTTCAGGGCCTGAGGCTCTTCGGTGCCGGTCAGGCGCGCGACAAGCGTGAAGGCCCATGCTCCTGCCGCGATCGCGAGGATGGTGGAGGCGATCAGAGCTGCCGCCAGACCGATGCCGTGCATGCGCAGCAGATCCCAGTGCGCCACGATGCCCACGCCCGCCGGCACGAAGAACAGCGACAAGTGCGACAGAAGGCCGGTCGCGGCCGGCCGGACCGCTTCTGCCACGGCGGGTCGCAGGATGCAGGCGCCGACCAGCCCTACCAATCCAACGACCGGGCCCGGCAGGGGCAGGTCCAAGGCGCGCGAGATCACCTCTCCGGCCAGCTGGAATCCCAGGATGATGGCAAGCATGCGGATCATCCGGGCAGATTAACGGGCCCTCACCTGCCGCGCCAGATAGCTTTGCCTCCGGGCATCTTGTAGGGGCCTTGCCGCCCGCCGCGAGATGTTGGGGCGCGGTTGACTCGCAGGTGTCCTGCAGGGACAATTCGCCATTGTCCCGAATCTGACGGATGCATCCTTGCGCTTCGACCGCCTGCGCCTGAACGGCTTCAAGAGCTTCGTGGACCCGACCGATCTGGTCATCCGCGAGGGCCTGACGGGCGTGGTCGGCCCCAATGGCTGCGGCAAGTCCAACCTGCTCGAGGCGCTGCGCTGGGTCATGGGCGAGAACCGCCCCACCGCCATGCGTGGCGAGGGGATGGAGGACGTGATCTTCGCCGGCACCACCCGCCGAAGCGCCCGCGCCCATGCCGAGGTGTCGTTGACGCTGGACAACCGCGACCGGCGCGCACCGGCGGGCTTCAACGACGAGGATCAGTTCGACATCACGCGCCGCATCACCCGCGACGCAGGCAGCGCCTACAAGATCGGCGGCAAGGACGTGCGGGCGCGTGACGTGCAGATGCTGTTCGCCGACGCCTCGACCGGGGCGCACAGCCCCGCCCTGGTGCGTCAGGGCCAGATCAGCGAACTGATCAATGCCAAGCCCAAGAGCCGCCGCCGCATCCTTGAAGAGGCTGCGGGGATCTCTGGCCTCTATGCGCGCCGCCACGAGGCCGAGCTGAAGCTGAACGGCGCAGAGGCAAACCTTCTGCGGGTCGACGACACGCTGGACCAGTTGTCGGCGCAGGCGGCGACGCTGGCGCGGCAGGCGCGGGCCGCCGCCAGATACCGAGAGATCGGCGCGGCGTTGCGCCTGGCCGAAGGGCTGCTGCTGTTCCGCCGCTGGTCGGATGCCGAGGCCGCCCGCCTGGCCGCCGCGCAGGCGCTGGCGCAGGCCGTGCGCGTGGCATCCGAAGCGGGCACCGCCGCAGGCGTGGCCAGTGCGCGCCGGGCCGAGGCCGATGATGCCCTGCCACCCCTGCGCGAGGAAGAACAGATCGCCGCCGCCCTTCTTCAGCGTGTCGCCGTCGAGCGCGACGTCCTGGACGAGGCCGAGACTCGATCCGCCGAGGCCATCGCCGGCCTGACCGCCCGCATCACGCAGCTGGACCGCGACATCGACCGGGAAGAGGTTCTCAATCGCGACGCCGGAGAGGTGGTCGAGCGCCTGGCCTGGGAGAAGGCCGAGCTTGAGAGGGCCGGCGAGGGCCATGAGGACCGGCTGAACGCCGCCGCTGAGGTTGCCGATGCCGCCGCCGAGGCCCTGCGCGAGGTCGAGGCGAGGCTGGCCGAGCTGACGGACGAATCCGCGCGACTGGCTGCACGACATCAGTCGAGCGAACGCCTGGCGGGCGATCTGGGCGCCATGTTCGACCGCGCCGACCACGCCGCAACCGAGGCCGCCGAGGCCGTGGCCCTTGCGGATGCGGCGGGCGAGGCCGCGGCCGCTGCACTGGATCAGGCCGATGCCGCGCAGGACCAGGCCCGCGACCGGGTCGAGGCGGCCGAGGAGGCGCTGGCTGATGCGGAAACCGCTCGCGCTGGCGCCGAAAGCCGAGAGGCTGCCGCCCGCGCCGCCCGCGCCGAGGCCGAGGGCGAGGCCGCGGCGCTTGGCGCCGAGATGGCGGCCCTTCGCCGCCTGGTCGACCGCGGCCGGTCCGGCGGCCCGACGCTTCTGGATCGGGTGCAGGTCGCCCGGGGCTATGAACCTGCCTTCGGCGCCGCACTTGGCGACGACCTGAGCGCAGATGTGACGACTGCTGGCTCTGGTTGGCACGACCTGCCGGACTGGGACAAGCCGCAGGCCTTGCCGGACGGCGTCCAGCCGCTGGCGCCGCATGTGCACGGCCCCGGTGTCCTGGGGCGTCGCCTGTCACAGATCGGCCTGGTGACGGACGCGCAGCGGGGTGCGGCGCTGCAGGCGACGCTGCGGCCGGGTCAGCGGCTGGTCACGCCCGAGGGGGATCTGTTCCGGTGGGACGGGATGCGGATCATGGCCGGAGAGGCGGGCTCGGCTGCCGCATTGCACCTGCAGAAGGTCAACGAGCTGGCCGAGATCACCGCCCTGGTCGACGATGCGCAGGCCCGCGCCCAATTGGCGGCCGAAACCCACGAGGACGCCAAGGCCGACCTGTCCGATGCCGCACAGGTCGAGAGATCGGCCCGCGATGCGCGCCGAGAGGCCGAGAGGGTGCTGTCTGACGCCGCCCGCGCCGCCACGCGGGCCGAATCGGAACTGGCCAAGGCCGCCAGCCGCGCCGAATCCGCCCGAGGAGAGCTGGAGCGCCACCGTGCTGATGCCAAGGATGCCCGCGCGCGCTTGGCCGAGGCCGAAGTGCAACTGGCCGCGCTGCCCAATCGCGCCGAGGCGGCGGCGGCGGTGGAGCATGCCCGCACCGGGGTCGAGGCCGCGCGCATCGCGACGATGACCCGCCGCGCCGCCCTGGACGAGCTTCGCCGAGAGGCAAATGCCCGCGTGAAGCGCCTGCAGGAGATCGCCAAGGAGGAGTCCGGCTGGCGGCTGCGCCTGCAGCAGGCGGGAACACGCGCGTCCGAACTGGCCGCGCGCCGCGATGCCGCGCAGGACGAGCTGGCCGAGGCTGGTGCCCAGCCCGCCATCCTGGCGGGCCGTCGCGTCGCTTTGGCCGAGCGCGAGGCTCAGGCCGAAACGCGCCAGGCCCGCGCAAGGGACGCCTTGGCCGCGGCCGAGGACGCGGCCCGCGCCACAGCCTTGGCCGAACGCGAGGCCGAGCGGCTGGCATCCGAGGCCCGCGAGGCCCGCGCCGCCTGCGAGGCCCGCGCCGAGGCCGCCCGCGACGCCGAGTCCGCCGCCCGCGCCCGAATCGCCGAGGAGGCCGACCAAACCCCCGATACGCTTCGCGCCGCCCTGGGAGAGATCGACGAGGCCGCGCCCGCCGACGCGCTGGAGGCGCGGATCGCGCGGCTGCGCACGGCCCGCGATGCGCTTGGCGCCGTCAACCTGCGCGCCGAGGAGGACAAGCGTGCGCTGGAGGCCGAGCGCGACCAGCTTGCCGCCGACAAGACCGATCTTGAAGAAGCCATCCGCAAACTGCGCGCCGGAATCGGCAGTCTGAACCGCGAGGGGCGAGAGCGCCTGCTGGCAGCCTTCGAGACAGTGAACGCCAACTTCGCCACGCTGTTCACGACGCTCTTCGGCGGCGGAGAGGCGCGGCTGGTGCTGGTCGAATCCGACGACCCGCTTGAGGCGGGGCTGGAGATCATGTGCCAGCCGCCGGGCAAGCGTCTGTCCACGCTGTCGCTGCTGTCGGGGGGAGAGCAGACGCTGACCGCGATGGCGCTGATCTTTGCCGTGTTCCTTGCGAACCCCGCCCCCATCTGCGTCCTGGACGAGGTCGACGCGCCCCTGGACGACGCCAATGTCAGCCGTTTCTGCGACCTTCTGGACGAGATGACGCGCCGCACCGACACGCGCTTCCTGATCATCACGCACCATGCGGTAACGATGGCGCGGATGGACCGGCTGTTCGGCGTGACGATGGTGGAGCAGGGCGTCAGCCAGCTGGTCAGCGTGGACCTGAAACGCGCCGAGGCTCTGGTCGCGTGACGCGGCCCGCGCTAGGGTCGCCCCCGAATCCAACCGCGAGGACATCATGAGCGTCGAACAGACCCTGGCCGACAAAGGCATCACCCTTCCTGAAGCCCCCATGCCCGCCGCGAACTATGTCCCGTTCGTGCGGAGCGGCAACCTGGTCTTCGTGTCGGGCCAGATCAGCGCCGATGAGAACGGCCTGATCACCGGAAAGCTGGGCGACGGGACCGGCGTGGAACAGGGCGCCGCCGCCGCCCGCCGTTGCGGGCTGGCGCTGATCGCACAGCTGAAATCCGCGATCGGCGATCTGGACCGCGTGACGCGGGTCGTGAAGCTGACCGGCTTCGTGAATTCGACCCCCGACTTCACCGACCAGCCCAAGGTCATCAACGGTTGTTCGGACCTGATGGTCGAGGTCTTCGGCGATGCCGGTCGCCATTCGCGCGCCGCGGTGTCCGCCCCGTCGCTGCCCTTCGGCGTCGCGGTCGAGATCGAAGCCGTCTTCGAGGTCGCCTGATGCTTCCCCGCAGCTTCCTGACCACGCCCCTGGCCCATCGCGGGCTGCATGGGGCGGGGGCGCCGGAAAACAGCCTCGCTGCCGCCCGCGCGGCGATCGAGGCGGGCTATGGCATCGAATGCGACATCCAGCCCGCCGCCGACGGCGCGCCGATGGTGTTTCACGACTATCAGCTGTCGCGGCTGACAGGGCGTGACGGCTTCATCGCCACGACCGAGCGGAGCATGCTGTCGGGCCTGCGCCTGAACGGCAGCGACGAGCCGATCCCGACACTGGCGCAGTTTCTCGACACCGTGGCGGGGCAGGTGCCCCTGCTGGTCGAGATCAAGGACCAGGACGGAAGCTGCGGCGAGAACGTCGGCACCTTGCCCGCCCGCGTGGCCGAGCTGCTTGCGGTTTACGAAGGTCCCGTGGCGGTGATGTCGTTCAACCCCCACATGGTCGCCGCTTTCCGGATGGCCGCCCCTGACGTTCCCGTGGGCCTGACCACCTGCGCCTTCGGCCCCGACGACTGGTCGCATGTCCCGCCCGAACGGCGCGAGGATCTGGCGCAGGTACGCGACTTCGACAGCCTCCGTGCGTCGTTCATTTCTCATGACAAGGGCGACTTGGCCAATCCTCGCGTCGACGCGCTGCGGGTTCAGGGCGTGCCGGTCCTGTCCTGGACCATCCGCAGCGAAGCCGAGGAGCAGGCCGCCCGCCTGATCGCGGACAACATCACCTTCGAAGGCTATCGCCCGGCCATCTGACGTTTCCGGGGGGCGCGACGTTCGCGCCCCTGACATTCCGCCGCGCCGCCCCTATCTTGCCGGGATGAGCGACATGCTGACACTGACCACCCATCCCTCGATCGCCGACATCGACGCCCGGACCTGGGACTCGCTTGGCGACGGCAATCCCTTCACCACGCACCGCTTCCTGCTGGCGCTGGAACAGTCAGGCTCGGTCGGGACGGGCACCGGCTGGCAGCCGCTGCACCTCAGCGTCGAAAGCGGGGGGCAGGTGGTGGGCGTGGCGCCGCTTTACGCCAAATCGCACAGCCAGGGCGAATACATCTTCGATCATGCCTGGGCGCAGGCCTATTCGCGCGCCGGCGGCCGCTATTACCCCAAGCTGCAATGCGCCGTCCCCTTCACCCCCGCGACGGGCCAGCGCCTGCTGGCGCGAGACGACCAGGCCCGCGCCGCCCTGCTGTCGGGGCTGATGCAGGTGACCGAGCGGCTGGAGGTGTCCGGCGCCCACATCACCTTCTGCACCGAATCCGAGGCCGCCCTGGGCGCGGATGCGGGTTTCCTGCCGCGGGTGACCCAGCAGTATCATTGGCTGAACCGCGGCTATGGCAGCTATGACGACTTCCTGGGTGCCCTGTCGTCACGCAAGCGCAAGGATCTGCGCAAGGAACGCGCCCGCGCGCAGGCCTTCGGCGGGACCATCCGCCACCTGACCGGCGATGACCTGAAGCCGCATCACTGGGACGCCTTCTGGCAGTTCTATCAGGACACCGGGGCGCGCAAGTGGGGCCAGCCCTACCTGACACGCCGGTTCTTCGACCGCATCCACGACACGATGCGCGACGACATCCTGCTGGTCTTGGCCGAGGAGGACGGTCACCCCATCGCCGGGGCGCTGAACTTCCTGGGGCCGGACGCGATCTATGGCCGCTACTGGGGCTGCGTGGCCGACCACGCCTTCCTGCATTTCGAACTCTGCTATCACCAGGCCATCGACCACGCGATCGCCCACGGTCTTGCGCGGGTCGAGGCCGGCGCGCAGGGCGACCACAAGCTGGCCCGAGGGTACGAGCCGGTGCCCATCCACTCGCTGCACTGGGTCCGCGATCCGGGCTTCCTGCGCGCGCTGGAAAGCTATCTCGAGCAGGAGCGCGACGCGATGGGCGCCGAGATCGAGGCGCTTGCCGATTTCACGCCATTTCGCAAACCGGGCTGATCATCTTCTTAAAACAGACGCCCTGCAGGGAGTCCGGGGAACCCGAGGTTCCCCGGCGGTCTCGGATCAGACCTTCTCCAGCAGGCTCTCTCCGGCGCTGACGCTGCAGGCGCCCGGCGAATCCTCGACATCGAGCGTCTTGACCACCCCATCCTCCACCAGAGCCGCGAAACGCTTGCAGCGCCCAAAGAACCCGGCCGGCGGCGCGTCGAAATCCAGGCCCAGGGCCTTCGTCATGCTGCCATCCGCGTCTGCCAGGACCTCGATCCCCGCATCGGCAGCGCCGGTGTGGTTCGACCAGGCCTTCGCGACGAAGGGATCGTTGACGGTGATGCAGACGATGCGGCCGACGCCCTTGTCGCGGAATGCGTCGGCGGTGCGCACGAAGCTGGGCATGTGGGCATTGGTGCAGGTGCCGGTGAAGGCCCCCGGCAGACCGAACAGCGCCACCTTGCCCTGCATCATCCCCTCGGTCGAGACACTCTCGGGGCCGTTCTCGCCGACGCGCAGAAGCTGTCCGCGGGGCAGGGTATCTCCGGCAGTGATGGTCATCGCATTCTCCTGAATTGCAACGGATTCGCCGCGACTATAGGCTGCCGCCGGCAGACAGGCAAAGGTGGACGGCATGCGGATCGTGATCGTTGGGGCAGGGCAGGCGGCGGCTTCGATGGCGGCGCGCCTTCGTGCCCAAGGCCACGGCGGCCCCCTGACCGTCATCGGGGCCGAGGCCACGCCCCCCTATCAGCGCCCGCCGCTGTCCAAGGCCTATCTGCTGGGCCAGATGGGCCTCGACCGTCTGGTGCTGCGCACAGCCGAATGGTGGCGGGACCAGGACATCGCCCTGCACCTGTCGGAAACGGCCACCTCGATCGATCCCGTCGCACGGACCGTCACGACGAACCGGGGCGCCCACTCCTATGACGCGCTGGCGCTGACACTTGGCGCCCGGCCTCGACGCCTGCCGGCAGCCATGGGGGGCCATCTTCCAGGCACCCATGTCATCCGCGACCTCGCGGACGTCGACGCCCTTGCGCCCCCGATGCAGGCGGGACGCCGGCTTGTCGTCATCGGCGGCGGATACATCGGGCTCGAGGCCGCGGCCGTCGCCCGCAAGCTGGGCCTGACCGTCACGCTGATCGAGGCCGCGCCGCGCATCCTGGGCCGCGTCGCCGCGCCGCAGACGGCTGACCTGATCCGCGCGCTGCATCAGGCGCAGGGGGTCACCATCCTCGAAGGCACCGCCATCAGCCGCATCACCGGCCACGACCGCGCCACCGGTGTCGCCCTGACCGACGGTCGCGACATCCCTGCCGATCTGGTCGTCACAGGCATCGGCGTGCTTCCCGTCACCGACCTTGCCGCCACGGCCGGGCTGGCGCTGGATGACGGCATCGCCACCGACCTCCACGGCCGCACGTCCAATCCCGCGATTTGGGCCGCGGGCGATTGCGCCAGCACCCCGCATCACGGCGGTCGCCTGCGGCTGGAAAGCGTCGGCGGCGCCATCGACATGGCCGAATGCGTGGCCGACAACATCCTGGGCGCCGAACGCGCCTATGCCCCGAACCCCTGGTTCTGGTCGGACCAGTTCGACGCCAAGCTGCAGATCGCGGGCCTGGGCGCCGGTCACGACCGCATCGTGACCCGTCCTGGCGCGTCGGATCATTCCGGTTCGGTCTGGTATTTCCGGCAGGACCGCCTGATCGCCGTCGACGCGCTGAACGACGCCCGCGCCTACATGATCGGCAAGCGCCTGATCGAGGCCGGCCGCAGCCCGGATCCCGATGCGATCGCGACCGCGCCCGATCTCAAGGCGCTGCTGTCGTGACGCGGGGTTCCGATTTCTGGTCGTTTCTTGCGGTGGCCGGGCAGGTCGCCCGCTGGCGGTCGGCATGAGGATCGTCGGCGGTCGGATGCGTGGCCTGAAGCTGGCCGAAGTCGGTGCCGGCGATCCGTCGGCGCATCTGCGCCCCACGACGGACCGGGTGCGCGAGGCGATCTTCAACCTGCTGATCAACGGCAGCCACGGCAACCCGCTGCCGGGCGCGCATGCCTTGGACCTTTTTGCGGGAACGGGCGCCTTGGGGCTCGAGGCTCTGTCGCGCGGGGCGGCCTCCGTCACATTCGTCGACGACGGCGCCCGCGCGCGCTCGTTGATCCGCCAGAACGTCGAGAAGGCGCGGGCAGGCGATGCGGCGCAGATGCTGCGCCGTGATGCGACGAGGTTGGGACCCAATCCCGGCAGCGGCTTCGGCATCGTCTTCCTCGATCCCCCCTACGGCCAGGGACTGGGAGAGCGGGCGATCGCCTCGGCCCTCGACGGGGGCTGGATTGTGCCAGATGCCCTCATCGTCTGGGAAGAGGCGCGTCCGCCGCTTTTACCCGCGGCGCTGCGGCTGATCGACCGGCGCAGCTATGGCGACACGCTGGTGACCCTTGCGCGCCACGTCCTGCCCACATGACGCATTCGTGCGGTGACGTCAGTTGCCGCTCGGCACAACATCGGCCATCAACCAACTGACAATGCAGGAGAACGAAGATGACGATCCATCGATTCCGTCTGGCTGTCCCGCTCTTGGCGGCGACCGCCGTGGCCATTCCGGCCCATGCGCAGGATCACGGGGCGCATGGCCAGGATCATGCCGCCCATGCCGCCTCGCCCGCCGATGCGGCCTTCGCCGAGGCCATGCTGCGCATGCATGAGGACATGGTGGTCCTGCCGTCAGGCGATCCCGACGTCGATTTCGTGCGCGGCATGATCCCGCATCACCAGGGCGCCATCGACATGGCCCGCGTGGTGCTGGAGCATGGCGACGACCCCGACATCCGCCGGCTGGCCGAGGAGGTGATCACCGCGCAAGAGGCCGAGATCGCGATGATGAAGGCCTGGCTGGCCGAGAACGACCCCGAGGCGGCGGAGTAGCGCCGCGCCGGGGGACGGGCCAGCGCTACGCTGATCTGGCGATGCTGGCGGCCGCGGCTTCCAATGCGCCGCCCCCGTGGGGGATGCTCAGGGCGGTCAGGCCCGCCTGAACGGCGCCAAGCGCCCCCATGACCATCGCGGCGTTGCAATGTCCCATATGGGCGATGCGCAGCGCCGCCGTCGGGTCGGGCGCGCCCAGACCCACGCCCAACGTCACGCCGCATTCGCGCGTGACCCAGGCTCGCAGATCCTCGGCGCCGGGCATCGAGACCGCCGTGACCGAGGCCGCGCGCGCCGCAGGGTCGGCCACCGACAGGCGGATCCCGGTGCCGCCGGCGCCCCAGGCATCGACGGCCGCCCAGACCGTCCGCGCCAGACGAGCGTGGCGCGACCACACGGCCTCGAGCCCCTCTTCGTCGAGGATCATCGTCAGCGCCTCGGACAGGGCATAGATCTGTTGGACCGGCGGCGTGCCACCCCAGAAGCGCCACAGCGCCTCGGCCCCCGCCCGCGCGTGCCAGTCCCAGTACGGTGACACCCGTGCCCGCCGCCGCGCCGCCGCCCGTTCCGAGAACCATACGAAGGCGGTGCCCGGCGGGCACATCAGCCCTTTCTGGCTGGCCGAGATCAGCACGTCCACGCCCCAGTCGTCCATGCGCATGGGTGCGCAGCCGAGCGACGCGATGGCATCGACGACCAGCAGCGCGGGATGATCGCCCATCGCCGCGCGGATGGCCGGAATGTCGGCCGAGGTCGCGCTGGCGGTGTCGGTCTGGCACAGCATCACGGCCCTGATGCGGCCCTGGCGGTCCTTCGCCAGCCGGTCGGCCAGCCGCTGCGGATCGGGAGGCAGGTTGCCGAAGTCCAGCCTCTCGACCGCCACGCCGGATGCTTCCAGCATCTCGGCCCAGCTGCGCCCGAAATGGCCGCAGGTCACGACCAGCGCCGCGTCGCCCGGATCGAACAGGTTGGCAGTCGCGGCCTCCCATCCGGCATGGCCGTTGCCGATATAGGGCGCGAGGTGCTGCGATGTACCGGCCAGACGCTTCAGCCGGTCCATCACGGTCAGGTTCAGCCGTGCCAGCGGTTCGGCATAGATATCCGGAGAGGCGCGATGCGCGGCGTTCAGGACGCGCGCTGGCACCGGCGAGGGGCCGGGAATGGCGATCAGGTCGTGGCCGTGGGCAAGGCTCATTTGCGGTGTTCCTTCACATCGTGCAGGATCGGTATTCCCGCGCCCCGGCTGCGTCAACAGGGCGAAGGGGCGGCGACCTTGTGGCGGGGGGCGGGTCCGGGCTATGGCTGGGGAAACGAGGCCCGCGCGGCCGCCCCAACGAAAAGGCCGGTCACGCCCGTGGATGCGAAGAAGGACAGTCCCGCCCGTATCGTCGCCACGACCACGAGGCGCCGGCGGAACGCGCCGTCGGTCGACAAGGTGCAGGGCCTGCTGGGGCGGCTGTGGCGGGACTATCTGCGGCCCTATCGGGGCGGCATGGCGCTGGCCTTCCTGCTGATGACCGTCGAGGGATCGACCCTGGCGCTGATCAGCTGGATGCTGAAGCCGCTGTTCGACCTGGTCTTCGTGGGCAAGCAGGCTGGCGCGATCTGGTGGGTCGGCTCGGCGATCTTCGGGATCTTCCTTCTGCGGGCCGTCACGCTGATCGCCAGTCGAGCGCTGCTGACGCGGGTGTCGCTGTCGGTGTCGACGAAGATGCAGACCGACCTGCTGGCGCATATCCTGACGCTGGACCAGCGGTTCTTTCGCGACAATTCGCCGGGCGCCATGATCGAGCGCATCCAGGGCGACACCATCGCAGTCCAGGGGGTCTGGGCCACGCTGATCACCAGCGCGACGCGGGACGCGATCTCTTTGCTGATGCTGTTCGGGGTGGCGCTGACCATCGACCCGGTCTGGACCATCGGCGCGCTGATCGGTGCGCCGATCCTGATCATGCCGGCGGCGCTGGTGCAGCGTTACATCCGCCGCAAGGTGCGCCAGAACCGCGCCGATGCCAGCCTGCGCGCGACGCGCCTGGACGAGGTTCTGCACGGCATCGCCTCGATCCGCCTGAATCGGGCCGAGGCCGCGCAGACCGCGCGCTTCGGCACCATCGTCGCGCGTATCCAGAAGGCCGGCACCAAGGTCGCCGCGACGTCCTCGGTCATCCCGGCGCTGACCGACATCGTGACCGGCATCGGCTTCGTCGCCGTCCTTGCCCTTGGCGGGAACGAGGTGATGCAGGGCGAACGCAGCGTCGGAGACTTCATGGCCTTCTTCACCGCACTGGCGCTGGCCTTCCAGCCGATGCGCCGCCTTGGCGGACTGGCCGGGACATGGCAGACGGCGGCGGCCAGCCTGGAGCGGATCTATCACGTGTTCGACACTCAGCCGACCATCCGGTCGGGAGCCCACCTGTCCCCGCCCGAGACAACCGAGATCCGGCTGGAGGACGTGTGGCTGTCCTATGACGGCCAGCCTGTCCTGCACGGCCTGTCCTTCACCGCCGAGGCGGGACGCACCACCGCCCTGGTCGGCCCGTCCGGCGCGGGCAAGTCCACGGTCTTCAACCTGCTGACGCGGATGGTCGATCCGGACCGGGGGCGGGTGCTGCTGGGCGGGCGGCCGGTCGCCGACTATGACCTGGGGGTGCTGCGCGACCAGTTCTCGACCGTGGCGCAGGAATCGGCGCTGTTCGATGAAAGCCTGCGCGACAACGTGCTGATGGGGCGCCCCGGCGCCGATCAGGCCGATCTGGACGCCGTGCTTGATGCGGCGCATGTGACGGACTTCCTGGACGACAGCCGCAGCCTTGACAGCCGCGTCGGGCCGCGCGGATCGTCGCTGTCGGGCGGGCAGCGTCAGCGGGTGGCCATCGCCCGGGCCCTGCTGCGCGACGCGCCGGTCCTGCTGCTGGACGAGGCGACGAGCGCCCTTGACACCGCCAGCGAAAGGTTGGTTCAGGACGCGTTGGACCGGCTGTCGGAAGGGCGCACCACGTTGGTGATCGCACATCGCCTCTCCACCATTCGCAACGCCGACAAGATCGTCGTCCTGGACGCCGGCAGGGTTGTCGAAGAGGGCAGCCATGACCAGTTGATGGCCAGGGGCGGCGCCTATGCCCGCCTTGTCGCCCTGCAGTTCGGAGAGCAAGAATGACCCGCCAGATCATCCGCCTGACCGGAGAGGACCGCGTCGCCTTCCTGCAGGGGCTTGTCACCAATGACGTCGCCCGCGCGCCCTGCTGGGCGGCGCTGCTGACGCCGCAGGGCAAGTATCTGGCCGATTTCCTGGTAGTGCCTGACGGCGACGCACTTCTGATCGACGTGGATGGGCGTCTGGCCGACGACCTGATGCGGCGGCTGTCGATGTACAAGCTCCGCTCCCGGGTGGCGCTGGAGGCGGTCGGCATGCCCGTCGCCCGCGGCACCGGTCCCGCGCCCGACGGTGCCATTGTCGATCCGCGCCACCCCGCGCTCGGCTGGCGGCACTATGGCGCCCAAGGCGATGACGGCACCGATTGGGATGCCCTCCGGGTCGAGCATTGTATTCCCGAAACGCTGGTCGAACTGATCCCCAACGACACATTCATTCTTGAAGCCGGGTTCGAGCGTCTGCACGGCGTCGATTTCCGCAAGGGCTGCTATGTGGGGCAGGAGGTCACTGCCCGGATGAAGCACAAGACGGAGCTTCGCAAGGGGCTGGTCGTCCTGCGCATCGAGGGCGCGGCCCCGGTCGGCACGCCGATCACCGCCGAGGGGCGTGAGGTCGGCACGCTCTTTACCCAGTCCGGCGGGCGCGCCATCGCCCATGTCCGGCACGACCGCGTCGGCCCCGGCATGCAGGCGGGCGAGGCGCGGCTGTATCCCGCATGACGCCCGACGCGCAGCCTGACCCCGGACTGCGCAAGATCATCCATGTCGACATGGACGCGTTCTTCGCCTCGGTCGAACAGCGCGACTTTCCCGAACTGCGCGGCAAGCCGGTGGCGGTCGGCGGGTCCTCGGCCCGCGGCGTGGTCGCGGCCGCGAGCTACGAGGCGCGGGTCTTCGGCGTGCGCAGCGCCATGCCCTCGGTCAGGGCCGCACGGCTCTGCCCCGACCTGATCTTCGTGCGCCACCGCTTCGACGTCTATCGCGCCGTCAGCCAGCAGATCCGCGCGATCTTCCACGACTATACCCCGCTGGTCGAGCCGCTGTCACTGGACGAGGCCTATCTGGACGTGACCGACACGGCCGGTGGCCGCACCGCCACCGCCATCGCCAAGGAGATCCGCACCCGCATCCGCGAAACCACCCGGCTGACCGCCAGCGCGGGCGTCAGCTACAACAAATTCCTGGCCAAGCTCGCCTCGGACCAGAACAAGCCCGACGGCCTCTGCGTCATCACGCCCGACAGGGGCCCCGACTTCGTCCTGTCGCTGCCGGTCGGCAAGTTCCACGGCATCGGCCCGGCGACGGCCGGCAAGATGCAGGCCATGGGCATCCATACCGGCGCCGACTTGCGGGCGCAGGACCTGGACTTCCTGACCCGGCGCTTCGGGAAATCGGGGCGATATTACTGGAACATCTCTCGCGGGATCGATCACCGGCGGGTCAGCCCTGACCGCATCCGCAAATCCGCGGGGGCCGAGAACACCTTCTCGGCCGACCTGATGACGCTGGATCAGGCCTGCGAGGCGCTGGTCCCTCTGGCGGCCAAGGTCTGGGCGGCAGTGTCGCGCCACGGGCTGCATGGCCGGACGGTGACGCTGAAGGTCAAGTTCTCGGACTTTCGCCAGATCACCCGGGCGCGCAGCCTGGCCCGCCCCGTCACGTCAGAGGCCGAGCTGCTGGCCATCGCCGGCGATCTGGCCGCCGGCGTGCTGCCGGACCCGCGCGGGGCGCGGCTCTTGGGCATCGCCTTGTCGGGTTTCGAGCACGAGGATGCCGATGACGCGCAGCTGAGCCTGTTCGACTAGCGCCAGCGCACCCATCGGCCCGGCCCCTGCGCCGCCAGGATCAGCAGGCCGCCGGCGACGGCCCAGTTCTTGAAGACGATGGTGACCTGCCATGGGTCTGCGCGCAACTGCCAGTGAAACCAGCTGGTGCCTATGCAATAGATGGCCAGCACCAGCGCCACAAACCGGACTTGCGGTCCCAGCAACAGCGCCAGCCCCGCGGCCAGGTTGAGCAGAGCGACCGGCCAGACCAGCTCTGGCGGCAGGCCGATGCCGCTCAGCATCCCCTGGACCTGAGCGGGATCGGTCAGCTTCTGGACGGCGCCGCCCAGAAACAGGACCGCGATCAGCAGCCGTCCCGTCAGGTTCAGCGCGTCGTTCATGGCAGGACCTTCGACAAGGGGCAGGATGGGCGGACAGAACGCTTCATCTCATGGTCAACGCGGGCGTGACGTCGCGGCGCAGGAACGGCAAACGCCCCGCGGCTCGCGCAGGGCGTCGGACCACGTTCGCGGCAGGTGCGACGATCAGGCGCGTTCGCTGTATTCGAACATCTCGGTGTTGACGACGATCGCCTCGCCCTCGCCCACGAAGGGCGGGATCATGATGCGCACGCCGTTGTCCAGGATCGCCGGCTTGTAGCTGTTGGCCGCGGTCTGGCCCTTCACGACCGGCTCGGTCTCGGCCACGGTGCAGGTGACCTTCTGCGGGATCGAGACGGACAGGGCTTCCTCGCCGTAATATTCGATCGTGGCGGTCATGCCGTCCTGCAGGAAGGGGCGGCGGTCGCCCAGCAGCTCGGCGTCAAGTTCGGTCTGCTCGAAGGTCTCGCTGTCCATGAAGACCAGCTTTCCGTCCGATTCATAAAGGAATTGCTGGTCCTTCTGGTCCAGGCGGACGCGTTCGACCTTGTCTTCCGAACGGAAGCGCTCGTTCAGCTTGCGACCGTCGCGCAGGTTCTTCATCTCGACCTGTGCGAAGGCGCCGCCCTTGCCGGGCTTGACGTGGTTGACCTTCACGGCGGCCCACAGGCCCCCGTCATGCTCCAGCACGTTGCCGGGGCGGATTTCATTGCCGTTGATCTTGGGCATGGATCGCTTCTCGTGAGTTTGTGGGAATTCAGGCCGTCCGGGGCGTTGAACGGCAGGATCGGCCCCCTATATCGGGGCCTGCAGCATCAGGCAACCAGAACGGATCTGCGGCGTTGTCAAGGCGCCATCCGTGGCAAGACATCGTTGACGCGCCGGATTTGGGTCGAAAATTCCCAAATTTTCACGTCATGCATGTATAGCATGGCAGGCATGCGGCAGAGGGGATACCGAATCGGCGGCGCAAAAGGCTAAGCCAAGCGGCACCGTCGGAGAAACGGAATTCAAGAAACAGGGGAAACGTCAAGTTTCCCCCCATGGTCCTGTCGCGCGATGGGACCGCAAGAAGTGGACGAAACAAGATGCGCGATTTTGTTGACGGCTCGGCCTTCAATTTCGAACAGGGCCAGCGGGCCCGCAAGCTGTTTGCAGCCGTCGTGCTGGCAGCGTTGGATGATGCCATTGCGGACGACAAGAAGTACGGCAATGGCCCCGAACAGATTGCCCGGTGGGCGCGTTCGCGCGACGGTCGCGAAGTGCTGTCCTGCGCGGGCATCGACCCGAACGAGCGTGTCGTGAAGGGTCTGATGGAATTCGTGTCCAAGGGTGTGCGCACCTCGGTCGCGCTGTCGCGCGAAGAGAGCGAGCGTCGCATGGCGGCCGAGGCCGAAGAGGCCGAAGCGGCCTGACGTTCTGCGCATCGACGAACCCTTAAGGGCCGCCCTCAGGGGCGGCCTCTTTTATTGGTCAAAGGCGGGTCACGATGCGCTGCGAATAGAAATGCCGCACGTCGTCGGCGTGGCACAGTTCGGTCGCGGGTGTCATCACGGCAGCAGAGGCCGCCGCGGCGCCCAGGGCCAGTGCCTCCGGCACGGGCCAGTCGCGGGCCATGGCCAGAACGAACCCGGCGACGAAGCTGTCGCCCGCGCCCACGGCGCTGACCACGTTGACCGGCGCCGCCGCGGCGTGCCAGGCGCCGTCGGGACCGGCGATGACTGACCCGTCCGCGCCACGTGCGACGATCACCGAGCGCGCCGCACCGTTGCGGACGAGGTCCGCCGCGAACGCGGCGCTGTTGCTGCGAAGGGGCAGGGGGCGTCCGGCCAGCCCCTCGGCCTCGTGGCTGTCCATGCGCAGCACGTCGACCGGGATCGACGATCCCGCCATCGCCCGCAGCGCATCACCCGAGGTATCGACCAAGAGCCGCGCCCGCCCGTCCTTGAGCCGCACGGTCAGCATCTGCTCGAACCCGGCCGCGACGCCGGGCGGGTTCGACCCAGAGATCACCACCCAGCCCCCGGCCAGCGCGGCCTCGGCGATGGCGGCGATGGCGGTGGCCACCTGCGCTGTGTGCCATTCCGGTCCCGGCATGACGAAGCGGTACTGCCCGCCGGTCGCGCGATCAGTCACCGCCAGCGACTGGCGGGTTTCGCCGGGGGCCGTCAGGCGCAGCACCTGCAGGCCGGCGGATTTCAGCATGTCCGCCAGCCGCGTCCCGGTCGGACCGCCAAGCGCCACCATTGCCGACGACTGGCCGCCGATCACCTTGATCGCACGGCTGACATTGATGCCGCCACCGCCCGGGTCCAGCCGCGGCTTGTCGCAGCGCAGCTTGAGGTCGGGGACGACGGCATCGGCGGCGGTCGAAACGTCCAGCGCCGGGTTCAGCGTCACCGTCAGGATGGGGGCCTGGCCGCTCATTCCCACCAGCGGTCGATGGTGGCGATGTCATCGTCGGACCAGCCGAAGTGATGCGCCATTTCGTGCGTGACGATGTGGACGACCAGATCGCCCAGGGTCACGTCGCCACGCGATGCCCATTCGTCGAGGATCGGCCGCCGGAACAGCCAGATCGTGTCGGGCCCGCCCGGCTGGTCCAAGACCGACTTCTCGGTCATCGGGATCCCGTCATAGAGGCCGGTCAGTTCGAACGGGTCGTCGATCTGCAATTCGTCCAGCATGTCCTCGGGTGCGAACTCGGCCACGCGAAGGGCGACCTGGGCGGCGGCCTCGCGAAACTCGGGCGGCAGGCCGTCCAGCGCCGTGCGGGCCATGGCCTCGATCTCGGCCGCATCGGGGGCCTTGCGCCCATCCCACTCACTCATCCGCGCCTCCTGCGTTGGTGCCCCCGATATGGACAAAAATGCCCGGTTGTGAAAGAGCAACTGCAACAGGAGAAGCCCATGACCATCACCCGTTTCGCGCCTTCGCCCACCGGCCATATCCATGTGGGCAACCTGCGCACCGCGCTGTTCAACTATCTTATCGCCCGCAAGTCCGGGGGGACCTTCATCCTGCGCCTGGACGACACCGACCAGGAGCGCAGCAAGCAGGAATATGTGGACGGCATCAAGCGCGATCTTGACTGGCTTGGGCTGCAGTGGGACCGGGAGGAGCGCCAGTCGCTGCGCCTCGACCGCTATCGTGCCGAGGCCGAGGCGCTGAAGGCGTCGGGGCGGCTCTACGAGGTGTTCGAGACTCCGACCGAGCTGGACCTGAAGCGCAAGAAGCAGCTGAACATGGGCAAGCCGCCGGTCTATGACCGCACCGGCCTGCATCTGTCTGACGCCGACCGCGACCGCATGCGCGCCGAGGGGCGCGAGGGCTACTGGCGCTTCCTTCTGGAGCAGGAGCGGATCGAGTGGACCGACGGCATTCTGGGCGACATCTCGATCGACGCGGCCTCGGTCAGCGATCCTGTGCTGATCCGGGCGGACGGGCAGGTGCTCTATACCTTCGCCAGCAGCGTCGATGACACCGACATGGGGGTCACGGACATCGTGCGCGGGTCCGACCACGTGACGAACACGGCGACGCAGATCCAGATCATCAAGGCCATCGGCGGCACGCCGCCGTCCTTCGCGCACCATTCGCTGCTGACCGGCGCCAAGGGCGAGGAGTTGTCCAAGCGCATCGGCGCGCTGTCGCTGAAGGATCTGCGCGAGAACGGGGTCGCCCCCGAGGCGCTGATCAGCCTGATGGCGCGGTTGGGGTCGGGCGTGCCTGTGGAACTGGCGTCGCTGGACGAACTGGCGGCGGCCTTCGATCTGGGCCAGTTCGGCGCATCGCCCACCAAGTTCGACGCCGAGGACCTGTGGCCGCTGACCCGCGAGCGCAACCAGGCCCTGCCGTTGGCGGCCGTGCGCGACCGCATCCTGGCGCTTGGTGTGCCGGAAGATCAGGTGGAGCGCTTTTGGCGCGTGGCGTCGCAGAACATCACGCGGCTGGACGACCTGGAGGGCTGGTGGCGGATCTTCAGCCAAGGTGCCGAGCCGCAGATCGACCCCGAGGATGGCGATTTTATCGCCCAGGCGATGACGCTGTTGCCGCCGCCGCCCTATACCGACGCAACCTGGGGCGAATGGACTGCCAAGGTCAAGGAGGCGACCGGCCGCAAGGGCAAGGGGCTGTTCATGCCGCTGCGCAAGGCCGTGACGGGCCAGGCCCATGGGCCAGACATGTCCGACGTGATGCCGCTGCTGCAGGTCGTGAAGGCGCGCGGCTGATTGCGTCCCGCGACGGGGGGGGGGGCCGCCCCCCCCCCCCCCCCCCGGGGGGGGGTGCTCCGGGGGGGGGGGGGGGTTTTTTGGGGGGGCCCCCTGGGACCC
>JAYZBS010000015.1:0-46364 GCA_036338635.1 Pseudomonadota bacterium | reverse complement strand
AACGCCAAAGCGGCGCGATATGGTGGCATTCCGACCCACAGGATGATCGTGATCACCTATACGATCGCTGGCGTCCTGGCCTCTGTCGCGGGGATCGTCATCGCCGCGCGCAACTCATCCGTCAAATGGGACTATGGCACGTCTTACGTCCTCATCGCGATCCTGATCGCGGTTCTGGCGGGGGTTCGGCCCGAGGGCGGCTATGGGCGAGTGATTTCTGTCGTCCTTGCGGCGACGGCCCTTCAGATGATGTCCAGCATGTTCAATTTTCTGGGCATCTCGAATTTCTTTCGCGATCTGGCATGGGGAACGCTGCTGCTGGCCCTGCTGGCGTCGGCGCGCATCCAGCTGGCGCCATGGCTTCGATTGCGAAGGTGACGAAGCGCGCCGGCTTGCCCTGGGCAGGGGCGGCCGGCGCATCATCTCTCTGCCCGGTGACCTTGGAGGAGGACATATCATGACGAAAATTGCCGGACTGGCGGGAACTGTCGCCGCATTCACGATCATGGCGGCGGGTGCCGTCATGGCGCAAGATGCGCAGACGATCACCACCGTGGTAAAGGTGACGGGAGAGAACTGGTTCATCCGCATGAACGAGGGCGTCGACCAGTTCAACGCCGAGAATGACGCGATCGACGCCAGCCAGGTCGGCCCGGCGCAGGCCGACGCCGCGCAGCAGGCGCGCATCATCGAGGATCTTGTGGCGCGCGGCGTCTCTGCCATCGCGGTCGTGCCGATGGACCCGTCGGCGCTGGAGGGGGTGCTGCGGCGCGCCCAGCAGCGCGGGATCAAGGTCATCGCGCATGAGGGTGACAGCATCGTCAACGCCAACGCCGACATCGAAGCCTTCGACAATGCGGCCTTCGGCACCCGGATCAACGAGGGGCTGGCCGAATGCATGGGTGGAGAGGGCAAGTGGACCAGCTTCGTAGGGTCATTGGGCAGCCTGACCCACAACCAGTGGGTCGATGCCGGTGCAGAGAACGCCCGCGCCAATCATCCGGGCATGGAGCTTGTGGCCGAGAAGAACGAATCCTTCAACGACGCCAACCGCGCCTATGAACGTGCCAAGGAGATCCTGAGGGCCAATCCCGACATCAAGGGCTTCCAGGGATCGTCCGCGATTGACGTGATCGGGATCGGCCGTGCGGTCGAGGAAGCCGGATTGGAGGATCAGACCTGCGTCTTCGGTCTGGGGCTGCCCCGCGATACCGGTCCCTATCTTGAAACGGGCGCCGTCGACAGGATCTATTTCTGGGACCCGAAAGACGCGGGCTATGTAATGAACGTCGTGTCCGAAATGATCCTGAACGGCACCGAGATCACCGACGGGATGGATCTTGGCGTGCCCGGTTACAACCAGGTCACCGTTACCGAGGGGCCTGGCGAAGGGGTGATCATCCAAGGGCAGGCATGGGTGGACGTCGGCAAGGACGACTACGCCGATTATCCGTTCTGATCCAACATCCCATGCGACGAGGGACGCGGGCCTGCCCGCGCCCCTGACTTATCCGGTTCAAGGAACCATGACATGACCGCCCAGCCGATTTCCAACTTGGTCGAGGACATGGCCCCGCCGTTTCTGGAGGTTATGAATGTTCGCAAATCGTTCGGCGGCGTGCAGGCGCTGAAGAACGTCAGCCTGAAGATGCGGGGTGGAGAGATTTCGCACCTGATGGGAGAGAATGGCTGCGGCAAGTCCACTCTGATCAAGATCATCTCGGGCGCGCAGCCGGCGACCGAAGGGACCATGCGGATCGACGGCCGCCCCATCGGCAGCGTTGCAGGTGATATGGGGCCGATCGGCGGGCTGCGGGCGGGAATTGAGACCGTGTATCAGGACCTGTCGCTGCTGCCCAACCTGTCGGTGGCAGAGAACGTCGCGCTGACCGGACAGCTTGTCGCTGCGGATGGCCGGCTGGCCCGACGGCTGCACCTGACGGCGTTGCGAGAGACCGCCGCACGCGCCCTGGCGCAGGTCCATCTGCCGACCGATCGCGACTTTCTGGACCGCCGCACCGACACGTTGCCCCTGGCAAGCCGCCAGTTGGTCGCCATCGCCCGCGCGATCGCCGCCGAGGCCCGCCTTGTGATCATGGATGAGCCGACAACATCCCTGACCCGCCACGAGGTCGAGAACCTGCTGCAAGTCGTCAGGAAGCTGCTGGATCGCGGTGTCAGCATCCTTTTCGTAACCCACAAGCTGGACGAGATCAAATCTCTGGGCGGTCGCGCGATCATCATGCGCGACGGAGAGGTGGTCGCCGAGCGTGATGTCAACACGACCAGCAAGTCCGAAATCAGCGAGCTGATGACCGGTCGGCCGATATCGGAGGACCGTTACCGCAGCCACCCGTCCATCGGCGAGCCGCTTCTTGGCGTCTCGGGGCTGTCGGCCGAGGCCTTTCGGAATATCTCGCTCCAGGTCCGCAAGGGCGAGATCGTCGGCATCACCGGCCTGCTGGATTCGGGCCGGAACGAACTTGCGCTTGCCCTGGCCGGCGTTCAACCGGCCAATTCAGGCACGATAAGACTGGATGGGCGCGACATCCGCCTTCCGACACCAGCAGCGGCGATCGGCGCGGGAATCGGATATGTCCCCGAGGATCGTCTGACCGAGGGGCTGTTTCTTGAAAAGCCGATACAGGACAACATCACGCTTCCGGTGCTGGACCGGCTGCGTCACGCGTTCGGCATGATCAGCAGCAAACGCGTGCGACGCCTGGCCCAGGACAAGATCGCCGATCTGCAGGTGGTCGCCCCCGATGTCTCCGAACCGGTGCAGTCCCTGTCCGGAGGAAACCAGCAGCGCGTCCTGATCGGACGCTGGCTGACGATCGAACCGCGACTTCTCATTCTTCACGGGCCGACGGTCGGTGTCGATGTCGGGTCCAAGGACACGATCTTCCGCATCATCCAGAAATTGGCCGAGGACGGCATGGGCGTCATCATCATCTCGGACGACCTGCCGGAGCTGTTGCAGAACTGCGACCGCATCCTTGTCATGCGCCGGGGTGCGATCGTGGCCGAGCGTGATGCCCGGCGCGTCACCGAGGACGACCTTTATACCATCATGTCAAGCGGCCCGGACGCCCCGGCGCAGGAGGCACTGTCATGACTGACGCAACCTTCGTGAACAGGTCCGGGATCGCGGCGCGGCTTTGGGATCTGATGGGCAAGCGCCCGGAACTTTTCACGTTGACGCTGGTGCTAGTCACCATCGCAGCGGTGGCCGTGGCCAACCCCGCGTTCCTGTCGATGAACAACCTCTTCGACATTCTGCGGGCATCGGTCATTCCGGGCATCTTCGCGATGGGCGTTCTTGTCGTGCTGGCGGCGGGCGGTATCGATGTCAGCTTCACCGCCATCGCCGCGCTGGTGATGTATTCACTGACGATGCTGGCGACCAACAGCTTTCCCGGCATGCCCCTGTGGTTGATGTTGCCTTGTGCCGCCATTGGGGGCGTCCTCCTGGGCCTTGCGAACGGCCTGCTGGTTCACGTCCTGCGCGCGCCCTCGCTGATCGTCACCATCGGGACGCAATACATCATCCGCAGCTTCCTGCTGACATTCGTGGGAACCGCCCTTTTCATGAACATCCCGTCAGCGCTGGACGGTTTTGGCAGGGCAGCCCTGTTCACCCATCTCGGGCCGACCGGCATCTCCTCGAGCCTGCCCGCGACCGTGCTTGTGCTGGCCGTGGTGGCTTTGGCCACATGGTTCATCCTGCAACGGACGCTGATGGGCCGCGCCGTCTTTGCGGCAGGTGGAAACCCCGAGATCGCAAAGCGCCTCGGCTTCAACCTGCTGTATGTTCGGCTGTTCGTCTTCGCTTGGGCAGGAATGCTGGCCGGCATCGCGGGGATCGTCCACGTCGCGTCGAACCGCCTTGCGAACCCTTTCGATCTGGCCGGCATGGAACTGGAGATTATCGCCGCAGTCGTCTTGGGTGGCGCGCGGATCACGGGCGGCTCGGGCACGGTCGTCGGGACGCTGCTGGGGGTGCTGCTCATCACGCTCGTCAGCAACGTGCTTGTCTTCGTCGGCATCCCCAGCACGCTTCAGCGTACGATCATCGGCGCGTTCATCCTGCTGGCCGGCACCGCATTCGCCTTGCGCAACCGCGGCTGACACTAACGCTCTGGGAGGAGCCATGACACACGACGTGTCCGTTATCGGACTCTACATCCTCGATATCCTTGGGCATCCGGTCGAGCGGATCCCGCCAGGCGGGCAGGTGGACTTCATCGACCAGATCCGCCTGACGGTGGCGGGAACGGCGGGCGGAACGGCGGTTGATCTGGCGAAGCTGGGCCTGAACTGTCTTGCCGTCGGTGCGGTCGGCGACGACGAAAAAGCCGATTTCGTGCTGGCCACGCTTGCGCGTCACGGGGTGGACACGACCCGGATGCAACGGCTGGCGGGTGTTCCCACCTCGGCCTCGATCCTGAACGTCCGGCGCAATGGCGACCGGCCTGCGCTGCATCAACGTGGCGCATCCGACCATTTCGACGTGCCCGACGAGGCGCTTGACGACGTATTGGCGGCCCCCATCATCCACCTGGGCGGCACCGGCCTGCTGGCAAAGCTTGACGGCGCGCCGAGCGCGCGCCTGCTGGCCGAGGCGAAGCGGCGCGGCAGGACCGTGACATTCGATCTGCTAGGTGCGAACGACAAGACAATCGACCTGTTGTCCGGGCTCTTCCCGCATATCGACTATTTCATGCCATCGATCGAGGAAGCGCAGACGATATCAGGCGCGGACACGGTCGAAAAATCCGCTGCGTTCTTCTTCGACCGCGGTGTTCGTCAGTGCGTCTTCACGCTGGGGGCCGAGGGCGCCTGCTTCATCGACCACCGCGGAGAGGTGCTGCGCCAACCCGCCTTCGACATCCAAGTGGTGGACACGACTGGCTGCGGAGATGCCTTCGATGCAGGTTTCATCACCGCCCTGCATAATCGGATGGACCTGTCGACGGCCCTGAACTTCGCGCAGGCCGCTGCGGCGCTGGTGGCGACGGGGCTTGGTTCGGACGCCGGCATCGTCTCGTTCGACGAGACGCTCGCGTTCATGAACAGCGCAAGACGGCTGCAGGACTGACGCTCGCGCCGCCCCCACAACAGCGGGGCGCCGCTTTTCAAGGGATGCCGTGATGCCAGAAGACCTGCCTCAGCCGGAAGACCAGACCCGGTCCCAGATCATTGCCGCTTGTCTGGAAATGAACCGCTCGGGTCTCAATCAGGGGACATCGGGCAATATCTCGGTCCGTTGCCGCGATGGGATGCTGATCACCCCCACCTCATTGCCTTATGACCGGATGGCGCCCGGGGATATTGTCTGGATGTCCCTCGACGGCAGGATAGAGGGCGCCCGCCGCCCCTCGTCCGAGTGGCGGTTTCACCGCGACATCATGGCTGCGCAACCCGATGTCGGGGCGATCGTCCATGCGCATCCCAAAGCCTGCACGACATTGGCGATCATGGGGAAGGGCATTCCTCCGCTGCACTACATGATCGCGATTTTCGGCGGCCATGACGTGCGGTGTGCCCCCTATGCAACTTTCGGAACCGCTGCGCTTTCGGATCAAGCTCTGGCGGCGCTTCAGGATCGTTCGGGCTGCCTGCTTGCGCATCATGGCATGATCGTAACCGGTCGCACTCTGCCACAGGCGATGTGGCGTGCGACAGAACTGGAGGCGCTGGCCAGCCAGTATCTGGGCTGCCTTCCCATGGGAGAGCCGCCCCTGCTGACCGCTGAAGAAATAGCCGCTGTCCAAGACCGCCTGGCCGGTTACGGCCACAGCGAGTGACGTTTGGACTGAAGAGCTTTGCCACACCCACAAGGCTGTTTACATCGAAGCACATGATATCCGGCGCTAATGCTTCGTCACGCGGAAGCATGGGCTTGACTGTTTCTTCAGGCGTCTTTGTGCCAGGACAGAGCCGATGCCGATCTTGAAAATGCCAAGGGCGTGATTTGGTGCTGGCGCCTTGAGAGCCGCCTTCAGAGAATTGCCGGGCCTTGATCGTCCACCTGCCAGCAAGGTTCCATGGTCCAATCCCGCCCAAGCTTGACCTGCCGGTGCAAGTCGGGGGAGACGCCGCATATCCGCCGTTCAGTGAAGCGGCCACGAAAATCGATGGAAGAGCACATGTCCAGATTACGAGATTTCGGCGTCATTCCGGGTGCGATGCCCCCAGGGCCAATGAATTCGATCACTGATGTCGGCGGCGTCACCGTCGGGCATGCAACCCGGACCGGCGGCGGGATCAATACAGGCGTTACTGCGATCGTTCCCCAGCCGGGTAACCTGTTTCAGGACAAGCTGACCGCGGCTGTCGAGGTGATCAATGGATTTGGCAAGAGCGCGGGCCTTGTCCAGGTGGCCGAACTGGGAACGCTTGAAACCCCGATCCTGCTGACCAACACCTTCGGCGTGGGAACCTGCAGCAATGCGCTGATCCGACATGCCGTCGCGCAAAACCCTGATATCGGGCGCGGCACTTCAACGGTTAACCCTGTCGTGTGCGAGTGCAATGACGGGATCCTCTCGGACATCCAGGCGATGGCGGTGACAGAGGCCGATGCGTTGCAGGCGATCATGCAGGCCGGGACCGATGTTGTCGAAGGCTCTGTCGGGGCCGGGACGGGGATGGTCTGCTTCGGCTTCAAGGGCGGGATCGGCACAGCGTCCCGGGTCATCCAGCTTGACGGTGGCAATCATGTGCTTGGTGCGCTGGTGCTTGCGAATTTTGGACGGGCAGGAGACCTTGTCCTGCCGGATGGGCGCAGGCCGGACCCGCGTGGCGCCGCCGAGGGCGAGAAGGGCTCGGTCATCGTGGTTATTGCCACAGACCTGCCCCTGGATCAGCGTCAGCTGGCTCGGGTCTGTCGCCGTGCGGGCGCGGGGCTGGCGCGGCTTGGGGCTTTCTACGGCAACGGCAGCGGCGACATCGTCCTGGGCTTCACGACGCGAAACAGGGTTGCCCACTGGCCCACCAGTGACGTCGTGCCGAGCGAGAGGCTGGCCGATACCCGGATCGACGCCGCCTTCCAAGCCGCCTGCGAGGCGACCGAGGAGGCGGTGATGAACGCGCTGTGCCAAGCAACGTCAGTGGAGGGGCGCGATGGGACAACACGGCCGCTTCTGTCAAGCTGGCTGACAGATTGTCTATAAAGCGGGCATCAACCGCGAAGATGAAAATAAACCGCGCTTATATGGTGGGAATAGAAAATATAAGGTTCACTTGCGCGCCTCTTGTCGGCTATGTCTTGCATGACATGCAAGGAGCGGATGGTTCATGGCGGACCTCAAGACGATCATCGACGCGCATTGGGCGGACCTGACCGCCAATCAACAGCGCGTTGGTGATTACGCTCTGTCCAATCCCTTTCTGGTTGCGACGATGGGCATCGAGGACTTGGCCGAGGCAGTGGACGTCTCACCTGCGACGATCACCCGCTTCGTCAGGCAGCTTGGGCTGAAGAACTATGCCGAGTTCCGGTCGATTGCGGTGCGGCGGTATCAGGACCTGCTCCGACCCATCGAAAACGTCAGCCGGGCTCGGGACGCGTCCAGTACGGATGTCGTAGGCTCTTCGGTCGCATCGGCACGCGAGAACCTGGAGGGGCTGACCGGGCTTCCCGTCGCGACGTTCGAGGCCCTGGCGGAACGGATGGTTGCCGCAAATCAGGTCGGCCTTCTGGGCTTCGGCAGCAGCGCACGCTGCCTGACCTATCTGCATGGCTTGGCCGAGCCGTTCATCCACAACCAGCATCTTCTGGACGGAACGGCCGGGCATGAGCGGATGGCGCGCCTGATCGGACGCATGGGGCCGCGCGACCTCATCATCGCGATGGCCCTGCCGCGCTATTCCGTGGCCACGATGGAATTCGTGCGCCTGGCTCGCGCCTCTGGCGTGCCGACCGTCGGCATCACCGACGGCCCGCAATCCCCGCTGGTCGCCATCTGCGATGACACGATCCTGCTGCCGGCCGCGCATCCGGTGCTGAACAGCTCGGCCCTGGTGGGCTTCGCCTTCTTCGAAGCGGTCGCAGCCTTGCTGACCGCCAGGTACCAGAGCACGTCCGATGCGACGGCCGTGACGCGCCTGATCTTCCCCTACCTCTATACGGACGAGGTCTCGTCCGGCACGGCCGCGAAGGACCAAGAATGACGACAGCACGACCCGACGCCTCGACCCCGACGATCCGTGTCGAGGGCCTCGACGTCGAATTTCGTACCGAGGATGGCGCCTTCAAGGCGGTCAGGAACCTCTCATTCGAGATCCGGGCCGGCGAGACGCTGGCGGTCGTGGGCGAATCCGGGTCGGGCAAGTCGGTCAGCTCTCTGTCCGTCATGCGGCTGGTTGAGTTCGGCGGCGGTCGGATCGTCGGCGGTTCGGTCCGCCTAATCGGGCGCGACGGCAGCCCGCAAGAGCTGACGGCGGTACCGCTGCCGCAGATGGAGGCGATCCGCGGCAATGACGTCGCAATGATCTTCCAAGAGCCGATGACCTCGCTGAACCCGGTTTTCACGGTGGGCGAACAGATCGCCGAAGCCGTGCGCCTGCACCAGGATTGCAGCAAGGCCGAAGCGCGCGCCGAGGCGCTGCGGATGTTGGAGAAGGTGCGTATCCCTGACGCGGCCAGCATTCTCGACCGGCATCCGCATCAGCTGTCCGGCGGCATGCGCCAGCGCGTGATGATCGCGATGGCCCTGTCCTGCAAGCCGCGCCTCCTGATCGCGGACGAGCCGACGACGGCACTGGATGTGACGATCCAGGCGCAGATCCTGCGGCTGATCCGTCTGCTTCAGGACGAGATGGGCATGGCGGTGCTGTTCATCACCCATGACATGGGCGTCGTGGCCGAGGTCGCCGACCGCGTGCTGGTCATGCGCCACGGCGAAAAGGTCGAGGAGGGCACCGTCCACGAGATATTCGACGCGCCGAAGCATCCCTATACCAAGGCGCTGCTGGCCGCCGTGCCCCGGCTCGGGGCGCTGAACGGACAGGATCTTCCGCGACCCTTCCCGCTGCTGAAGGATGGCGGCGATTACCGCAGCGCCGAAGGGTTTCACGATTATCCCGCGCAGGACACCGTCACCTCGGACGCGCCGGTCCTCAAGGTCCGCGACCTGGTCACGCGATTTGACATCCGCAAGGGTCTGCTGTCGCGGGTCAGCGGGCGCGTTCACGCGGTCGAGGGGCTGAACTTCGATCTGCGTGCGGGCGAGACGTTGGCCCTTGTCGGGGAATCCGGCTGCGGGAAATCCACCACCGGCCGCACGCTGATGATGCTGCAAGAGGCGACCTCAGGGCAGGTGCTCTACCAAGGGCGTGACATCTTCACCCTGCCGCCATCCGAGCGCAAGGCCGTTCGCCGCAAGATCCAGTACGTCTTTCAGGACCCCTTCGCCTCGCTCGACCCGCGGCTGACCGTGGGCTTTTCCATCGCCGAGCCGCTTCTGACCCACGGGCTTGCCTCGGGGCGCGATGTCGATGCTCGCGTGGCCGAGTTGCTTCGCGACGTCGGGCTGAAGCCCGAGCATGCGCATCGTTATCCCTACGAATTCTCGGGCGGGCAGCGTCAGCGGATCTGCATTGCCCGCGCCCTGGCGGGCGAGCCGGACGTGCTGATCACCGATGAGGCTGTGGCGGCGCTTGACGTGTCGATCCAGGCGCAGGTCATCAACCTGCTGATGGAGCTGCAGCGCAAGCGCGGGCTGTCCTACATCTTCATCAGCCACGACATGGCCGTGGTCGAGCGGGTCAGCCATCGTGTCGCGGTGATGTATCTTGGCCAGATTGTCGAGATCGGCCCCCGGGCGCAGATCTTCCAGAACCCGCAGCACCCCTATACCCGCCGCCTTCTGGCCGCCGTGCCCATCGCCTCGCCCGAGGCGAGAAACCGCGAACGCCCGCTGATCGAGGGAGAGATCCCCAGCCCCATGCGCCGCGTGGACGACCCGCCGCAGGTCGCGCCGCTGGCACAGGTCGGCCCGATGCATTTCGTGGCCCGCCACCCGGTCGGCACCTACGCCTGACCGCAAGACCAACCAACAGGAGATGCACGAATGAACCTCAAGCAACTGATGATCTCGTCCGCGCTCGGCGCGATGCTGCTGGCGCCTGCGGCGGCCAGCGCCCGCGATCTGACCGTCGCCATCCAGAACAACCTGACCGGGCTTGATCCGACGAATGTCAACGACACGCTCTCGCAGACCTCGCTGCGGCTGATCTATCAGGGCCTCTTCGGTTTCGACCCCGAAATGAACCTGGTGCCGCTGCTGGCCGAAAGCTACGAAAGCAACGCGGAGGCGACCGAATTCACCATCACCCTGCGCGAGGGGGTGAAGTTCCACGACGGCACGCCCTTCAACGCCGAGGCGGTCAAGGTCAACATCGATCGCCTGCGCAATCCCGACAACAACCTGTCGCGCCGCAGCCTCGTGTCGATGGTGCAGGATGTCGAGGTCGTGGACGACCGCACGGTCAAGCTGATCCTGGATGCGCCCTTCGGGGCAATGATCGCCTCGCTCGCCCATCCGGGGGCGATGATGATCTCGCCCGCGGCGCTGGAGGAATACGGCGACGACATCGACCGCAACCCCGTCGGCACCGGCGCCTTCACCTTCACCAACTGGTCGGCCGATACGCTGGAGGTCGCGCGCAACGACAACTACTGGAAGGATCCTGCGAAGGTCGACAACATCATCATCCGCTCGGTCCCGGAATCCGGCGCGCGCATGGCGATGCTGCAGACCGGAGAGGCGCAGTTCGTCCCGAACTTCCCGCCCGAACTGCTTCAGGTCGTCCAGAACAACCCTGACCTGACGGTCGAGACATCGCCGTCAATCGTGGAATGGTATGTCGCGCTGAACAACAACAAGGAGCCGTTCGGCAACAAGCAGGTCAGGCAGGCGCTGAACCATGCCGTCGACAAGGACGCCTTCTGCCAGGTGGTCTTCAGCGGGCTCTGCACGCCGGCCGATTCGATCATCCCGCAGGGCCTTGCCTTCCATGTGCCCGCCGGGGAATACGAATACGATCTGGACCGCGCGCGCGAACTGCTGGCCGAGGCTGGCTACGAAGACGGCTTCTCGGCCGAGATCTGGGCCAACTCGAATACTGAATCCCTCCGCGCGCTGCAGTTCCTGCAGCAGCAGCTGGCGCAGATCAACGTCAAGCTGGACGTCGTCCCGCTGGAAGCTGGCGTCGCGGCGCAGCGTATCTGGTCGATCGAGTCGCCCGAGGATGCCGAGGTGCAGATGTATTACGGCGGCTGGTCGTCTTCGACCGGTGATGCCGACTGGGGCATCCGCCCGCTGCTTCTGGGCGAAAACACCCCGCCCTCGATGTTCAACGTGGCCTACTATGCCGACGTCGAACTGGATGCGGCGATCACCGGGGCCATCGGCACCGCCGATCCAGATGAGCGCGCGGCCTTCTACGAGACGGCGCAGAAGCTGGCATGGGACGGCGCGCCGTGGATCTTCCTGGGCGTGACCGACCTTGTCGCGGCGCAGACGGCCGACGTTACCGGCGTCTACATGCTGCCTGATCGCGGCTTCCTGCTGGAAGACGCAGCCTTCACCGAATGATGCACCCGCGGGGGCGGCCTTGCGCCGTCCCCGCCCATCGACATGCGCGGATCGGCCGATGGTCGGCGCCGTGAACCGGGGTGACCCGGCCGGGACAGGAACCTGATGCTCTCCTTTCTGATCAAGCGACTTCTGGGCACGATCCCGGTCGTCCTGATGGTGATGATCGCCGTCTTCGCCTTCGTCCATCTTCTGCCTGGCGATCCGGCTCGTCTGGTCGCCGGCCCCGAAGCGACCGCGCAGGACGTCGCCGCCGTGCGCACTTCGCTCGGGTTGGACAAGCCGCTGCCGCAGCAGTTCGCCACCTACGTCGCCAACACATTGCAGGGCGACTTCGGCACGTCGTTGCGCACCCGCCGCCCCGTCGTCGAAGAGATCGGCATGCGCCTGATGCCGACGGTCTGGCTGACGCTGTTCGCGATGCTTTGGGCCGTGGCGATCGGGCTGTTGATCGGCGTCGTCTCGGCCGTCAGGCGCGGGCGTTGGCAGGACTACGGCGGGATGATCTTAGCCGTCTCGGGTATATCGTTTCCGCCGTTCTGGCTGGGCCTGCTGCTCATCAACCTCTTCTCGGTCCGGCTGGGCTGGCTGCCGACGGGGGGCTACGGCACGTGGCAGCATTTCCTGATGCCGTCGTTCACGCTCGGGCTAGGCGTCGCTGCCGTCATGGCGCGCTTCACCCGCTCGGCCTTCATCGAGATCGCACGCGAGGACTATGTCCGCACCGCACGCGCCAAGGGCGTGCCGGAACGCCGGGTGATCTGGCACCATTCGCTGCGAAACGCGCTGATCCCGATCATCACAATGGTCGGGCTGCAGTTCGGCTTCCTTCTGGGCGGATCGATCGTCATCGAGGCGGTCTTCGCATGGCCCGGCGTCGGGCGCCTGCTGGTCGATTCAGTCAGCTATCGCGACTATCCGGTGATCCAGGCGCTGGTCCTGATGTTCTCGATCCAGTTCATCGTGATCAACCTGATCGTCGATGTCCTCTATGTCCTTGCCAACCCGGAGATCCGCTACCAATGAGCGATATCAGCGTCGAGGCCGGGGATATCGGCAAGACCCGCAAGCCACTGGCCGAGTTCTGGCGCCGGTTCCTGAAGCAGAGGGTCGCGCTGGTCGCCCTCGCCTTCCTGGTCCTGCTGATCGCGGCCGCCATCCTGGCGCCTTGGATCGCCCCGTATGACCCTTCGGCACCCGACTACATGAACGTCCTGCAGGGCCCCAGTGCAGCGCATTGGGCCGGCACGGACACCTATGGCCGCGACATCTTCAGCCGCATCATCTGGGGCGCGCGCATTTCGCTGACGGTGGGCTTTCTGTCAGTCAGTCTCGGCGCGCTTGGTGGCGTGGGCCTGGGCATCATCGCGGGCTATTATGGGCGCTGGACTGACAGCGCAGTAATGCGGCTTTGCGATCTGCTGCTGGCCTTTCCAGGCATCCTTCTGGCCATCGCGGTGATCGCAATCCTGGGGCCGGGCATCACCAACGTCATCTACGCCGTCGCGATCTTCTCGATCCCGGTCTTCGCGCGGCTGGCGCGCGGCACCACGTTGCAACTGAAGCGCGCAGTCTATGTGGACGCGGCACGCGCAGTGGGCGTGGCCGACAGCACCATCATGCTGCGCCACATCCTGCCCGGAACCCTGCCGAACGTGATCGTCTATTTCTCGATGCGGATCGGCACCTCGATCCTGACAGCGGCGGCGCTGTCCTTCATCGGACTGGGTGCGCAGCCGCCATCGCCCGAATGGGGGGCGATGCTGGCGGACGGGCGTACCTATATGGGCGTTGCAGATCACCTGACGCTGTTTCCGGGTCTGGCGATCTTCCTGACGGTGCTGGGCTTCAACCTTTTGGGCGACGGGCTGCGCGACGCGCTGGACCCCAAGCTGCGCAACGGCTGAAGGGGCGGGGATGCGCATCTATATCTCGGCCGATATCGAAGGCGTGGCGGGCGTCGTCGCCCCGTCGCAGGGGCAGGCGGGCCATCAGGATCACGAAAAAGCACGGGTCCTGATGACGCACGAGGTCAACGCCGTGGTCGAGGGCCTCATCGAAGGCGGCGCGGCCGAGGTGCTGGTCAACGACTCTCACGGGAAGATGACGAACCTTCTGCCCGAGCTGATGCATCCGGCCGCCGACCTGATCCTGGGCAAGCCCAAGCCGATGAACATGGCCTGCGGACTGCATGAGGGCTTCGATCTGTTCTGCATGCTGGGGCATCATTCGCGGGCAGGCGCGGGCGGGGTCCTGTCCCACACCACCAACGGCTTCGCCTTCGCCGAAGTCCGAGTGAACGGCATCCCGATGGGCGAGCCGGCGATCTACGGCCTCTATGCGGCCGAACTGGGCGTTCCCGTCGGACTGATCTCGGGCGATGATCTGACCGAGGCCGAGAACAGGGCACTGTTTCCAGACGCCGAGTTTGCGGTGGTCAAGCATTCCGTCGGGCAGCGCGCCGCGCGCCAGATGTCGGTGGCCCGCGCACGGGCGCTGCTTCGCGGAGCGGGAAAGCGTGCGGTCAGCCGGAGGGATCGACCCGCACCGATCGCGCCGCGGGGTCCGTTCCGGGCCGAGTTCAACGTCACCAAGGCGGTCTTGGCCGACCAGTTCGCGGTCCTGCCGCCTGCGCAGCGGCTTGACGCAATGACCGTGGCCTTCGACTGCGCCACCATGGCCGAGGTCATCGGCTGGATGACCGCGCTTTCCGCGATGAGCTTTGCTGTCCGTTAACCCTTCCAGTAAGAGGCCGACCTTGACGACCTTCACCCCAGTCATCGCCCTGCATGGCGGCGCAGGCACGATCCTTCCCAGCAAGATCACCGCCGAAAAAGAGGCTGCACTGCATTCCGCGCTTCGCAACTGTCTGACGGCTGGGCTGGATTTGTTGCGCGAGGGCGCCTCCGCGCTCGACGCCGTGACGGCCTCGGTGATGGCACTGGAGGATGATCCCCTCTTCAATGCCGGGCGGGGGGCGGTCTTCACGTCCGACGGCACACACGAAATGGACGCGGCGGTCATGGAGGGAGGGACCCGCGCCTGCGGGGCCATCGCCGGCATCTGCGGTCCCCGTCACCCGATCCTTGCCGCCCGCGCAGTGATGGAGCAAAGCGAGCATGTCCTCCTGGCGGGCGAGGGCGCTGCCCGGTTCTGCAGTTCTGCCGGGTTGGAGATGATGCCCCCCGAATGGTTCGGGACGCCCGCCCGGCGCGCCGCGCTGGAGGCCGAACTGGAACGGCGACGGCTGAACCTGCCCGACGATGGCGATCCGGCCCGCAAGCACGGAACGGTCGGGGCCGTGGCCTGCGACATGCACGGCCATCTTGCGGCGGCGACCTCGACCGGAGGAATGACCGCCAAGTTGCCGGGCCGGGTCGGCGACAGCCCGGTCATCGGTGCCGGCACCTGGGCAGATGACGAGACCTTGGCCATGTCGGCCACCGGCCATGGCGAGTTCTTCATCCGTTGGGCGACAGGCCATGAGATCGACGCCCGCATGAGGTGGGGCGGTCAGGACCTGACGAGCGCCGCTGGCGATGTCGTGGCCGAACTGGGCGCACGGGGCGGCTCCGGCGGTCTGGTGGCCGTGGACCGCCAGGGCAACGTGACGCTGCCCTTTAACAGCCCCGGCATGTATCGCGCCTGGTGCGATGGAAGCGGCGAGATCAGGACGGCAATCTTCGGAAGCTGACCGCGGAGAGGATGGTTGCCGTGGACGGATGCGTCAGGGGATGACGCACCCGCCAACCTGCGCGGCGACCGAGCAGGGAACGGCCGTGACCACAGACGCAGGATGCGCTTGTGCAACGCAAGGGCGGCAAGACAGGGCGTCCAGAGGCGAGAAAGCAGCCAGGCCGCTCCTGCCGCCGCCGTGTCCGTGCCATAGCCTACGTGTCCGAACCGCTCACCTTAACGGACCTTCCGTGATTCATCTTCCGGCCTGTCGCGACGGCGGAAGGCGTGGGCGGTGTCGGCTGCCGCGAGCAGCAGCGTGATCAACACCACGCCGCCCAGGTCCAGCCGGGGGACGTGCCATATCAAAATCCCCAGAAAGCAGAGAAGAACCGCATAGGCGCAGAGCACCATGATCCTGTCCATCATCCCACCCTTCTTTCGTCGATTGACTGGTTCTGCAGTTGCCGCCGCATCAACCAGTTCGCGGTGCGCATCAGCCGGGCGTCCTCTCCGCGCCGGCCGATCAGTTGGACACCCAAGGGCAGTCCAGACCCATCGGTCAGCAGCGGCAAAGTGATCGCTGGCACGCCGCACAATGTCCACGGGCCATTCATGACAGGCGAGCCGGTGCTGTCGTCCGCCATCAGGGGCGCGGGCCCCGTCGCGGCCGGACAGAGGATCGCGTCGCATCGCGACAGCAACTCCTCGAGCCCTGCATTCAGGACCTGCCGCCAGTCCAGTGCCGCGATGTAGTCGCGCGCAAGCGTGGCCTTCCCCTCGTCCAGGGCATCACACATCCGCTGTGACAGGCGATCCCGGCCTTGCCTTTCCAGGGCATAGTAGCACTTGGACAGCTCGGCCAGATTGATGCGGCGGCGAATGGTATCGGCCTCGGCCAGGCCCGGCAGCAGGTCGACGGCGCGCGCGCAATCACCCAGATCCCCTCGCAGCTCGTCCAGGGCATCCGCCATGACAGGATCGGCGCCGGGCAGCGACAGCACCGCAAGCAAGGGCGGGAGCGGCGGATCCTGCGTCGCCGCATCCACCAGCCGCGGGACGGGCGACATCGATGTGGCGGCATCCTGTGGATCGTGACCCGACATCGCCTCGACCAGCAGGGCGGCATCCTCGACCGAACGGGCGAATGCGCCGACCGTGTCGAGGAACGGCGACTGAATCAGCACACCGGTCCGGCCGATGAGGCCATAGCTCGGCTTGAATCCCACGATTCCGCAATAGGACGCCGGACGGATGACCGACCCCCCGGTCTGCGTACCCACCGCCAGCGGCACCTGGCCTGAAGCGACCGCGACCGCCGATCCGGCCGATGAGCCACCGGGGCTGCGGGACGGATCATGGGGGTTCCGGCTGCGCGACGGTTCAAGAAAGGCCAGTTCCGTCGTCACTGTCTTGCCGATGATGACGGCACCCTCGGCCCGCAGGCGCGACACGAGATGCGCCTCCTTGGCAGGAACGCGGCCCCTCATGATCTCGGTGCCGCATTCGGTCGGCATGCGGGCGGTGTCGATCACGTCCTTGATGCCCACCGGCACGCCATGAAGCATGCCGGTGGCGCGGCCCGCCTTACGCTGCGCATCCAGCGCCCTGGCCTGCGCCATGGCATAATTGCCATCGACATAGGCCCAAGCCTGCAAATGGGGTTCGGTGTCGGCGATGCGCTTCAGGCATGCCGCGGTCGCAGCCTCGGCCGAGATGGCGCCCGAGGCGATCAAGTCTCGCAGCGCGACGGCGCCAAGGGATGCGGGATCAAGAGCCATAGATCATGTTCGGAAGGACATACACGATGTCGGGGAAGATATACATGATGGCCATCGCGATGAACACCATCAGAAGGAAGGGCATCACGCCCGCGAAGATCTGCGTCAGCTTCACCTCGGGTGGTGCGATCCCCTTGAGATAGTAGGCCGACATGGCCATGGGCGGTGTCAGGAACGACGTCTGAAGGTTCAGCGCCACTAGGATGCCGAAGAACAGCGGGTCGATGCCGAACATCGGCAGCAGCGGCAGGAAGATCGGCACGAAGATGATGATGATCTCGGACCATTCCAGAGGCCAGCCCAGAAGGAAGATGATCAGTTGCGCCAGCAGCAGGAACTGCAGCGGCGTCAGGTCCAGCCCGGTCACGAACTCCGAGATCAGATGCTCTCCGCCCAGGTACGAGAACACGGACGAGAAGGTATAGGACCCGACGAACAGCCAGCAGACCATCGCGGTGGTGCGGACGGTCAGATAGACGGATTCCCGCAGCCGTTGGAAGCTCATGGCGCGATAGACGACGGCCAGGACCATGCCGCCAAGCGCGCCGATGGCCGCGGCCTCGGTCGGGGTGGCAAGACCAAACAGGATCGACCCCAGAACGGCCAGGATCAGCAGGGCCAGCGGCAGAAACGAGCTGATGAGCATCCAGACCAGCTTGCCAGTGGGAACCGCAGGTACCTCGTCCTCGGTCAGGCGCGGCGCGACGGACGGCTGCAGGATAGACCGCCCGACGATGTAGGTCAGGTAGAGACCCACAAGCACCAGGCCGGGCAGCATCGCGCCCGCGTAGAGCCGAACGATCGACACACCGGATGCGGCCGCATAGACGATCAGCATGATCGACGGCGGGATCAGGATCCCCAAAGTGCCGCCCGCGCAGATGATCCCCGAAGCGAAGCGCGGGTCATAACGCGCCTTGAGCATCGCCGGCAGGGCCAGCAGGCCCATCAGCGTGACCACGGCGCCGACGATTCCGGTAGCGGTGGCGAAGAGGGCGCAGGTGATCAGCGCCGCGACGCCCATCGACCCCGGCATCCGACGCGCGGCGATGGCCAGCGTCGAGAACAGGCGGTCGACGATGTTGGCGCGTTCGACCACATAGCCCATGAACAGGAACAGCGGGACGGCGGTCAGCACCTCGTTCGACATGACCGTATAGGTCTGGTTGATGAACAGATCGAAGATGCGGTTGTTGTAGAACCCCTCGAGCCATGACCATTGCTGCGTCAGCCAGCTGGCATCCTCGGGCAGGCGGTCGAACCCGCGCCACATGCGCCCCGCATCGAAATACGCATAGTATCCGAAGCCGATGCCCAGGGCCATCAGCGTGAACGCGATGGGAAAGCCGAGGAACACCAGGAAGATAAAGATGCCCAGCATCAGAAGGGCGATCTGGGGGTCGGTCACGTCCGGACCTCCGTGCCAGTGCCTGCCGTGGGTCCGCAGGCGCGCAAATCACTTGTCATGGATATTCTCTCTCTGGGCCTGCTCTCGCATCAGCAGCTCCTCGGTCTCTTGGACGTCCTCCTCGGCCAAGATCCAGACGCCGTCGCGCATCGCGATGACGCTGCGCAACAGCTGCGCGATGCCCTGGACGAACAGCAGGATGCCGGCGGCGACGATGACCGCCTTGAACTGATAGATGGGGATGCCGGTGGGACTGTTCACGCTGACCTCTCCGTATTGCCAGGACCGGGCGGCGTATTTCCAGCCGGACAGGATCAGCGCCGTCACGCCGGGGAAGAAGAACAGCAGGTAAAGCACGAAATCGACCGCCCCCTGCACCCGCACCGGCCACAGGCGATAGACGAAGTCGCCACGGACATGGCCGCCGCGCGACAGAGTATAGGCGCCGCCGATCATGAACAGCGTGCCGTACATGATGAAGGACACGTCCAGCGACCATGACGTGGGACTGTTCAGGACATAGCGTACGAACACCTCGTAGCTGACGCCCAGAGTCATCAGCATGATCAGCCAGCCGAAAGTCTTGCCGAACCAGCCGGACAGGCTGTCGGCGAAGCGAATGAACGACAGCATTCTTTTCTCCGCGATCGGACCCGCCCCCGCGGCAGGCGCGGGGGCGGGCGGATGGCTTTTACAGCTTCAGTTCGCCTGGGAAGAAGTGCTCGTAGGCCAGGGTATAGTCCGGCTTGTTCATGAGCTCGTAATAGGTCGTCCGCTTGACCCATTCCCGCTGGCTGTCCAGCACCTTCTTGATGAAGGGATCGCTTTCCAGCGAGGTGATCATTTCGGACCAGGCATCCAGCTGGGCCGACAGGATGCTGTCGGGCGTCCGATGGATCGTGACGCCGCCTTCGTCGCGCAGCTTGATGAGGTCCGCGGAATAGTTGTCCAGCGCGAAGGCGGTGTTGTAGGTGGACACGGCTTCGACCCCGTGTTCCAGGATCGCGCGCAGATCAGGCTCCAGGTCCTCCATGACGCTGCGGCTGAACAGGAACTCGAACGCTTCGGACGCCTGGTGATACGAGCCGAGGTAATAGTTCTTGGCCACGTCCGCCGCCCCGAAGCGAAGGTCCGAGGACGGGTTGTTGAACTCGAACGCATCAATGACGCCGCGCTCCATCGCGGGAACGATCTCGCCTCCGGGCAGCTGGGCCACGGACATGCCCATCGACTGCAGCAGGTCGGCCGCAAGTCCGACGGTCCGGTACTTCATGCCGTTGATGTCCTCGACCCCGTTGATCGGGTTCTTGAACCACCCGAAGGGCTGGGCGGGCATCGGGAAGGCCATCAGTCCGACGACGTCCAGGCCCATGTTGTCCTGCGTCAGTTCCCGGTAAAGCTCTCGACCGCCGCCCTGATAGAACCAGCTGAGCATGTTGGTCGGATCGCCGCCGAAGACCGGCCCGGTCCCGAAGAGCGACGCCGCCTTGTTCTTGCCGTACCAATAGGCCGACACGGAATGGGCGATGTCGATCACGCCGTCGCTGACGCCGTCCATCACCTGGAAGGCGCCGACAACTGCACCGGCCGGCAGCAGGTCGATCGACAGCCGGCCACCCGACATCGCCTCCACCCGCTCCACATATTGCTGGGCCATGGTCTGCCACACGTCTGACGCGGGCCAGCTGGTCTGCATCTTCAGCACCATCGGCGATTGCGCAAGAACCGCGGGCGCCGCCAGCAGCGTGCTGGCCGCCGCGCCGCCGGCGATGGTCCCGCCGCGGCGCAGGAATGAACGTCTTGAAACAGCCTTGTCGTTATCGATGTCCTTGGTCATGCAGTTTCCTCCCTGTGCGGCTGGAACCCTCCCCGGTCCCTTGCACCGCGATCACCATCCTGACGGGCAAGATACCGTTCTGACAAGTCCTAGTGCCCGACCACTGACTTTAAGATGATGTCCGCCGCCTCAGGGCCGATCTCGTCCGGGCCGGACAAGACTGCGCAAAAAGGGGTTTGCGGTCGCCCGAACACCGCCGGTCGGCTGTGACAACAAAACTGTTGAAAATGCGATGCATTCGCGGATCATCTTCCTTCAGGCACAAGGGGGACGGCGCGACGGTCCGGTTTTGCAATCAGCGATCCGGCCCGCCTGCTGCAAATGCCTCGGGAGGGAGGCGGTCCGCAGGCGTGCCTGAAGACAGAGTATCATCAGGGAGGGAACTGCTATGAGTTGCACGAGACTTTGTGGACTTCTTCTGACGACCGCGCTTGCCACGCCGGCCATCGCCCAGGACAACCTGGAGACGCTGCAGGGCATGCAGCGCACCGACGCAACCTTCACCAACATCGACCAGGCCGGAGAAACGGCCGAAGCGCTGAAGGCGATTGTGCCGGACATCAACCTGCCCGACGGGTTCGAGGCCAGCCTCTACGCCGTGGTGCCCGATGCCCGTTCGATGGCGGTGGCGCCGCAGGGCACCGTCGTGTTCGTGGGCACGCGCAAGGACAAGGTCTGGTCGGTCGTCGACCGCGACCGCAACCGTGTCGCCGACGAGGTCAAGGACTTTGCGCCCTCGCTGACCTTCGACATTCCGAATGGCCCCTGCTTTTCGCCCGACGGCTTCCTGTTCATCGCAGAGCGCAACCGCGTCCTGAGCTTTCCGGCGGCCGAGTTCTTCTTTGAAGGGCCTGATCCTGCCGTCGCCACGGTCGTGGCCCAGGGCGAACTGATCCCGCCCGAGGAAGAAAGCTTCAACCACACCGCGCGGGTCTGCCGGATCGGGCCAGATGGCAAGCTCTATGTCTCGCTCGGGCAGCCGCACAACGTCCAGCCCGTGGACAAGCTTGAGAAGTACGACCAGATCGGGATCGGCGGCATCATCCGCATGAACACCGACGGCAGCGAGCGCGAGGTCTATACCCGCGGCATCCGCAACTCGGTAGGTCACGACTTCAATCCCGCGAATGGCGACTTGTGGTTCACCGACAATCAGGTCGACGGGATGGGCGACGACATTCCGCCGGGCGAGCTGAACCGGCAGACCGAAGCCGGTCAGCATTTTGGCTTTCCCTGGACGAACGCGGGCATCGAGATCGAGGATTTCAAGGACGTCCCGCGCCCAGAGGGCGTCAGCTTTGTCGAACCCCAAGTCGAGATGGACGCCCACGCCGCCGATCTTGGCATGAGCTTCTATCGCGGCAAGTCCTTCCCAGAGGAGTATCACGGCGGCATCTTCTCGGCCCAGCACGGCAGCTGGAACCGGACGACGCCCGTCGGCGCGCGGATCATGTTCACCAGTCTCAACGAGGACGGCAGTGCTGCGGAGACCGAGGTCTTCGCAGACGGCTGGCTGAACGAGGAGACCGGCGAATATCGCGGCCGGCCCATGGACGTCGCGTTCCTTCCGGACGGCTCGATGCTCGTTTCGGACGACTTCGCGGGCGCGATCTGGCGCATCGCCTATACCGGTGGCGACGCAGAGGCCCCTGTAACGACTGCTCCGGCCGAAGCTTCGGCGGGTACCGGCGACGCGGCTGATCCTGCCAACGGCGCTGAAGGCGAGGCGGCCGCAGACGGCGGCAACTAGGGCAAAGGATCATTGATCCAGATTGGGGCGGTATCCGCCGCCCCGAAATCCGCAAGAGGAGCTTTCCATGATCTTATCCCGCTGTGCGACCGTGGTTGCCGCACTTTCCCTCGCCGGCAGCGCCGTGCAGGCGCAGACGGCCACTGGTGGAGGTCTGGCCGAAGAGGGCCGATTGTTGGCCCAGACCTGCCGGGTCTGTCACGGGCTGGACGGCGTGGGAACGAACCCGATGATTCCCAACATCGGCGGTCAGAGTCCCGAATACCTGTCGAAGCAGTTGCAGGATTTCCGTGCTGGACGGCGAGAGGATCCCCAGATGAGCATCATTGCGCGTGACCTCTCCGATGAGGACATCGCCCGCCTGGCCGCATGGTACGCCTCCATTGTCGCAAGCTACGAAGTGCCGGATTGACATGCCGATGTCTGCAGTGCGGAAGGCGGGTGTATCGAAACGGCTTTGCGTGACGTTCGTGCAGCGGTCCGCACAACCGCCCGCTCGGAGGTCATCCGGACGGTTTCAAGTGCCGACTTGACCCTCCCACGAGAGGCATCTGCGGAGGGATCAATGATGTGATAGCGCATTCTTGTGGCATCCGCACAGATGCTGTCCGGCTTGCTTGAGGGACCGGCAAGCCTTCCGTAACGATGATCTTCGCGCCGTTGGGCCATAGCTGTTGATGAAGAAATGCCCTTGGGCATGCGGATCCAGACGCCAAGGGTCGTGTCAGAAGAGGCATTTCGCTGTGGCTGCCGATGCTCTCAACCACGTATCCCCTTGATCCGCGCCTTGATCTGCGTCCGGACGCGGAGGCCGGCAATGTGAACGCCGTCGCTGCCGGTACCTGAGTTGCCTGCCTTATCGTTCGTTGGGCATGGCAGAGGCGCCCGCCGGGTCGTGCCTCCCCATTGATGATTAACCCGGCGGCTCTGAGCATGTCCGGCACCTGCGCGCTATCGACCGCTCCTGCTGAAGAAACTGCCGGGCAGAAGCTCACTCTGCCGTCCCTGCGATGGCCTGCACCGCGCCGCCGGCGCCAGTTGCGATCTGCAGCGCGGCCCATTCCTTCGCGGCGTCATTTCGTGCCGAGGCGGCCTGAAGACGCGCTGCAGCACGCTGTCTGTCGGCGTCCAGAAGATCAACCAGCGGCAATGCCCCCGCCTCGAAGTTCGTGCGGGCAAGGTCGTAGGCGCGGTTGTAGGACTGGGCCGCCTCGTCCAGGGCCGCCACGCGTTGGCGATAACGGCGCAGGTTCGACTGGCTGGTCTGCACGTCCTCGACCGCCGACGCGACCTGGCTGCGCCATGCGAGGTCCGCCTGCCGCGCCTCGGAGATGCGGCGGTTGCGAGTGGCCTGCAGCACGCCTTGGTTGGCCACCGGCAGGCTGATCCGGGGGCCGAAGCCCCAGCTGCCCGAACCGGCGGTGTCGCTGACCGTCCCGCTGAGTGAGAGCGAGGGCAGAAGATCAGCCGTCGCCACGCCGACTGCCGCCAGCGCCTGCACCAGATCCTGCTGCGCGGCGCGGATGTCTGGCCTATTGCGCAGCAGCTCTGCCGGGACGCCCGTGCCGGGGCCAGGGGGGATCGGCAGCACGCCGTTGCCGCCCTGCATGCGTGCCATCAGCGGCCCGGCCTGCTGGTTCAACAGCGTTGACAGCCGATAGACCTGCGCGCTGAACAGCGCCTCGTAATTCGGCAGGTCGGCCCGTGCCGTCTGCAGAAGCGCGCGGGTCTGGGCGATGTCGTAATCGGTCGCCAGACCCAGGGACAGCATATTGTTCGTCACCTCCAGCGTGCTTTCGCGCGCGCGGATCGTGTCGCGCGTCAGCGCCAGCGCCTGCTGGTAGAAGCGGGCGTCGGAATAGGCGCTGATCACCTCGGCCAGCCACGCCAGGCGCGTCACCTGCACCTGCGCCTCGGCCGAGGCAAAAGCCGCCGTCGCGCCCTCGCGGGCACGGCGCGCGCCGCCGAAGAGGTCGAAGACGAAGCCCGCCGACAGGTTCGCATTGCTGGTATAGCCGTCAGAGAGGCCGTCGCCCCCGGACCTGATGCGGCTGGCGGATGCCGGTTCCCCGATGACCTGGGCCGCCAGCGGCCGTGTCGCCTGGAGATCGGCCGCGGCGGCGCGGATGCGTTCGTTCGCGGCGATGATGTCCAGGCTGTTGCCCAAGCCTTCTGCGATCAGGGTCGACAGCGTCTGGTCGCGATAGCCGGACCAGAAGGCGTTGGTGCCGACCTGTCCGGCCGGACCGCCACCGCCTTCGGCGAAGCTGCCCTGGACGCCCGCGTCGGGCAAATCCGACGGGTCCGGGCCGACGGCGGCGCAGGCGGACAGCATCAGCGCCGCCATCAGCGACAGCGCCTTCGATTGGCGGGGAAACGTCACGAGGTCTTTTCCTTTCTCGAGAAGGTCGAGCGCAGCCGAAGGACGGCGACATAGAAGACCGGCACCAGAAAGATCCCGATCGCGGCCGACGAGGCCATCCCGCCCAGAACCCCGATCCCGATCGAGTTCTGCGCCCCTGCGCCAGCGCCCGAGGCGATGGCCAGCGGCAGCACGCCCAGCATGAAGGCGAAGGTCGTCATCAGGATCGGCCGAAGCCGCTGGCGCGCCGCGATCAACGCGGCCTCGACGACGGACTTGCCTTCCTGTACCTGCGCCTGGGCGAATTCCACGATCAGGATCGCGTTCCGCGCAGCAAGGCCGATGGTCGTCAGCAGGCCCACCTTGAAATAGACGTCGTTCGACTGGCCGAAATACAGTGCCGCAGCCAGCGCGCCAAGGATGCCGATCGGCACGGTCAGCATGACCGCCAGCGGCACCGACCAGCTTTCGTAAAGCGCCGCCAGGGACAGGAACACGACCAGCGCGGACAGTGCGAAGAGCAAGGGCGCCTGATTACCCGACAATCGTTCCTGATATGACAGGCCCGTCCAGGCCGTGGCATAGTTGCCGTCGAGGTCGGCCACCATCTGCTCCATCGCGTCCATGCCGTCCCCTGACGACAGGCCCGCGGCGGCGGAACCGCTGAGCTCCAGCGCCCGGGTGTCGCCATAGCGGGCCAGCGCCTGCGGTTCCTGTTCCCACCGCTGGTCCGAGAAGGCGCCGAAGGACACCATCTCGCCCTGGGCGTTGCGGGCATACCAGCGGTTGATGTCGTCGGGCTGCGCCCGGGTCTCGGCCTCGCCCTGCACGATCACCGGGCGCAGATCGTTGCCAAGTGCGAAGTCGTTGACGTCGCGACCGGCGAAGATCACCGACAGCATGGCGTTCACCTCGGGGATGGACAGACCGAAGGCGGCGGCCTTCTGCTGGTCGATGTCCAGACGCAGCGCGGTCTGGGTCGCAGCCTCGTTCCCGCGCAGGCCGGTCACGCGGCCGTCCTGCTGCGCGTCGGCGACCAGTTGGTCGGCGGCGGCAGTCAGCGCATCCTGGCCTGCACCGGCCTGGTCGATCAGGTACATCGTGAAGCCGGACGAGGTGCCAAGGCCCTGGATCGCCGGCGGCTGCAGCACGAAGATCTGCCCCTGCCGGTTGGTGGTGAAGAAGTAACCGTTGGCGCGGTTCACCAGTGCGGCGATGTCGAGGCCCTCGCGTTCCTCGTAATCGCGCAGCTTCATGAAGACCATGGCGTTGTTCTGGCCGCTGCCGCCAAAGCTGAAGCCGAGGACCGAGAATACGGATTCGACCGTCTCGCTTTCGGCGTTGAGCAGGTAGGATTCGACTTTCTCGACCAACGCCTGGGTCTGCTGCGTGGTGGACCCGTCAGGGCCCTGGATGATGACCAGGGCAACGCCCTGATCCTCGTCCGGCAGGAACGAGCCCGGCAGGCGGTCGAAGAGCGCATAGACCCCGAAGCCGATCGCGGCCAGCACGATCAGCATCCGCAGCGGGCGCTTGACCAGCCGCGCGACGACGCCGACAAAGCCGTTCGTGGTGCGGTCCAGGTTGCGGTTGAACCAGCGCGCGGGCGCGATCCCGTCGCCATGCTTTCGCGGCTTCAGAAGGCTGGCGCACATGGCGGGCGTGAGGATGACCGCGACGCCAAGCGACAGCACCATCGCCGTGATGATCGTGATCGAGAACTGGCGATAGATCACGCCCGTCGCCCCGGTCATGAAGGCCATCGGCAGGAACACCGCCGACAGAACCAGCACGATGCCGACGAGGGCCGAGGTGATCTCCTCCATGCTCTTCTCGGTGGCTTCGACGGGGCCGAGGCCCTCTTCCTCCATCACGCGCTCGACATTCTCGACGACGACGATGGCGTCATCGACCAGAAGGCCGATGGCCAGGACCATGGCGAACATGGTCAGCGTGTTGATTGAATAGCCCGCCGCCGCCAGCACCGCGAAGGTGCCCAGCAGCACGACGGGGATCGCCACCACTGGGATGATCGTCGCGCGCCAGCTTTGCAGGAAGACCAGGATCACCAGGAAGACCAGCACCACGGCCTCGGCCAGGGTGTGATAGACTTGGTTGATCGACTCCTCGACGAAGGGCGAGGTATCGTAGGGATAGATGATCTCGACCCCGGCGGGCAGGGACCCGGCCAGACCGTTGATCGTCTCGCGCACCGCATGGGCGGTGTCGACGGCGTTGGCGCCGGTGGCCAGGTTCACGGCGAAGCCCGCGGCCGGGTTGCCGTTGTGCCGGGATGCGCCGCCATAGCTTTCCTGGCCGATCTCGATCCGCGCCACGTCACCCAGGAACACGGTCGAGCCGTCGGGATCGACGCGCAGCAGGATGCTTTCGAATTCCTCGACGGTGGACAGCTGCGATTGCGCCGAAACCGACACCGTCAGCCGTTGGCCCTGGGCCGCAGGCTGCGCGCCCAGGTCGCCCACCGTGACGTTGGTGTTCTGCGCGGCGACCGCGGCCGTCACGTCGGCGGGCGTAACCTGGTACTGGACCATCTTCATCGGGTCCATCCAGATGCGCATAGCATAGCCCGAGCCGAAGGTGTTGATCGACCCGACGCCCGGCGTGCGCTTGACCGGATCCTCGATCAGCTGGCCGATCAGGTCACCCAGCTCGACCGACGAATAGCTGCCGTCGGGAGAGGTCAGCGCCCCCACCAGCAGGATCGAGCTGGTCGAGCGTGCCACCTGCACGCCTTGCTGCTGCACGACGTCGGGCAGCTGCGATGTCACCAGCTGCAGCTTGTTCTGCACCTGCACCTGGGCGATGTCGGCATCGACCGTGTCGTCGAAGGTCAGCGTCACCGAGGCCGACCCCGGCGTCGAATTCGACGTCATGTAGATCAGCCCATCGATGCCGGTCATCGCATCCTCGATGACCGTGGTCACCGACGATTCGACGATCTCGGCCGAGGCGCCGTTATAAGCGGCGCTGACGCGCACGGTCGTCGGCGCGATCTGCGGGTACTGCTCGATTGCGAGCGTGTTCAGGCCAAGCGCGCCCACCAGCATCGTGACGATCGCAAGCACCCAGGCGAAGACCGGGCGGTGGATGAAAAATCGTGCCATCTGGCGTTACTCCGTCGCGGGCGCTTCTGCAGGCGCCTCGCCTGCAGGGCCGGGGGCGTCCGCAGCCGGGGCCACGTCGCGGACGACGCCGTTTTCATCGAATGTGACGGGCACGGTGACGACCTCGGCGCCCTCCGACAGGCCCGCGAGGCCATCGACCACAAGCAGGTCGCCGTCGGTCAGGCCGTCGGTCACGATCCACTGGTTCTGATAGGTGCCGTCCTCGGTCAGCTGACGCTGGCTGACCTTGCCGTCCTCGACGACCCAGGCCGACAGGTTGCCAATCTTGTCGCGGTTGGCCGCCGACTGCGACACCAGGAAGGCGGGGGTGACGCCCAGCTCGACCTGCCCGCGTAGGAACATGCCGGGCAGCAGCAGATTGTTCGGGTTGTCGAACCGGAACCGTGTGTCGATCGATCCGGTCGAGGTAGACACGGTCACGCCCGGCGCCACCAGCTCGCCCGCGGCCTGATAAGTCTGGCCGTCCTCAAGCGTCAGCGTGGCGTTCAACTCGTCGTTCAGGCGAAGGTTGCCCCCCTCGATATCGTCCAGAAGGCTGAGAAAGCGCGAGGCGGGTTCGTACATGTCGACCTCGATCGGGTCGAGCTGGGTTACCGTCGCCATCGCGTCGGCCTGCCCGGCAGTCACGAGGTCACCGATCGAGATCTCGGACACGCTGGCAATGCCGGCAATGGGGCTGGTCACCGTGGTCCAGTCGAGTTCGGCCCGGGCCAGCGTCAGCGCGGCGTTGGCCGACTGGACGGCGGCCCGCGCCTGATCCAGCGTCGCCCGCGCGGTTTCGGCCTGAGCCTGCGTCGTTCCAGATCCCAGAAGCTGCTCGGTCCGGTTGAAGGCTGATTCGGCCTGCGTCACCTGCGCTTCAGCGGATGCGACCTGCGCTTCGGCGCTGGCCAGATTCGCCTGATAGGTGGTGTCGTCGATCTGAAACATGGGCGTTCCGGCCTCGATCGCCTTGCCAGGTTCATAGAGGATATCGGTCACGATACCGCCCACGCGCGGCCGGATGGCCGTCGAATTGGCCGCGACCGCGCGGCCGGGCAGCGTGACGATCCGGGGCACGTCTTGCCGGCTCACCTCGACCACGCCGACCTGCTTGGGCGGCATCCCGCCCGGCGCCTGCGCCACGGCCGGCTGTGTCAGGAACATCGCCGCCGCCATGACCATCCCGGTGTGAAGGCTGAAGTCGCGCATCATGTGAACCATCCCGATCTTGCCCTGCAGGCACCACGTTCCAGGCGCTCATTGCACAAAGCTGCGGACTGTGCAATATTTGCTTTCACTGCAATGGAGGGTTGCACCAAGAATGAGCACCAATCTTCGCGATCGCCGTCGCCGCGAAACTTCGCGAGAGATCCAGCTGGCCGCATTGAATGTCGCCCTGCGGACCGGCTATGGCGCGGCGACGACCGAAGCCATTGCGGCCGAGGCGGGCATCAGTCCGCGCACCTTCTTCAACTATTACTGCAACAAGCAGGCGGCGATCCTGGGGCAGCCGCCGGTTCTCGACGTCGAGGCGGGGCGATGGATCGTCACGTCCGACGGTCCCCTTGTCGACGACATTTCTCGCCTCTTGGGAGAGATGCTGTGCGAGGAACGCCCCGACCGCGGCATCCTCAAGCGGATCATCCAGGTCGTCGACCAGACGCCTGAACTGCTGGCGGTCTTCCGCAAAAGCATGGACGAGATGACGCTGGCGCTGTCAGGGCTGCTTGAGGCTCGGCTGGGGCGCGAGATGGCCTTCGAGGCGCGGCTTCTGGCGGAACTGGGAACCCACGCCCTGTCGAACGCCGTGCGGGCCTGGGCCGAGGGCACGATCTGCAGCGAGGACGACATCCGCGCGATGACGCGCGACCAGCTGGAACGGGTCGCGAAGCTTCTCTGCTGAGGCGTCAGAAGCGCAGCCGCGTCCGACGCTCCATCGCCTCCTGCGTGATCTCCAGTTCGCTGCCGATCTGGGCGGCGGCGCCTTCCAGCAGGACCGAGCCGAAACCGCCGCCGGTCTCCTCGTTGGCGCGTTCTTCGGCATAGGTCTCGGTCCAGTCGAGGACGATGTCTCCGGCCTCGACGCGCCACGCCACCGTCAGCCGTCCCTGAACCGGGCCTAGGACGCCATATTTGAACGCGTTCGTCGCAAGCTCGTGCAGGATGAGAGACAGGGGGACCACGCGGCCCGGCAGCACCATGGCCCCGTCCCCGTCCAAGACGATGTCTGCGCCGCGATAGGGCTCCAGAGACGTATCGATCAGGCGGCGGAGTTCGATTTCGGCGCTGCTGCGGCGCTCGGTGGTCAGGCTATGGGAATTGGCCAGCGCGGTGATGCGTTCGCACACCTGTTCGACGACCTCTTGCGCATCATCGGTTTCGCGCCCCGCCATGCGCAGCATCGCCGAGATCTGTGTGAACAGGTTCTTGACCCTATGGTCCATCTCGGAAATTACGGCCTCGCGCAGCTTGGCGGCGGATTGCGCGGCCGTCACGTCGACCATGACGCCCAGCACGCGCGAGCCGTCGTCGCCGAACCGTTCTCCAACAGCCTCCAGCCGAACGTTCGCCAATGCCCTCGCCGATGGCGACACAACGCGGCGGAAGGGCGTGCCGTTCATGCAGGCGGCCAGGTCGGCCTGCAGGCCCTCACGATCCTCGGGGTCGATCAGGGCAGCGAAGGCGGGCAGGGGCAGGCGGGCGGTCTGGCCGATGCCCAGAAGGTTCGAGCTGTCGTCGACCGTCAGCGTCTGGCCGTCGGCGTCCAGGTGCCACACCGTGATCCGCGCCATCGAGCGGACGGCCTTGAGCCTTTCGTCCTGACGCTCGACCTCGACCCGCAGGTCGCGCAGGGCGGTCACGTCCTCGAAGACCAGCATGGCACCGTCCAGATGGCCGTCGGCCCCGCGATAGGGCTTGGCGTCCACGCGCCAGACACGATCGCGGGCGCCTTCATGGATCTCGGTCCCCTGCGGCTCGCCCCGGCGGACGACCTCGGCGGCCATCTGCTGCAGGACGTCGCTGCCGAAGATGTTCGACACGTCCGCCAGCGGTCGGCCGTGGTCGGACCGGCGCAACGGAAAGATCTGCAGCGCGGCCGCGGTGAAGTTGCGGACGCGCACGTCCCGGTCCACCACCAGAAGCGGGATCTTGGTGGCCGAGAAGAAATTCTGCAGGTCGCTGTTGGCCGCCGTCAGGTCGTCGATCTTGGACTTCAGCTCGTCGTTGACGGTGCTCAGTTCCTCGTTCGTGGACTGAAGCTCCTCGTTCATCGACATCATTTCCTCGTTCGAGCTTTTCAGCTCTTCGTTCACGGTCTCCAGCTCCTGCACGGCGCCGTGCAGTTCGATCCGCGTCAGGCGAAGACGTTCCTCCAGAAGATCGGCCCGCGATTCGGTGACGCGCAGCTCGTCGGTCTCGTCGCCGCTGTCCGGAGCGACTTGGATGCCCGATTCCTGGAACACGATCAGCACCGTCCGGTCGGGCAGGGGTTCCACGAACAGCGTCACGGGCTGGGTGCCGATGTCGGACCGCGCCAGCAGGTCGCGCACGATCACGGCCCGGCCGTTGTTGGCGACCTGCTCAAGCGCGGCGGTCACGGCCTCTTTCAGGCCGGAATGCACGATGGACGCGGCCAAGGCGGGCTGGCGGGCCGCCGGATCGACGGACAGGAAGCGGCCAAGCCGCCCGGCCGTCCAGAGTACCTCGCCGGATGGCGAGACCTGCAGCGATGCCGGCGCGAAACGGTCCAGCACCCGGCGCTGCGCGGCAAGCCCGCCGTTGTCTGACCGACCGCCACCGGCGCTGCCCGGGCGGCGTGTCGTGCCGTCGCGCTCGGCATCGCCGTTTCGGAAGGGCAGCGACAGCGGCAGGCGGGCTGGCATCTCGTCCCGCTGGAACAGCCGGGCGGGACGATCCAGTTCGGCGAAATGAGCCGACTCCCGACGCACCCCTTCCGATGGACCCAGGAACAGGAAGCCGCCGGGACGCAGCGCGTAATGGAACAGGGGCAGGACCCGCGACTGCAGCTCCTCGTCCAGATAGATCAGCAGGTTACGGCAGGAAATCAGGTCGACGCGCGCGAAGGGCGGGTCGCGCAGCACGCTGTGGAGCGAGAACCGGACCCGGTCGCGCAGATGCGGCGTGATCTGCATCAGCGCATCGCGATGCGTGGTATAGGGCATCCGCAGCGGTTCGGGGATGTCGGCCAGGGCGCTGATCGGATAGGTCGCGGCGCGGGCGACCTCGATCATCTTCTTGTCGATGTCGGTGGCGAAGACCGTGAAGCGCGGACGCAGGCCCGCCTCGCGCATCTCGGCGTCGATCAGCATGGCGACGCTGTAGGCTTCCTCGCCGCTGGAGCACCCGGGAACCCAGACGCGCAGTTCCTCGCCCTCGGCGCTGGCGACCATCGGTCGGATCGCGCGTTCGCGCAGGGTCTGGAAAAATTCGGGGTCGCGGAAGAAGCGGGTGACGTTGATCAGGAACTCGTTGACCAGGGCGTCGACCTCATCGGGGTCGCGTTGCAGGTGGCTCAGGTAGTCCCGCGTGTTCGAGATGTTCAGCACCTGCAGCCGCCGCCGGATGCGCCGCACCAACGTCGACATCTTGTAGCCGGCAAAGTCGTGGCCGCTGCGGTCCAGCAGCAGCTTGCAGATCCGCCGTGTGTCGGCCAGCAGGACGTCTTCGGCCAGGTCGGTGTCGCTGATGTCGAAGAACTGCAGGATCGCCGGGACGATCTGGTCCGGCGACAGCACGAAGTCGACCAGGCCGGTCGACTCCGCCGACAGGGGCATCCCGTCATAGCGCGCGGTGCGGGGTTCCTGCACCACGCACATGCCACCGTTCTCCTTGATGGCGCGCAGGCCCAAGGTCCCGTCAGCGCCGGTGCCCGACAGGATCACGCAGGCCGCCGACGGGCCGAGGTCTTGGGCCAGGCTTTCGAAGAAATCGTCGATCGGACGCCGCAGGCCGCGTGGCTGATCAAAACTGGTCAGCCGCAGGATGCCGTCGCGGATCAGCATGCGCGCGCCGGGCGGAATGGTGTAGACATGCCCTGACTGCAGCCGGGTGCCGTCAGTCGCCTGCTGGACGGTCAGTGCCGTGCGCCGGTCCAGAAGCTCGGCCAGGACGCTGTCGTGGTTGGGGTCCAGGTGCTGGATGACCACATAGGCGGCGGGGTCGTCGCGCTGCGCCTCGCGCAGCAGGTCGTGCAACGCCTCGAGCCCGCCCGCCGAGGCGCCGATGCCGACGACTGCGAAATCGTGGCGCTGCTGCGCCTGCTGGGGCGAGGCGTCATTCATCGCGCACCGTGATCCGCGCCAGGGTGCTGATCGACCGCGCCAGAAGCGCCGAGGAATCCGTCATGATCAGTCCGAATTGCGCCGCCGCCACCCGCAGGTCGCTGACGTTGCGGGCCAGCCTGCCGTCGTGGGCCGGCTGCATCGCCGCCCGGTCCGCCGCACTGATGTCGAACTGCGACGCGATGACGAACCGGACTCGACCGTCCAGCCCACGCAGCTTGGACATGAACACCATGTTGGTGAACATCCGGCCCTGCCGGGTCCGGTTCAGCACCGGAAACCGGCCATCGTCCTGGCCCTCGGAATGCAGGAATTGCGACATTGCGCGCACCTGCTCGGGCGGGGTGTCCGGTGTCTGCAGGAACCGGCAGTTGCGGCCGTGAACCTCGTCGGCACCATAGCCGGTCAGGCTGCAGAAGGCGGAATTCGCCAAGCACAGCGGCATGTCGGCGTCCTCGGCGGTGGCCAGGGACAGGGCAATGGTCGAGCGACAGATCTGATCGCGCAGCGCTTCGGGTAGTTCAGCCTGGGGCATATGCATCCTGTTGGGGCAGGAAAACGAACCTGCCGTTGGCGGAACATTAAAAAACCAGCAGAGGCGCCACAAGTCACGTTTTCTGCAGATACCCTTGCGCGGGGCCGGTACTGCCGCGGGTCAGCAGATCCACGCCGAGGGTGGTGCTGTCGGTGATCTCCTCGCCCGCCATGCGCGCCAGCAGCAGTTCGGCAGCGCGCTGGCCAAGCCGCGCGCGGTACTGTCGGATCGTGGTCAGGCCGGGAAGGCAGAAAGCCGACATTTCGATATTGTCGAAGCCCATGACCGAGATGTCCTGGGGCAGGCGCAGGCCCGCGGTCAGCAGGCCGTTCATCAGGCCGATCGCCATCTCGTCGTTGTCGCAGAAGACGGCGGTCGGCCTTTCCGGCAGCGCCAGCAGGCGTTCGGCGGCCGCAAGACCTGAACGCGCGGTGAAGTCCCCCTCGACCCGGTGCGCGGCATCGGGCAGCCCCGCCTCGGCCAGTCCGGACGCAAATCCCCGCCGCCGCGAGACCGTCAGCGAATTTCCGGCGGGCCCTGTCACATGCATGATCTGCCGGTGCCCGAGGCCTGCCAGGTGGCGCGCGGCCAGCCGACCGCCCTCGACATTGTCGGCCAGGACCCGTGGCGCCGAGAGCCCCTCGATCCATTCGCAGGCCTGCACCAGCGGCGGGCAGCCCGGCTTGGCAAAGAGCTTCGGGTCCAGCCCGCCGTCCAGGACGATCACGCCGTCCGACCGCGACCGGTTCAGGTAGGGGCCCAGCACCTTCTGGGCCGGCTGGTCGGCCACGGCGGTGGTGTCCAGCACCAGCAGGCTGAGATCGCGCGTCCGCAAAACGCCCGAGATGCCGGAGAGGATCTGCGAAAAGAACGGGTTTGACAGCTTCGGCACAAGCGCAAGGACCGCGCCGACCTGCATCTGCCGCAGGTTCCGCGCCGTGAAGTTCAGGGTATAGCCGGTCTGGGCGATGGCCTCTTCGACGGCCTTGCGCGTCGTCTCGGACACGATGGACGGGTTCGAAATGGCGCGGCTGACTGTGGCCACCGACACACCCGCCAGTTGGGCGACGTCGCGGATGCGGGGCGGGCGCGAGGGTTGGGGCACGGCACTCTCGTTGCGGGACAGTGACAGGCTTTAGCTGAAAAAATGCTGTTGTAAACTGGATCGGCTTGTGACAGCTTTCGCTTGAAACCGATTACATAGACGGTGTCGGTTTCGGGAGGAAGCATGAAGACCATCAAGGGGCCAGGGCTGTTTCTGGCCCAGTTCGTCGGAACGTCGGCGCCATTCGACAGCTTCGGCGCGATCACCGAATGGGCGGCCGGATGCGGCTATCTGGGGGTGCAGGTGCCTTCCGGGGCGAACGCGCTGATGGATCTGGACCGGGCTGCCACGTCGCGCGACTATTGCGACGAACTTGTTGGCCAGGCTGCCGAGCACGGCGTCTGCATCACCGAGCTGTCTGCCCATATCCAAGGGCAGCTGGTGGCGGTCCATCCGGCCTTCGACGACGCCTTCGACGGCTTTGCGCCAGTGGCCGTCCGCGGCAATCCGGCGGCGCGGCAGGCTTGGGCGGTGGACCAGGTCAAGAAGACCATCGACGCATCCGCGATGCTGGGGCTGGACCGAATGGCGGCCTTTTCGGGCGCGCTGGCCTGGCCCTATGTCTATCCCTGGCCGCAGCGCCCCGAAGGCCTGGTCGAGGCTGCCTTCGATGAACTTGCCGCCCGCTGGCGCCCCATTCTGGATCATGCCGACAGCCGCGGCGTCGACATCTGCTTCGAGATCCACCCCGGAGAGGACCTGCACGACGGCGCCAGCTTCGAGATGTTCCTCGACCGCGTGAAGCAGCATCCGCGGGCCAAGATGCTCTATGACCCGTCGCATTACCTGCTGCAGCAACTGGATTATCTGCAGAACATCGACATCTATGCTGACCGGATCGGCATGTTCCACGTCAAGGATGCCGAGTTCAACCCGACGGGCCGACAGGGCGTCTATGGCGGCTATCAGGGCTGGGTCGATCGCGCGGGACGCTTCCGCAGCCCGGGCGACGGGCAGGTGGATTTCGGGGCCATCTTCTCGAAGCTCACGTCCATCGGCTTCGACGGGTGGGCAGTGGTCGAGTGGGAATGCGCGCTGAAGCACCCCGAGGACGGCGCACGCGAAGGCGCAGCCTTCGTGCGTGACCATATCATCCGCGTGACCGACCGCGCCTTCGACGATTTTGCGAATGGCGGGGCCGACGTGGCCGCGAACCGCCGGATGCTGGGGCTGGACAGATGAGCCGCCACCTTCCCATCCGCCTTGGCATGGTCGGCGGCGGGGCCGGTGCCATGATCGGCAACGTGCACCGGATCGCCTCGCGTCTTGACGGCCAGTTCGAGCTTGTGGCGGGCGCTTTGTCATCCGATTCCAGCCGCGCGGCCGAAAGCGCGGCCGAGGCGGGCATTTCACGCAGCTATGCCGACTATGAGGAAATGGCCCGCGCCGAAGCCGGTCGTCACGATGGCATACAGGCCGTGTCGGTCTGTACACCGAACCATCTGCATTTCCCGGTGGCGCGCGCGTTCCTGGCGCAGGGCATCCATGTCATCTGCGACAAGCCGATGACCGCGACACTGGAAGAGGCGCAAGAGCTTGCCGCAATCGCGCGGTCCTCAAACGCGATGTTCGTGCTGACCCACAACTATTCGGCCTATCCCATGATCCGGCAGGCCCGTGCGATGATCGCGCGGGGCGATCTGGGGGCCGTGCGCCTGGTGCAGGTCGAATACGCTCAGGACTGGCTGACCGAGGACAGCGACAGCAAGCAGGCATCGTGGCGCGGCGATCCCGCAAGGGCCGGGGCAGGGGGCGCGATTGGCGATATCGGCACGCATGCGTTCCAGCTGGCCCGTTTCGCCACGGGCATGCGCCCCGAACGGCTGGCGGCGGATCTGGCAAGCTTCGTTCCGGGGCGCCGGCTGGACGACAACGCGCACATCATGATGCGCTATGCCGGCGGCGCCAAGGGGATGCTCTGGGCATCGCAGGTCGCGCCGGGGACCGAGAACGGCCTGAAGCTTCGGGTCTATGGCGACAAGGGCGGGCTGGAATGGCAGCACGAGGCGCCCGAGACGCTTTGGTTCACGCCTTTCGGCCAGCCGACCCAAAAGCTGCGCCGCGGCGGACCCGGCACGGTCGCCGGCCACAGCCGCGTGCCGCCGGGCCATCCCGAGGGTTACCTTGAAGGCTTTGCGAACCTCTATTCCGAAGCGGCCGAGGCGATCCGCACCGGGCGCATCCCCGACACCCTGCCCGGGATCGACGACGGGCTGGAGGGGCTGCATTTCATCGACGCCTGCGTCCGCTCGAACGCCGCCGATGCGGCCTGGGTCGAGGTAATGACATGACCGGCCCAGTCCTGGCGCTGGAAGGCGTCACCAAGTCCTTCGGTCCCATCGAGATCCTGCACGGCGTCGACTTCGCGCTTCACCCCGGAGAGGTGCATGCGCTGATCGGCGAGAATGGCGCCGGGAAGTCCACGACGATGAAGATCCTCGCAGGCTACCTTGATCCGACAGGCGGGCAGGTGACCTTCGACGGCAAGCCCATCCGCTTCGCCGGTTCGGACGAGGCCGAGGATCTGGGGATCATCATGATCCACCAGGAATTCAATCTGGCCGAGCATCTGTCGGTCGACCAGAACGTCTTTCTGGGTCGCGAAATCAAGCGCGGCCCGTTCCTGGACCACAAGGCGATGCGCGCCCGGACGGCAGCGCTTCTGTCGCAACTGGAGTGCCGCGTCGATCCCGCGACGCCCGTCAACCAGCTGTCGGTTCCCGACAAGCAGATGGTCGAGATCGCGAAGGCCCTGTCGCGCCAGGCGCGCGTCCTGATCATGGATGAGCCGACCGCCGTGCTGACCGGCCGCGAGACCGAGGTGCTGTTCCGCCAGATCGAGCGCCTGCGCGCCGAGGGCGTCGCAATCCTCTATACCTCGCACAAGCTGGGCGAGGTAAAGCGCATTGCCGACCGCGTGACGGTCCTGCGCGACGGCACGATGATCCGTTCCGACAGGACGGCGGATGTGACCGAGGACGACATGGCCGCCGCCATGGTCGGCCGCGAGCTGTCCGACCTGTTCCCGCCGAAGGCCGGGGGCGGCGCCGATGCGATCCTTGAGGTCGAGGGTGTCTCGGTCCCTGGTGTGGTCGATGATGCCAGCCTGACCCTGCACAAGGGAGAAGTGCTGGGCATCGGCGGGCTGGTGGGATCGGGCCGCACCGAACTGGCCGAGGCGATCGCCGGGCTGCGCCCGCGCAGCGGCACCGTGCGCCTGAACGGGCAGGACCTGCCGCCGAACCAGGTGGCGCAGGCGATGCGCGCGGGCCTGGCCTACCTGACCGAGGACCGTAAGGGCGCCGGCCTTCTGCTGGACAAGACCCTGCGCGAGAACCTGACGCTGCCGCTGCTGGAGACATTCGGCCGCCCGCTGATCGACCGCGCGCGCGAGGACGCGGCGCTGGATCGCGCCATCGACGACTTTGCCATCCGGGCGCCGGAACGTGGGATGAAGGTGGGCGACCTGTCGGGCGGCAACCAGCAGAAGCTGCTTCTGGCGAAGACCCTTCTGCCCGACCCCCAGGTCGTCATCATCGACGAACCCACGCGCGGCATCGACATCGGCACCAAGCAACAGATCTATACCCTCATCGCGAAGCTTGCCGCTGAAGGTCGCAGCATCATCGTGATCTCGTCCGAGATGCCAGAGCTGATCGGCCTCGCCGGGCGCGTCATCGTCATGCATGCCGGCCGCATCGCCGGAGAGCTGGCGGGTGACGCCGTCACCGAAGGCAATATCGTGCGCCTGGCGATGGGCATGGACGACCAAAAGGACAGTGCGGCATGAACACGGCAACCCTTCGACAGACCCGCCGCCCCAAGGTGAACCTGGCAGTCATCGCGCCGGTCGTGGCGCTGGTCGTACTGGTGCTGATCGGCATCGCGATGAACCCGAACTTCCTCAGCTTTGCCAACATCACCAACGTGTTGGCGCGGTCCGCGTTCATCGGCATCATCGCCATCGGCATGACCTTCGTCATCACTGCGGGCGGGCTGGACCTGTCGGTAGGCTCGATGGCGGCCTTCGTGGCGGGCCTGATGATCCTGGTCATGAACCTGCTGACCGAAAGCATGGGGGGCGGGCTGCCTGTCATCCTGCTGGGCATCGCGCTGGCTCTCTTTGCGGGGCTGGCGGCGGGTTTCATCAACGGCATCCTGATCACCCGAGCAGGCATCGAGGCCTTCATCCTGACGCTTGGCACGATGGGCATCTATCGCAGCCTCGTGACCTGGCTGGCCGACGGCGGCACGCTGTCACTGGGTTACGAGATGCGCGAGATGTACCGCCCCGTCTATTACGGCGGCATCATGGGCATCAGCTGGCCGATCATCGTCTTCGCTGTTCTGGCCATCCTGGGCGAGATCGTAATGCGCCACACCGCCTTCGGCCGACATTGCGCGGCGATCGGTTCCAACGAGAAGGTGGCCCGCTATTCCTCCGTCGCGGTGCTGCGGGTGCGGCTGATGACCTATGTCATGCTGGGCCTGCTGGTCGGCATCGCCGTCGTCATGTACGTCCCGCGCCTTGGATCGGCCTCGGCCACGACCGGCCTTCTGTGGGAGCTTGAGGCGATTGCGGCTGTCATCATCGGCGGCACGCTGCTGAAAGGCGGTTTCGGCCGGGTCTGGGGCACGGTCGTCGGCGTGCTGATCCTGTCGCTGATCGGCAACCTGCTGAACCTGACGGACTTCGTCAGCCCTTACCTGAACGGCGCCATCCAGGGCGTCGTCATCATCCTGGCCGTCGTGCTGCAGAGAAACACCGGCACCGCGCGCTGATTTTCACCAGTGGGAGGAGACCACATGAAAACGACCCTGATCGCCACCACCGCGCTGATCGGCCTGACGGCCGTGCCGGCGCTGTCGGAGACCATCGGCATCTCGATCCCGGCCGCGACGCATGGCTGGGCGGGGGCGCTGAACTATCATGCCGAGCGCACGGTCGAGCGTCTGTCCGAGGCGAATCCCGACCTGGAATTCGTGCTGACGACGACCTCGGACCCCGGCCAGCAGGTTTCTGACCTCGAGGACATGGTCGCCACCCGCAACATCGACGCCCTCGTCGTGCTGCCCTTCGAATCCGAGCCGCTGACCGGCCCGATCCAGCGCATCGCCGACAGCGGCGTGTGGGTCACGGTCGTCGACCGCGGCCTGACGCAGGAGGGGATCGAGGATCTCTACGTGGCCGGCGACAACGACAGCTTCGGCCGCACCGCTGGCGAATATTTCGCCGAGACGCTGGACGAGGGTGCCAAGGTCGTGGTCATGCGCGGCATCGCCTCGACCGTCGACAATGAACGCGTCGCGGGCTTCGAATCCGCCATCGAAGGGTCCGGCATCGAGGTGCTGGCCATGGATCACGGCAACTGGAACCGCGACACGGCCTTCAACCTGATGCAGGACTGGCTGTCGCGCTTCCCCGAAATCGACGCGGTCTGGGCTGCCGATGACGACATGGCCGTGGGCGCATTGGCGGCCATCGATCAGGCGGGACGCACAGACGAGATGTTCGTTGTGGGCGGCGCCGGCATGAAGGAGATGGTCGACCGCATCCGCAACAGCGATCCGACGGTGCCGGTCAACGTCACCTATCCGCCGGCGATGATCTCGACCGCGATCGAGATGACGGCCCTGGGCCTGACTTCGGGCGCGCCGGTCAGTGGCGAATTCATCATCGCGTCCGAGCTGATCACGCCCGAGAACGCCGAAAACTACTATTTCGAAGACAGCCCTTACTGATCGGGCTTCCGCTTCGGGGCAGGCCCTGTCCCGAAGCACTCCTGCGGCCGCAGCGACCGGCCGCCTGACCTGCGGTGCCTGAACCTGGGCAGGCAGGGAAACCATTCCTCTGCCCGGCGTTGCCCCTGGTAACGTCCGGTCCTGCTTGAAGCGCGGCCCGTTTCTGCATAGGCAGCCTTGGCGCGAGCATGAGGACATGATGGCCCAGAACGACCTTGAGACCCGCCACCTTGAAACGCTGGACCGCGACCTGGGGCGGTTCTCCCAGCTTGAACGGACCGGCGTCGCCCTGTCGCGCGGCCTTGTCGCGCCGGGGGTGGCGTTGGCCTTCGTGCTGCTGGCGGGGCTGGGCGCGATGCTGGCCTTCGGCCAGACAAGCAACACGCTGGTCGTCGTCATGGCGGCTGTCATCGGGGCCTACATGGCGCTGAACATCGGCGCCAACGACGTGGCCAACAACATGGGGCCGGCCGTCGGCGCCAACGCCCTGACCATGGGCGGCGCCATTGCCATCGCCGCGGTGTTCGAGACCGCGGGCGCCCTGATCGCGGGCGGCGATGTCGTTGGCACCATCTCTCGGGGCATCATCGCGCCCGAGAGCATCGGCACGCAGTCGATCTTCGTCTGGGCGATGATGGCGGCGCTTCTGTCGTCGGCGCTGTGGGTGAACCTCGCGACCTGGATCGGGGCGCCCGTGTCGACGACCCACTCGGTCGTGGGCGGCGTAATGGGCGCGGGCATCGCGGCGGCGGGCTTCGGCGCGGTCAGTTGGCCCACCATGGCGACGATCGCGGCAAGCTGGGTGGTCTCGCCCCTTCTAGGCGGGCTGATCGCGGCAGGTTTCCTGTGGTTCATCAAGTCATGGATCATCTATCGCGATGACAAGATTGCCGCCGCGCGCATCTGGGTGCCGGTCCTGATCGGCATCATGGCGGGCGCCTTCGCGGCCTATCTGGCGCTCAAGGGGCTTAGCAAGCTGATCGACGTGTCGTTCGGCAGCGCGCTGGTGCTGGGCGCAGTGACCGGCCTTGCGACCTGGTTGATCTGCATCCCGGTGATCCGCCGCCAGTCGCGCGGGCTGGAAAACCGCAACAAGTCGCTGAAGGTCCTGTTCGGCATCCCGCTGGTCGTCTCGGCGGCGCTGCTCAGCTTCGCTCATGGCGCCAACGACGTCGCAAACGCTGTCGGGCCGCTGGCAGCCATCGTGCAGGCCTCGGCCTCGGGCAGCGTGACCGAGGCGGTGTCGATCCCCCTCTGGGTCATGCTGATCGGCGCCTTCGGCCTGTCCTTCGGCCTGTTCCTCTTCGGCCCCAAGCTGATCCGCATGGTCGGCAGCCAGATCACCAAGCTAAACCCGATGCGGGCCTATTGCGTGTCACTGTCGGCTGCGCTGACAGTGATCGTGGCCAGCTGGCTTGGCCTGCCGGTCAGCTCGACCCATATCGCCGTCGGCGCGATCTTCGGCGTCGGCTTCTTCCGCGAGTGGGATGCCGAGCGGCGCCTGCGCGCCACTATCGGCGCCGCCCCCGAACGTCCGCGCCTGGCGGCCGAGGAGCGCCGCCGCCGCAAGCTTGTACGGCGCTCGCATGTGCTGACCATTGCCGCCGCCTGGGTCGTCACGGTTCCTGCGGCGGCGGCGCTGTCGGCGGTGCTGTTCTGGGTACTGAGCAGCATCGGCGGCTGAAACGCTCGTCAGCCCGTGGCCCGGCAGGCCGAGAGCCATTGCGACAGAACCTCAAGCGACTGGGGTTCGTCCAGCCAGGGTACATGGGCACGACCGGGGACGTCGGCCCTGATCAGGTCCGGCCGCATCTTCTGCATCCGGTCGGCGACCGCCGAGGACAGAAGGTCGCTGTTGGCACCCCTGATCAGCGCCACAGGCAGTTTGCCCGTCGCCTGCCACAATGGCCACAGGTCCGCAGGATCGCCCTCAAAGGCGGCCAGGAACGCGTCGCGCAGCGCCGGGTCATAGTTGATGCGCAAACCGTCAGCCGTCTGGTGATAGTGGCGCCGCGCATCTTCCAGCCAGCGCCCCTCGGGGACATCTTCAAAGCCGCTCATCGCTGCTGGAAGTCGCGCCGCCAGCGCCTCGTACGTCGCAGGGCCGGGGTTCCGGCCGACATAGTCGAAGATCCGCTCTAGCCCCGCGCGCTCGATGTCGGGGCCGACATCGTTCAAGCATAGCCCCAGCATACGATCATGCGCAGTCGCCGCCAGAAACAGCCCGATCAGGCCGCCACGCGAAGTCCCCAGGATCGCGGCCCTTTCGATACCCAGATGGTCCAGAAGCTCGACCGCGTCGCGCGCCTCTCGCGGGACGGTGTAGGTTGCGGCGCCGGTCCAGTCGGACCCGCCCCGCCCGCGATAATCCATGCGGATCATCCGGACGTCCGTCAGGTGCGGGGCCACATAATCGAAATCTGCCATCGTCCGGGTCAGCCCGGCCAGGCACAGGACAGGCATCCCGGTGCCCTGATCCGAAAACGCGATCCGCGTCCCGTCCTTCGTCACGAAATCTGCCATGCGCCGCACCTTCTTCTTTGCGAAAATACCCACCTATTGCGGAGGTCGATCAGGCGGCAGTTCGCTACAGGTTCTCGCTCTGCGGCATGCCCAGCACGTGATAGCCGCCGTCCACCGTCACGATCTCTCCGGTGGTGCAGGCGCCCCAGTCGGACAGCAGCCACACCGCCGTGCCGCCGATTGCTTCAAGCGTGGCATTGGCGCGCAGGGGGGCGTTGGCTTCGGTGTGGCGGAAGGTCCGGCGCGCGCCTCCGATGGCGGCCCCGGCCAGCGTCTTCATGGGGCCTGGGCTGATCGCGTTCACGCGGATGCCGTCCGGACCCAGATCGTTGGCCAGATACCGCACGCTGCTCTCCAGTGCGGCCTTGGCGACGCCCATGACGTTGTAGAAGGGCGTCACCCGGTTCGAACCGCCATAGGTCAGGGTGATGATCGAACTGCCCTCGGACATCATCGGATGGGCGCGGCGGGCGACCTCGATGAGGGAATAGCAGCTGATCTCCAGGCTGCGCTTGAAGTTCGCACGGCTGGTGTTCATGAAACGGCCGGTCAGTTCGTCCTTGTTGGAAAACGCGACGGCGTGGATCAGGAAATCAAGCTTCCCCCACCGCTGGCCGATGGCCTCGAAAGCCGCGTCCAGGGACGCGTCGTCGGTTACGTCGACATCAACCAAGAAGTCCGACCCCACGGACGCCGCCAAGGGCTCGACGCGCTTGCCAAACGCCTCGCCCTGATAGCTGAAGGCCAGATCCGCACCTTCGGCCGCCAGCGCCCGCGCGATGCCCCATGCGATGGATCGGTCATTGGCGACCCCCATCACAAGCCCTCGCTTGCCTTTCAGAAGATCGCCCATGCTCGGTCCCTTGCTTTTTTCTTATGTCATTCCAAGTATCGGGACATCAGCAGCGTGGCATTGGTGCCCCCGAAGCCGAAGCTGTTCGACAGAACCGAATCCAGCCCCGCACTGTCCACGCGACTTGTCGCAATCTCGCCCGGCTTGATCTCGGGGTCCAGAGTGGTGACATTTGCGGATGCTGCAATGAAGTCATTTTGCAACATCAGCAGGCTGTAGATCGCCTCGTGGACGCCGGTCGCGCCCAGGGAATGTCCGGTCAGCGACTTGGTCGAACTGACCGGCGGCGTGCTGCCTTCGCCGAAGATGCGGCGGATTGCCCTGATCTCGCCCATGTCACCGACGGGGGTCGAGGTGCCGTGCGCGTTGATATAGCTCACGCTGCGACCTTCGGGCAGGGTCCCGAGCGCCACGCGCATGGCGCGTTCGCCGCCCTCGCCCGAGGGGGCGACCATGTCATAGCCGTCGCTGGTCGCGCCGTAGCCCGTCACCTCGGCATAGATCTTGGCGCCGCGAGCCTTCGCATGCTCCAGTTCCTCCAGAACGACGACGCCGCCGCCGCCGGCGATGACGAAGCCGTCCCGCGTCGCGTCGTAGGGCCGCGAGGCGCTTTCCGGCGTGTCGTTGTATTTCGAGGACATCGCACCCATGGCGTCGAATAGGCAGGACAGCGTCCAGTCCAGCTCCTCGCCGCCGCCGGCGAAGACGATGTCCTGCTTGCCCATCTGGATCTGCTCGACACCGTTGCCGATGCAATGCGCGCTGGTCGCGCAGGCCGAGGTGATCGAGTAGTTCACCCCCTTGATCTTGAAGGGCGTCGCAAGGCAGGCGCTGTTGGTCGACGACATGCAGCGCGTGACCATGAACGGCCCCATGCGCTTGGGGCTGCCCTTCTCGATGACGATCTGGTGCGCTTCGAAGAAGTTCGACGTCGACGGCCCGCCCGACCCCATGATCAGGCCGGTGCGCGGGTTCGACACGTCGCCTTCCTCGAGCCCACTGTCCTTGATCGCCTGCTCCATGGCGATGAAGTTGTAGGCTGCGCCCGGACCCATGAAGCGCAGGTTGCGCTTGTCGATATGGTCCTCCAGCTTGATCTGCGGCATGCCGTGGACCTGACTGCGAAAGCCATGTTCGGCATAGTCGGGGGCGAAGACGATGCCGGACCGGCCCGTGCGCAGGCTTTCGGTGACTTCGTCGGCGTTGTTGCCGATGGGCGAGACGATCCCCAGCCCGGTGATGACGACGCGGCGCATGGTGGCCTCCTTCAGAATGGTGTCAGCTGGCCGACAGGGCCACCTTCATGTCCTTGACCTGATAGATCAGCTCGCCATCCGCCTCGACGCGACCGTCGGCAACGCCCATCGTCAGGCGGCGGGTCTGCACGGCCTTGGTGAAATCGACGGTATAACGCAGCATCCTGCGGTCGGGTCGGACCATGCCGGTCAGCTTGACCTCTCCGACGCCAAGCGCATAGCCGTGCCCCTCCCAGCCACGCCAACCCAGGTTGAACCCGGTCAGCTGCCACAGGCCGTCCAGGCCCAGGCAGCCCGGCATGATCGGGTTGCCGGGGAAGTGGCACTTGAAGAACCAGGCCTCGGGGTCGATGTCGAATTCCGCCACGACATGGCCCTTGCCATGTTCGCCGCGATCTTCCGAAATATCGGTGATGCGGTCCATCATCAGCATGGGCGGTTCCGGCAGCTGTGCATTGCCTGGGCCGAACAGCTCTCCGCGCGCGCAGGCAAGCAGGTCGTCGCGGTCAAAGCTGGTCTGGGTCATCGCCATGCGGATCGTGCCTTCCATGTTCGGCCGCAGGGGGCCGGTCCTGTTGTCAAGTTGCCGGACGGTCTACCATCTGGGGTCAGCGCGGCGCAAGGGCAAGCCCGCGCAAGCCATTGCGCTAGAACCACTGGCCCGGCTCCATCAGGCCCAGGTCCATTAGCTGCTGTCCGCTCCAGTCGAAGCGGCACGAGTTGCGCCAGGCAAGATCCCGCACGTGATCGCGCGATCCCGGATTGGTCACCAGCGCCTTGGCGACACGAAAAGATGCCACGACCGCCGTCAGGTTGTGGTGCCACGGGCAAGAGTAGGTGTTGTATTCCTCGACCGAAAAGCGGTGATCGGCCGTCACGCGCAGATCGGGGGCGCTGCGGAACAACGAGATCCTATCGATGCGGCGGCGGTCCGGCGGCAGGAACTCCTCGAACCGCCAGCGCAGCCCACCGTGGAAATCCAGCTGCCGTTCGCGGGACCTTCCATCCGGCCCCCGTCGGCCGAGCGCGTAATATCCCGTCCGGTCGAAAAGCGGCGTCTTGAGGTCGACCGCGTTGCCCCGCGCCGACAGGTCGCTGGCATAGAGGTCGATCACATAGGTCAGCATCGCCGCACGCCGTTCCTCGGTATGGAAGGTCAGCATTTCGCCCACGGTGCGGGTTTCGCAGAAGGGATGGAACAGGAACTCGGCGTTGAAGCAGTAATAGAGCCAGGTCCCCTCGGGAACCGCCGCGATAACCGTATTGACCGCCTCGACATGCGCGTCGGGGCGCCGGGTATCGTAGGCCAGCTGCGTCACCAGGGGTGCCAATTCGTCGGCCAAGTCCTGAGGCTGGTCTGACAACAGAAGGACATGCCGAAAGCCCCGCTGGAGGTGGTGGGAGACCGTCTGAGCGACGACGGCGTCGTCCTCCACCAGGATGATTGCGATGGGGCCCTTGGCCAGGGCGGCGGGCTGCCGGGCGAGTGTGCGGCGGAAG
>JAYZBS010000014.1:0-2690 GCA_036338635.1 Pseudomonadota bacterium | reverse complement strand
GATGAGCGCGCCGGCACCGATCAGCGCCCCCGGCCCGATGACCGCACCGTTGAGGATCGTGGCGCCCATGCCGACCAACGCCCCGTCGCCGATCCGGCAGCCATGCAGGATGGCCCGGTGGCCGATGGTGCAGTCGGCGCCAATCACCAGCGGATGGCCAGGGTCGGTGTGCAGGCAGCACAGGTCCTGCACGTTGCTGCCGCGACCGACGCGGATCTCCTCGTTGTCGCCTCGCAGGACGGCGCCGAACCAGACCGAAGCCGCCTCCTCCAGCGCCACCCGGCCCATCAGCTGCGCGTCCGGCGCGACCCAGGCATCTTCTGCAATCTGCGGCGTCACGCCGTTCAGCGACCAGATCATCATGCGTCCTCGGTCATCAGTTGCTTCACGAAGGCCCCCAGGCCGCCCTGGCGCTCGCGGCGCAGCCGCTCGGACGTCAGGATGGCGCGCAGCCGGGCCTCGGTCTCGTCCAGATCGTCGTTGACCAGGACATAATCGTATTCGGCCCAGTGACTGATCTCGGACCGGCTCTTCAGCATCCGGCCGGCGATCACCGTCTCGCTGTCCTGGCCACGCGCACGCAGGCGGCGCTCCAGCTCCGGCAGGGACGGCGGCAGCACGAAGATCGAGACGACATGACCGCCAAGCGCCGAGGCGCGGATCTGCTGCCCGCCCTGCCAGTCGACGTCGAACAGCGTGTCGCGCCCGTCGCGCATCGCCGCCTCGACCGGGGCGCGGGGGCTGCCATAAAGGTTGCCGAACACCTCGGCATGTTCCAGCATCTGGTCCTGCTGGACCATCCGGCGGAAGTCGTCGGCCGAGGTGAAGTAGTAATGCACGCCGTCGATCTCGCCGGGCCGCGGCGCACGCGTCGTGGCGGACACGGAAAACCGCAGTGACGGGTCCCAATCCATCAGCCGCCGCGCCAGCGTCGACTTGCCCGCCCCCGAGGGCGACGACAGGATGACCATCAGGCCGGTGCGGTTCATCATGCTGGGCAGTCCTTGCCTTCCTAAGTCTTGCCCCGTGGGATGCCCCGGCAGGCTGCGTGGGTCAAGTCGGACTGCCTCGCAGCCGGTCACATCTTAACCATTCATTCAGGAAATGACTCGGCTCTGGCGCCGGCACGGCGTTATGATGGGAAGCGAACACCAAGCGGAGACCGATCCGCTTTGTCAGGTTTAGGGGTAGGACGTGTCGGAACGCGACGACGACATGCGCAAGAGCGCGCGACCGGATGACGGACCGGCGCGCATCGTGCGCCTGCAGGATTACGAGACGTGCCGGCCTGATCGGGTGCTGCGCGGATTGCACGACTACTGGACGTCGATCCGCAAGGGCCGGGCGGTGCCGATGCGCAGCGACGTCGATCCGCGCGGCATCTCTCATGCGCTGGACTATGCCTTCATCATCGAGCGGATCGCGCCCGGCGCGGGCCGTCTGCGACTGGCAGGGCGGCACCTGATCGACCTGATGGGGATGGAGGTGCGCGGCATGCCGCTCTGCGCCTTCCTGAACACAAGCTCTCGGGGGCGGTTCTCGGACGTGCTGGAGAGCGTCTTCAAGGGACCGCAGATCGCCCGGATGATGCTGCACGGAAAGCCCGACTATGCCCGACCGGAACTGAAGGCGCAGATGCTGCTTCTGCCGCTGAGGTCCGATCTGCAGGACGTCACGCGCGCCTTGGGCTGCCTTGTGGCCGAGGGCGACACGGGCGTGGCGCCCCGCCGCTTCGACTTGGTCCAGGACGAGGTCCTGCCGATCATCGAGGGCGGCAAGACGATCGCGCCGTCGCCCTCGGCCATCGGCTTTGCCGAAGAGCCACAGCATTTCACGCCCCGCCAGCCCAGCAAACCGACCGCCGAGCCCCCCCGCGGCTTTCCCCGCGCCGATACCCCGGAAGAGCGTCGCGCCCTGTTCCGGGTCATCCAGCCCAAGCCCTTGGACAACCGAGACGACTGACATGTCATCGCAGCGCCCGGCGACCGGGCGACGGCATTCGATTAACCCGACCATGTGCGGGGTGTGTAATGCAGGGGGACAAGCTGAGAACAGAACCTGGTCAAGCGGTGCGGCACTTGCAGCAAAAACACGTTTCGCCAATCCCCCAGCCGGTCGCAGGACGTATCACCGATAGCGGACATCGGCCTGGAACGATGGCGCTGGCGGTCCGCCGGCCCAATGCCAGCAGCCTTGATGGTGCCTGTCAGGCCTACGGGTGGTGCGCAGGGAAACGGATCTTGCGTGGTTTGCAGGCTAAAGCCTGCATCTTCGCTGCTCCGACCGTCGCGACGGGCGGTCAGGCTGCCATCCAACGACCGATGTGGTCGCATATAATGCCTTGTCGTCAGCCCAAGCGGGATCGCCCCGGTTCGACCACCTGCTCGGGCGGTCGAGCCGGGGGATCACGCGTCGAAGCCGGTCACGCGGAGCCGCAAGGCACGACCTTGACTGCGCCGCCGCGAGCGGACAGCGCGATTTCGCCAGCGGCCAAACGCAGGGCGTCGCGGCCGAAGACCTCGTGGCGCCAGCCATGCAGTGCCGGCAGGTCGCGATCGCCCGTCGCGATGGCGTCGAGATCGGCGGACGAGGCGATCAGTTTGGGCGCCACCCCTGCCGCATCGGCCTTGGCCTTCAACAGCACGCGCAGCAGGTCCGACAGGGCGGCGTTGCCGGGCTTGCCGGGTTCC
>JAYZBS010000013.1:0-29814 GCA_036338635.1 Pseudomonadota bacterium | reverse complement strand
GGCGCCCGGACGCGGGGGCCGTTACGGTGCCGCCATGGAAATGCTCGTCTTCGGTCACGGCTATTCGGCCGGCTATCTGACGCCCCTGCTGACGGCACGGGGCTGGCGCGTCACCGGCACCACGCGGGGGGACCTGGACCGCGTCGCCAACGCCGGCGCTTGTCCCCTTCGCTGGCCGGGACAGGAGGACGAGGTGCGCGCCGCGATCACCCGGGCCGACGCGATCATGGTCTCGACCGCGCCGGCCGAGGGCGGTGATCCGGTGCTGGCCGCCTTTCGCGACAAGTTGGCGCGCGCTCGCCCCGCCTGGGTCGGCTATCTGTCGACCACCGGCGTCTATGGCGACCGGCAGGGTGGCTGGGTCGACGAAGACAGCGTTCTGGACGGGTCCGGGCCGCGCGGCCAGGCCCGCATCAGGGCCGAGGCCGACTGGCAAACCCTGGCCCGCGCCCACGATCTGCCGCTGCACATCTTCCGTCTGGCCGGCATCTATGGCCCCGGCCGCGGGCCATTCCAGAAGGTCCGCGACGGGACCGCGCGGCGGATCATCAAGCCTGGGCAGGTATTTTCGCGCATCCATGTCGAAGACATCGCCCAGGTTCTTCTGGCGTCGATCCTGTCGCCGGCACCGGTCGGGATCTACAACGTCTGCGACAACGACCCGGCCCCGCCGCAGGACGTCATCGAACATGCCGCACGCCTGCTGGACCTGCCCGTCCCGCCGGCGGTTCCCTTCGATCAGGCGCAGATGTCACCGATGGCGCGATCCTTCTATGGCGACAGCAAGCGAGTGCGGAACGACCGCATCAAGCGCGATCTGGGCGTCAGCCTGCGCTATCCGGACTACCGCACCGGCCTTGCCGCGCTTCTGGCGGCCGAGGACCCTGCGTCGCATTGCCATTGACGCTCGCTCGTGCATTGATCCCAGCATGAAACACGATTTCGACGTCCTGATCGCCGGCGGCGGCCTCAACGGTCCGACCCTGGCGCTGGCACTGGCGCAGGCGGGCCTGCAGGTGGCGGTGGTCGACCCGCGCCCGCTTGCGGCACGGTCCGGCGATGCCTTCGACGGGCGCGCCTATGCGCTTGCGGTGGCGTCGGTGCGACTGCTGGGCGCCTTGGGGCTGTGGTCCGGCCTGGCCGAGGACAGCCAGCCGATCCGCCAGGTGAAAGCGTCGCAGGGCCACCCCGGCGAGGGTGCGGCCCCCTTCTTCCTGCATTTCGACAGCGCCGAGACCGAGGAAGGCCCCGTGGGCCATATGCTGGAGGACCGCTTCCTCTATCGCGCGCTGTTGGTGGCGATGGAGGCGAAGGTCACCCACATGCCCGGCGTCGCGGTGACCGATCAGGCAGCTGGCCCGGCCGGGGTGACCGTATCATTATCGGACGGGCGCAGCCTGACAGCGCGCCTGCTTGTCGGCGCCGACGGCCGCGGGTCCGGCGTGGCGGCGCGTGCCGGTATCCGGCGGCAGGGGTGGGCTTATGGTCAGACGGCGCTGGTGGCGGCGATCGAACATGCCCGGCCGCACCAAGGCATCGCGCATCAGTATTTCATGTCCACCGGCCCACTGGCGATCCTGCCCCTGCCGGGAAACCGCAGCAGCGTCGTCTGGTCCGAGACCGACGCCAATGCCCGCGCGATCGCCACGCTGGATGACGCCGGCTTCCTGTCGGTCCTGCGCCCTCGTTTCGGAGATTTCCTGGGGGATATTGCGCTGGCGGGACCGCGCTTCACCTATCCGCTCAGCCTGTCCTTGGCCGAACGGTACGCCGCGCCGCGCGTGGCGCTAGTGGGCGATGCCGCGCATGGCGTCCACCCGATCGCGGGCCAGGGCCTCAATCTGGGCCTTCGCGACGTGGCGGCCCTGGCCGAGGTCGTGGTCGAAGCCGCGCGGCGCGGCGAGGATATCGGCGGCGAGCTTGTGCTGCAGCGCTATCAGGGCTGGCGGCGCTTCGATGCGACCTCGCTGGCGTTGGGAATGGATGGCGTCAACCGGATGTTCGGGACTGATAATGGCCTGATCTCTGCCATGCGCGGGCTGGGCATGGGGCTGGTCACGGGCATCCCCGGCCTGCGGCGGGGCTTCATGCGCCAGGCGGCGGGGCTGTCGGTCGATCCAATGCCGCGCCTCTTGACCGGCCGGCCGCTTTAGGCCGCAGGCCTTTGCGCGGCCGCCGGTTGGGCAGTTCATTGATCTGGGCAGCCTGAACAGCGCACCAGCGATTTGGCAAAGGTCTGGTTGTCAGGGATGCATTTTCAGCGACAGCGCCTGCAATTCGGGCCGCAGGCAACCAGGTCGCTTGACCATATTCATCAGAAATGGCGGAGGACCGACAGCCGGCGGCCGAAAGTCATGCGACCATTTCGGCCGCGCGGGCCAGATCGCCGCGCAGTTCGGCCAGCGCTGTCGGGGCGCGGTCATCCGGCAGGCGCAGGATCAGGCTGGGGTGCCAGGTGATCAGCACCGGGCCACCGTCGCGGGCAGGCTCGACCCCGCCGCGGCGAGGCGTCAAGGGGGCGCGACTTCCGGTCAGCGCAAGGGCCGCCGTGGCCCCCATGGCGACCGTCAGCCTGGGCGCGACGAACTTGCGTTCCAGGTCCAGCCACCAGCGGCACTGGTCGACATGGGACCGGTCTGGCGTCTGGTGGATGCGCCGCTTGCCGCGTGGCGTGAAACGGAAATGCTTGACCGCATTGGTCAACCAGGCGCGGCCGGGATCGAGCCCGACTTCGGACATCGTCCGGCGCAGCAGCTGGCCTGCCGGGCCGACGAAGGGCTTGCCGGCCAGATCCTCCTGGTCGCCCGGAACCTCGCCCACGATCATCAGGCCTGATTTCGGATCGCCTTGGCCGAAGACGGTCTGGGTGGCCGCGTGACACAGCTCGCATCGCGTGCAGCGGGTAGCTTGGGCTGCTGCCTGGTCCAGGCTATCAGGCACGGTGTCGTCTGGCTGCTGGCGGATGCGGGCGGTGACGCGGGGGGCGAAGGCCGGGGCCTCGGTCGCGCCGGCGTCACGCATGGCCTGCACTCGGCGCGGCGCATCGGCCAGCATCTCGGAGATCAGCCGCGTCTCGGGCAGGTTCTTCCAGTATTTCACCGGCATCTCGGACCGCATGGCGTCGGTCTTGATGCGGGCCGGGTTGAAAATGTTGGCGAAGTAGGTCTGCCAAAGTTCGTGGCTGGCGTCGTCAGGCAGGTCGGGGCGCGGACCAGGCGGATCGAAGGCGATGTCGCCTCCGGTGAAGGTGGCGACCCCTTCGGGCGTGGCGATCGCCCAATCCATGTCGGCGAAGCGCTTGGCGAAGAAGGGCGTGGCAGCCTCAAGGATCGGATGCTCCGGCTCGAACCAGGCGCCGAAGCGTCGGCGTGGACCGTCCGACGGCAGTTCATGGAACCGCACGAAGGCGTGCATCTTGTGGATGTCCCGACGCACGGACTTGGCCATGCGGGACAGACGATCCAGCATCGGATCGGCGGGGTTCGACAGGAACGCGCGGTCCGTCTGCGCCCGCATCAGCGCCCCGTAAAGCAGCGACCAGCGTTCAGCGTCCGAATGGCTGGCGACCTGCCGCGCCAGCTGCAGGAAATCCTTGGTGGCGGTGACGGGATGATCGCCGGGCGGCGGCGCAGCCTCGGACCCGAACAGGTCGGCGGGACTATCTGGGTCGGCCCAGGTCACGCTTTCGGGAGAAACACGGCTGCGGGCCAGGTCGCGGGCCGCATCGCGCCAGGCGTCGAAACGGCCAAAGCGCGGCAGCGTCACGCGGATCATCAGAACAGGCTCAGCTGTTCTGGCGCAGGGGCAAACTTGGCGCGCAGGCTGTCGCTGTCGGTCAGGCCGCCAGGACGCCAGTCGGGCAGCATCACGAATGGCTGCGCCTTCGACATGATCGCCCCCATGCGCAGCAGGTCGCCATATCGGACCGCCCCACTGCGCCGCGCCGCCAGAATCCGGTCGACGGTCTTCGTCCCAAAGCCGGGCACGCGCAGCAGCATCTCGCGCGTCGCGCGGGTCACGTCCACCGGGAACTGCGCCCTGTTCGCCAAGGCCCAGGCCAGCTTGGGATCGATCGCCAGGTCGAGGTTGCCGGACGGATGCGCCGCACCGATCTCGTCAGCCTCGAACCCGTAAAACCGCATCAGCCAGTCGGCCTGATACAGCCGGTGCTCCCGCATCAGTGGCGGCTTGATCAGCGGGAGGGCCGAGGAGCTGTCCGGAATCGGGCTGAAGGCCGAATAATAGACCCGCTTGAGCCGATAGCCGGAATAGAGATTGGCCGAGGTCTTCAGGATGTCGCGGTCCGTCGCCGCATCGGCCCCCACGATCATCTGCGTCGACTGGCCGGCAGGCGCGAACCGGGGCGGGCGCTTGCCGGTGTGGCTGCGTTCCTTGGCGGCCTCGCGGTTCAGGCGCACATCGGCCATGGCGGCGCGGATCGTCTCGGGCCGCTTTTCCGGTGCCAGGTGGCGCAGGCTGGCGTCCTGCGGCAGTTCGATGTTCACCGAAAGGCGGTCGGCATAGAGTCCTGCCTCGGCCACCAGATCGGGAGCGGCGTCGGGAATGGTCTTCAGGTGAATATAGCCCTTGAACCCATGGTCCACCCGCAGCATTCGTGCGATTCGCACCATGTCGCCCATCGTCTGGTCGGGGCTGCGGATGATCCCCGACGACAGGAACAACCCTTCGATCATGTTGCGACGATAGAATTCCAGCGTCAGCTTGACGACTTCCTCGGGCGAGAAGCGTGCCCGTTCAACATTGCTGCTGACGCGGTTGATGCAATAGGCGCAGTCATAGATGCAGAAATTCGTCATCAGGATCTTCAAAAGGCTGATGCAGCGCCCGTCAGGCGTATAGGCGTGGCAGATGCCGGTGCCGCCTGCCGAGCCGATCCCGCCGCTGCGCGAATCGCGCCTGTCCGTCCCGCTGGATGCGCAGGAGGCGTCGTACTTCGCCGCGTCCGACAGGATCGCCAGCTTCTGCTGAAGGGTGCGCTGTGCCATGACCGAAAGATATGTTCTTGCTGTGTTCTGGACAAGTGCGACATTCTGAAACAATCGCACCGGAACCGTCACGCGGGCGCGATCGTTCCCCGCCGCATCCATCCGGCAGACGTGATGTGCAAGCCCGCGGCGAAAGGATAAGATCGGATCCATGAACATACGCTCACTCGCCCTTGCGCCCGCCCTGGTCCTTGCCCTCGCCTTCCCGGCGCTGGCAGAGCGGATCTCGCTGAACGAGATCTCGCGCTATCTCAACAGCCTGACGACCGTCACGTCCGAATTCACGCAGGTGAACCCGGACGGCACCGTGTCCACCGGCACCGTCTATATCCAGCGCCCCGGCCGGGTGCGGTTCGAATACAACAACGATCCGACGCTGGTGCTGGCCTCGGGCGGGAACGTGGCGATCTTCGACCCGAAGTCGAACGGTGGCCCCCAGCAATACCCGCTGTCCGAAACGCCGCTGTCGATCATTCTGGATGCGAACGTGAACCTTGGCCGGCAGGGCATGGTCGTCGGCCATTCCGAACGCGACAACGCAACCGTCGTCACGGCCCAGGACCCCCAGCGCCCGCAGAACGGCAACATCCAGATGGTCTTCACCAGTCCGACCGAACTTCGCCAATGGGTCGTGACCGACGACAGCGGCCAGAAGACCACTGTCATCCTGGGCGAGATGCGCAAGGGCGGATCTATCCCCGCCTCGCAGTTTTCGATCCAGAACGAGCTGAATCGCCGCTGAGGCGCAATTGCGCCCATACAATTGCGTGATTGACGTTGTCCCCGACCGGGGGCAACGCTGAGGGCCTGATCTTCCCAAGGCCCTGACATGACCCAAGCCCGCATCTTCACGCCGGTCCTGATCGGCGGTTCGCTGATCCTGCTGATCAACTTCGCGCTGCGCGCCAGCTTCGGCGTGTTCCAGATTCCCGTGGCCGAGGATTTCGGCTGGCCGCGTGCCGAATTCAGCCTGGCCATTGCCATCCAGAACCTGGCCTGGGGCATCGGCCAGCCGATCTTCGGCGCGCTGGCGGAACGCTGGGGTGATCGATGGGCAATCATCCTGGGCGCGATCCTCTACAGCTTGGGCCTGATCCTGACGGCCTTTGCGACCACCCCGGCCGGTGTCCAGCTACTGGAGATCATGGTCGGATTCGGCATTGCCGGCACCGGCTTCGGCGTCATCCTGGCCGTGGTCGGCCGCGCCGCCAGCGACGAGAACCGCAGCCTGGCCCTGGGCATCGCCACCGCCGCCGGATCGGCGGGGCAGGTCTTCGGCGCGCCATTGGCCGAGATATTGCTCGGCTTCTATCACTGGCAGTCGGTGTTCATCATCTTCGGTGTGATCGTTCTGGCAACGCTGCTGTTCCTACCGATGCTGGGCGACGGCCGTCCCGCCACCCGGTCAGAGCTGGAAGACAGCATGGGCACGGTCCTGAAGCGCGCCTTCCGCGACCCGTCCTATCTGATGATCTTCGCGGGCTTCTTTTCCTGCGGTTATCAGTTGGGTTTCATCACCGCACACTTCCCCGCAATGATCACCGAGATGTGCGGCCCCATCGACCCGGCCGGCATGCTGGCGGGCCTGGGCATCACCACGACATCGGCCCTTGGTGCCATCGCCATCTCTCTGATCGGGCTGGCCAATATCGGCGGGGCGATCCTGGCCGGATACCTGGGCAAGCGCTACACCAAGAAATACCTCCTGGCCGGCATCTATACGCTGCGCACCATCGCCGCCGCCGCCTTCATCCTGACGCCGATGACGCCGGGGACGGTCATCGTCTTCTCGCTGGTCATGGGCGGGCTGTGGCTGGCGACGGTGCCGCTGACCTCGGGGCTGGTGGCTTATATCTATGGGCTGCGCTACATGGCGACGCTTTACGGCTTCGTGTTCCTGTCGCACCAGATCGGCTCCTTCATGGGCGTCTGGCTGGGCGGCTGGCTCTATGATGTGTCGGGCGACTATCTGCTGGTCTGGTGGATCGGCGTGGGCGTCGGCGCCTTCAGCGCGTTGATCCACCTGCCCGTGCGCGAGGCTCCGGTGCGGATTCCGGTCCCGGCGGCGGTTTGACCTTCGCTGGCGGGCGGCCTAGCCTGCCCGCGAAGGAGCCGCCATGACCGACCGCACACCCCACGACCACGCCATCGCCGTCCGCTATCAGCAGGCCTCGGCCGAGGTGAAGGCGCTGCAACGGCAATGCTATGCGCTGGCGACCCTGCGCCTGCGCGAGGCGGTCGATCAGGCAGGCGGCGGCACGGGCCTGGCCGTCGTCAGCGACATCGACGAGACGATCCTGGACAACAGCGCCGTCATGGCGATGGCCATGCACCACGAAGGCGCCTTCCACAGCGCCGACGCATGGAAGCTGTGGGAGCGTGAGGGCGATCCGCACCTGATCCCCGGCGCGGCCGAGTTCTTCGCGCTGGCCGACCGGCTTGGGGTAACGATCTTCTACGTCTCGGACCGGTTCGACGAAAACAAGCTGGCGACCATCGCGACGCTGTCGCGCCTTGGCCTGCCGCAGGTCCGCGCCGAACAGGTGCTGCTGTTCGGTCCGCCCAAGGCCGAACGCCGCGCCGCCGTCGAGCGCGACCACCGCGTCGTGCTGCACCTGGGCGACACGCTGCACGACTTCGACGGCTGCTTTGCCGGCGCCACGCTGGACGACCAGCATCGCCTAACCGGAGAGAACGCCCACCGCTTCGGGCAGGACTGGATCGTCTTCCCGAACGCCGCCCACGGCACCTGGATGGAGGCCGAGTTGCGCCCCTGGACCGCCCCCTACCCCGCCACCTGAAGGATGTGGCGCGCGGTCATCAGATCCAGGTGCGCTCCGCCGCCGTTCTTGGCGATGGTGATCGCGTCGTCGTCGGGCCGGGCATAGCTGCCCGAGGGCAGGTCGTAGAAATCTGCGCGGATGTCGCCTTCGCGGATCGTGCCGTTGTCCAGCGGGATCTGGATTTCGCCGATGTGGCCGATGGTCGTCTGGCGGCTGTCCACGAACAGTGCCGCACGCGCGATCGCCTCGTCGTCAACCTCTCTCATGTCGGGGCGATAGGCGCCGATCAGGTCCAGATGCGTGCCCGGCTGCAGCCAGGCGCCGTGAATGACGGGGTCGCGGGCCATGGTGGTGGTCGCGATGACCTCGGCCTCGCGGACGGCACGCTCCAGGTCCTCGGTCGCCGTCGCGCCCGTGCGGGCGGCCAGGTCGTGCGCGGCCTTCGAGCTTCGGTTCCAGATGCTGACCTGCGCGTCGGGGATCAGCGCGCGATAGGCGTCGATCATGCTGGCCGCCACCTTGCCGGCGCCGACGATCAGCACCCGACGCGCATCCTTGCGCGCCAGGCGCCGCGCCGACAGCAGGCTGTCGCCTGCCGTCTTCCATCGGGTGACCAGGTGGAAATCGACAATGGCCTCGAGCCGGCCGGTCCTGTCGTCCAGCAGGTTCACGACACCATTGACCATCTCTTCTCCGCACGCCGGATTATTCGGGAAAACCGAGGCCGCCTTGACCGCCAGCCCCAGCCCGTCGATCCAGGCCGACCGCGTCAGCAGCGTGTCTTCGCCACGATAGAGGAACGTGTCCGCCACCGTTGCCCGCGGCAGCGCATGGCCCGCCGCCAGCGCGTCGGTCAGCGCGATCCAGTCCAGCCTCGCCTCGGCCTCGGCTCCAATCATCCTTGTCGTCATCGCTCTTCTGTCCCCCGTTCTGCCGCCACCTTAGGATCATGGACGCGGGGTTCAAGCTTTGCTGACCAGTTGCCGGGCGGCCCCGCGCCATGCTAGGCGGGCAAACCTGCCGGGCGCTCCGGCGCCCCGGGAAACATTGCGCAGGCATGGCCGACACGCATCTTACACTCTGCGCCGCCGTGGTGACGCACAACCGGCTGGACAAGCTGACCGTGACGGTTCAGCGGTTGCTGTCGCAGCGGGTGGAACATGTCGTCGTCGTCGACAACGCCTCGACCGACAGCACGGCGGCGTGGCTTGCGGCGCAGAATGACCCGCGCCTGATCGTCCACCGCAGCCCGGCAAACCTGGGCGGAGCCGGCGGGTTCTCGGCCGCGCTGGAAATCGCACGGGATCGCACCCCGGCTGACTGGTTCATGCTGATGGACGACGACGGCCGCCCGCAGCCCGGCGCCATCGATGCGTTCCGGCGCATGGAGGTTGGCGAGTGGGACGCCATCGGCGCGGCAGTCTTTCACCCCGACGGCCGCGTGTGCGAGATGAATCGCCCCTATCGCAACCCGTTCTGGCATCCCGGCACGTTCCTGCGGACGTTGGCGCGCATGCCGCGGGGCCGGGGGCGCAAGGGCTTCCATCTGTCGGACGAGGATTATCGCCCCGACGCCCCGATGCGGGCTGTCGACATGACCAGCTTCGTCGGCTTCTTCCTGTCGCGGCCGGCACTGGACCGTGCGGGCCTGCCCGATCCGAAGCTGTTCATCTATGGTGACGACCAGCTTTTTACACTCCGGATGCGGCGCGCAGGGCTGCGCATCGGCTTTGCCCCGCAATTGCGGTTCGACCACGATACCGCCGCGATGCAGGGGACCACTGGGCTGGTGCTGCGGCCGATGTGGAAGGTGTTCTACATGTACCGCAACGCGCTGATCGCCTATCGCGTCGCGGCGGGGCCGTGGTTCTGGCCTCTGGTGCCGGTGCTGCTGCGCAAGTGGCGGGGCAAGGCCGCCGATTACGGCGACGATGCGGTGCTGTTCCGCAAGGTGCTGGACGTCGCGGTGCGCGACGGGCTAGCGTCCCGGCTGGACCGGCCGCATGACCAGGTGGTGGCGCTGGCCCGCAAGGACTAGCATGCTGCTGAAAAACCTGCGCTGGTCGCGGGATCTGGGACATGATTGACTTTTCCTGACGGTTGGCAGGAGGCGATCATGCGCGGAACGGCCGAGACGAGGAGGTCGCTGTTAAGCTACGTCGACCTCGAGGATCGCATTCCCGCCAAGCACCCGCTCCGCAAGATCCGGCAGCTCGTCAATGACGCCTTGTTCAGCCTCAATTCCAAGTTCGACCGGCTCTACTCGGTTGATGGCCGCCCCTCCATCACGCCTGAACCGGTGGTCCGCGCGAGCCTGATCCAGATACTGTTTTCGGCTCGCTCTGAGCGGCAGTTCATGGAGCAGATGGGGTATAATCTCTTGTTCCGCTGGTTCGTGGGCCTTGGCATCGACGATCCAGTCTGGGTTCACGAAGAACCGGGACCGTCTGCTGACCACAGAGATGTCGCGCAAGTTCATGGCCGCCATTCTTGCCCAATCGGACGTGAGGCCGCTGCTGTCGGACGAGCACTTCTCGGTGGACGGCACGCTGATCAAGGCGTGGGCTTCCATGAAGAGCTTCCTGCCGAAAGCCGATACCGCGCCGCCGGACCGAGCGGATGGACCAGACAATCCGCCGTCACCGCCCTCCGACACCGCTGCCCCCGAACCCCGCCAGACCCAGATCGAGCCGATGCCCCGCAAGACCAGCGGCAATTGAAATGCTGAAGCCGATTTTCGGGGGTAGAAACGGTCAAACGCGACACATGCCTCGGTGACCGACCCCCAAGCGCGGCTATAAAAAAAGTCGCCCGGCGCCGGGGCTATCCTTTGCTTCATGGGCCATACGCTGATGGAAAACCGCAACGGACTGATCGTGCAGACCGAAGGCCACGCGGAGCGAAAGGCGGCATCGAAGATTGTCAACCGCCACTCCCCGGGGCTCAACTCGACGTCTCACACTTGGTGCCGCCAAGGGATACGACAGCGCGGACTTCATCTCTGAACTTCGCCGAATGTGCGTCACGCCGCACAGCGCACCGTTCCGCGATAGACGGACGAACGACCCGTCATTTAGGCTACGACCTGTCGCAGCAGCGGCGGAAGAAGATCGAAGAGCCCCTTGGCTGGGCCAAGACCGTGGGCTTGATGGCCCAGACTATGCTGCGCGGCACCTAAAGGCTTGGCGCGCAGTTCACGATGACAATGGCCGCTTGCAACCTAGCGAGGCTGCCGAAGTTGCTCGCAACATGACCACAAGCAACGAGGAAGATCGGCGACATGCGCCCTGGGTCTCGAACGGGAAAAGGCTGTCTTCCGCCTGATCAGAACAGCGTTCCTGCAAGCAGACTATTTTCAGCGACCTGCTAGGCGTCAGTCCAAGTGACTTGCGATGGCGCGCCCCAGGGCGAACAGGCGCTGTTCCAGGATCACCGGCGTTTCACAGACATAGGTCAGCGACTGCTGGCGTTCGGTGAAGATGCGGCTGTCCCAGTCCAGCGCCTCTTCCTCGGCGTCGATGGCGTCGAAATCGGGTTCCGCCGCAGCCTCCAACTGAGACATGCGAGTGCGGCGTTCGGCGATGCGGTCGGCCATCTGGACCTGCGAGCGGCCATAGCGCGCGATGCCGCCGATGATGGCGCCCCGGTCGCTTTCCACCTTTTGAAAGATCGCCTGCATCAGCGCCACCAACTTGGCGTCATCCGCGTCCTTGGCAAAGGCCGCGATGTCGGCCTCGGCCTCCTCCAGCGGCAGGCGGCGCTGTTCCAGACGCGCGGCCAGCCGTTCGATCTGCGGGTCGCGTACCAGTTCGGCGGTGCGGTCGTCGGGCTGCGGCCCGGTCCAGACCTGCCCCAGCGACAGGTGCGGCTGCTTGCGCTGGATGCAGGGCCAATCGGGATCGGTGCCGGTCGCGGCAGATGCGGGTGCGGCCAGCAGCGCCAGCAGCAGTGACAGGCGGATCATCCAGGACCTCCTTTCCGGCGGGCCCAGAGGCCCTTTTGCGGATCATACATGAAGACGGCGGCACCGAAGAACCCCGCCAAACATCCTAGGACGACCGCCAGCGCCGTCCAGTTGACCTGTAGGTAGAGCGCGAAGCGGATCAGTTCGACCGCGTGCGTGAACGGGTTCACCAGGCAGATGTCATGCAGCAGGGGCGAGCTTTCGTTCATCCGCCACAGCGGATAGAGTGCCGAGGACGCGAAGAACATCGGGAAGATTACGAAGTTCATGACGCCGGCGAAGTTCTCCAGTTGCCGGATGGCGCTGGACAGGAACAGCCCCATCGCCCCCAGCATCAGCCCTGACAGGATCAGCGCCGGGATGACCGCGACATAGCCCCAGACCGGCGGCTCGATCCCCCAGAACCAGGCGATGGCGAGGAACGTATAGACCTGGATGATCGACACGACGACACCTGCGACCAATTTCGATCCCAGCAGGAACCAGCGCGGGAACGGGCTGACCAGCAGCGTCCGCATGGCGCCGGTTTCGCGATCATAGACCATCGACAGAGACGACTGCATGCCATTGAACAGCTGGATCATCGCGACAAGGCCCGGCGTGACGTAGACCTCGTAGAGGATATAGGTCTGGTAGGGCGGCGTGATCGACAGGCCCAGCACCGCCCGGAAGCCGGCGGCGAAGATGAACAGCCAGACCAGCGGTCGCACCAGCGCCGCAAGGAAGCGGCCGCGCTGGTTCACGAAGCGCAGGGTCTCGCGCCGCGAGATTCCCAGGAAGGCCGTCAGCCAGCCGTGCGCCGATGACGTGGCGCTCATGGCGCCACTCCCGTCAGGTCCAGGAATGCCCGTGTCAGACCGTCGCCGCCGGCGATGTTGGCGGCGCGGCCTTGACGCAGGACCTGCCCCCGGTGCAGGACGACCAGATCGTCGTCAGGCTCGATCTCGTCCATAATATGCGTGGCCCAGAGGGCCGAGACGTTTTCATCGGCGATCAGGCGGCGGGTCAGGGCCAACACCTCGGCCCGCGACTTGACGTCCAGACCCACCGTCGCCTCGTCCAGCAGCAGCAGTTCGGGACGGTGCAGCAGCGCGCGCGCGATCTCGGCCCGGCGGGACTGGCCACCCGACAGCGCCGTGACGCGCACATCGGCGCGGTCGGCCAGATCGACCTGGGCCAGCACCTGATCGATCCGCGGGCGGGCCAGCCGGCCGGGAATCCCGTGCAGGCTGGCGTGATACATCAGGTTCTGCCGGATGGTCAGGTCGGCGTCCATCGCCCGGCTCTGGAAGACGACGCCCAGGCGGGCCAACGCGTGCGACGGTTCGCGCCGCAGGTCATGCCCGCCGACCCTGATCGTGCCGGACCGGTTGTTGTAAAGCCGCGTGATCAGCGAAAAGAGCGTGGTCTTGCCGGCCCCGTTCACGCCAAGAAGGGCGGTGAATCCGCCCTTCGGCACCGTCAGGGACACGTCCTTCAGCGCCTGCACGGCGCCGAAGCTGTGGCTGACATGGTCGATTTCAAGCGCCGCGGTCACTGGATGTTGAACACCGCCTGCAGCGTGTCGCCCGACGATCCCGGCACCGACAGCGTATAGCGCCCCGGCAGGATCGCGATGAAGCTGAGCGTTGCAGTTCCGGCGCTGTCGAACTCGATGCTGTGGACGCCCATCGGGCGGATCTCGATGTCGTCGACCACGATCTCGTTGATCCAGATGGCCCGGAAGAAGTCGCCGCCCGACAGCGCCAGTTCCTGGCTGCCGTCGGCGGTGATCTCGATCCGGTAGTAACCGCCGGACTTGATCGTGTATTCGCCCCCCGCGACCGGCTGGCCCGAGGCCAGCGTCAGCGGCGCAAGATCGGTCCGGTTTTCCCGCGCCAGAACGCCCGCAAAGCCATATTCGAACTGACCGCTTGCTTCATAGACACCGTCGCCCGCGGCCTCTTCTTCGTCATCGTCGTCATCTTCCGGCGTCGGGGCCAGGCTGGCCGCGTCACCCATGGTGGTGTCGGCGGCCAGCGCATCATCTGGCTGCGCCTCTTGCGCGGTCGCGGGAAAGGCCAAGATCAGGGCCATCGCGGCGCCGGACATCAGCTTGGTCAGTGTCGTCATGAAAAACTCCTCTATGCCTGAAATCAGTCGGGGGCGACCACGACGCCCCAAGGCTGCTGCCCGACCTGGACCGAGCGGACGACCTCGTTCGCCTCGACGTCGATGATCGAGACGTCGTTCGAATTACCGTTCGTGGTATAAAGCCACTTTTCGTCGGGCGAGAACGCCAGCTGCCAGACCCGCTGGCCGACCAGAAGATAGTCGATCACCTCGTCAGTTTGCGCATCGACGACCGCCACCCGGTTCGCAGGACCAAGCGCCACGAACAGCTTCGAGCCGTCCGAGGTCACGCGGGCGCCGACCGGCTGGATTGCTTCGGGCAGGACGCCAGGAATCTCGAAGCTGATCTTCTTGGTGATCTGCTGCGTCGAAGGGTCGATGACGCTGACCGTACCGCCGATTTCCGATGTCACGTAAAGCTTCGATCCGTCGGCCGTGTACTGGGCAAAGCGGGGACGGCTGTCGACCAGCACGTTCGCGGTGATCTCATAGGTTTCGGTGTCGATGAAATGCGCCATGTTCGTCGTTTCCGACGTGTTGATGACGACGGCGCCATCGGGGCTGACGCCCATTCCTTCCGGCTCGACCCCGACCGGCACCTCGGCCAGCATCTGGTGGGTCTCGGTATCCACCACCGTGACGATGTTGTCGTCCTCGTTGGCGATGAACAGGGGGTTGCCCGAGGGGTGCAGCACGAAGAGTTCGGGGTCCGGCCCCGACGGCAGCGTGTGCAGCTCCTCCATCGTGTTCGGATCGAAGACGCGGACCAGGTTGTCGTCCGAGGCGCAGACGTAGAGTTCGGACCCGTCCGGACTGATGGTGATGCCGCGCGGGCGGTTGCCGACGGGATAGGTGCCGATCACCTCGAAGGTCTCGCCGTCAATGACTGTCACGTCGTTGCTGCGTTCGTTCGTGACGAAGACGCGGTTCGCCAGCGCGGCATCGGCCGAGATCAGCAGCGCAAGCCCGGTGGTCGCGGAAAGCAGATGTTTCATGATGCCTCTTGGAACTGGCATTGGGTTTCGGGCCGGTCGACGCCAAGCGTGTCCAGCTGGCTGGTCTGGTGCAAGTACTGATCCTGCGGGCTGACCGAAGTGGTCAGGACGCCCGTCGTCAACAGGATCGGCTGGCGCACCTGGTGATCCCAGTCGCGGACCGTCAGCGCCTGGCCCTTGAAGCCGGCGACGTCGAATTCCGGCGACAGGATGAACTCCTTCAGCACCTCGGGGTCGCCGGACTGGGTGCGGGTAGCGGCTTCGCCGATGATCCGCAGGGCCAGCCAGGTCTGGTAATCGTCCTCGCGGATCTGCCGGTCGGCAAGGCTCTCGAAGCGGTTCTGGAACTGCGTGCCGCCCCAGGCCTCCATCGCCGGATGCCAGCTTCGCGGAACCAGTCCCGCCGATCCGGCCACGGGGCGCGGGTCCCAGGTCAGATAGGGCATATAGGCTGCGAAGACGTCGGCCTCGTCTGCGGTGATGACGATGTCGTGGTCCGCGGCGCGCTGCGTGAAGACGGGCATCTGGGCCTGAACCTGAACATGTCCGCTGTCGGTGCGCCGGGCGCCGCCGGTATCTTCGTACTCGCGCTCTTCGACGATGCGCGCGCCGAACTTGTTGGCCGAGTTGCGATAGGCCTCGGCCATCGCCAGGTCCTCGGGATGGCTGCCATGGATCATGAACCAGCGCGGCCAGTTCTTCCACATAAGGAACTGCGTCAGGCCGTCGGCCAGCATGGCCCTGCTGGGGGCGACGTGAATGGTGTTGAAGCGGCAATCCTGCCCTCGCAGGTTGTCGCCGCGGGCGCGGGCGTTCAGCAGCATGGCCTGGTCACCCACTTGGTCTGCCAGTTCCAGCGTCACCGCGTCGTCGGCCAGGACGACGATGAATTCGATCCCGTCCTCCAGCAGCTTCGCCATCTCGGCAGCGGCGGTTTCGGGGCTGGCGGTGACCTCGGTCGCCTCGAAGTCCTGGCCCATGAAGCGGCCTGTGGTGTCGTTGTCTTCGATTGCCAGTCGCGCGCCGGCAAAGCCCAGATCCTCGGGCGGCAGGTCCAGCCGAGAGATCGGCGGCAGACCCGGATCATCCACCCGCAGCACAGCCGCCCGGATCAGGACGGGATCCTGTGTCTGGGCTGCAGCGGGCTGGGCCATCGCCAGGGCAGCGGCCAGAAGTCCCATCATTCCCTTGAGCATCTGTCTTCTCCCTCAAGCCATGGTGCGGAGTGAAGGCCCTTGCGGCAAGCCGTTTAATGTTCCCGGCATGGGCGGGAAGATTTGGCTGCGACAAAGGTGGGGGTTTAAGTCTTTTGTCTTATGGACGGCCCCCGGCAGCGGGCGCATGGTCGGGGCATGTCGAAGAACAGCCTGATAGCGGCCTTGGGCCTCGCGCTTGCCGCACCCGCCGCAGCACTTGCGCAATCCGCACCCGAACCGGGACCGGCGACATGGTTCGGCATCCATTACATCGATACCTCGACCGAAGGCGCGATCAACGGCGTCCGCGAGGACGAGACCGCGCGGCTTGCCATGATCGAGGACTTCATCGCCGCCGACCTGACCGCGCGCGGCTTCACGATGTCCACCCCGCCTGAGGAGGCGGTGGAAGGCATCCTGAATCCGGTGCATTCCAACGGCGCCGACGCAAGGATCGCCCGCGACATGGGCTCGGACTATGCCATCGCCGGCGAGGTGCAGAAGGTATCGAACCTGATCCAGTCGGTGAACCTGCATCTGCGCGATGCCCAAACGGGTCGGACGGTCCGGGCCGGCTCGGTCGAGATCAGGGGCAACACCGACGACGCATATCGGCGTGGCTACAGCTATTTGCTGAGGAACATCATCTTTCGGGAGGACAAAGAGGAATGATGAAGACGCAGGTTCTTGCCGTAGCGCTTGGCGCGGTCGTGGCCTTTGCGGGCGCGGCCACGGCGCACGGCCCCTCGCGGCTGAAGACCGAGCAGACGGTCGTGCTGGACGCGACCCCGGCCGAAGTTTGGGACGTGATCGGCAAGTTCGACGACATGAGCTGGCACCCCGCCATCGTCTCGACCGAGATGGTGCCCGATGGGGCGCCGGCGGATGTCCCGGATGAATCGACGCGGGTGCTGACGCTGAAATCCGACAGCGGCACACCGACGATCACCGAACAGCTGATGGCCATCGACCCCGAGAAGATGCGCTACAAGTACATGATCACCGAAGTGGACACGGCCGTTCTGCCGGTCACCAACTATTCCTCGACGTTGCAGGTCAGCGACAAGGACGGCAAGGCCGAGGTATTGTGGAAGGGCGGATTCTACCGCGGCTTTCCGAACAACGATCCTCCGGCCGAGCTGAACGACGATGCGGCCATCGAGGCCGTGAACGGCGTCTATTCCGCGGGCCTCGACGCGCTGGCGGAACGCTTCGGCAAGGTCGAGTGATCCGCTGGCCCCTGCTCGCGCTTGTCGCACTGGCATCTCCGGCCTTGGCCGGAGATCTGGCCTTCGTGACATCTCAGAACGGCGACGCGCTCAGCGTCGTCGACCTTGGGCAGGGAAGGATTGTCGCCAGCGCCAGGATCGAAGGTGCCCCCGCTCCAGTCGCCTACGACCCGGCACTTCGGCGCGCCTATGTCGTGGCGGCAGACACGGGTCGGCTGCACGTGGTCGATGAAGAGGCCAGGGTCGTGGCGCAGGCGGACCTGGGCGAGGGAGCCTTCGGGCTTGCCGTCGCGCCGGGCGGCGGAGTCTTTGTGACCGACTGGTACGGCGGCATGCTGACCCGGCTGGATTGCGACCTTCAGCCCATCTGGCAAAGCAGGACCGGGGCGGCGCCCGCAGGCGTGGCCGTCAGCGGAGACGGCACGCTTGTGGCGACGGCAGATCGCGACGAGAACGCCGTCAGCATCTATGACGCTGACGACGGTCGGCGCCTGCACCGGGTTCCCACGGCAGGTTCGCATCCCTTCGGGATCACCTTCCATGAGGGCATAATTTATACGGCCGACGTGCAGGGCAACAGCGTGTCGGTCATCGACGCCAGCACCGGCGAACTGATTGGAGAGATCCCGACGGGGAGCCATCCCTATGCGGTGGCCTTCGCCGGCGGCCGGGGCTTCGTGACGAACCAGTATGACAGCAGCGTCACCGTCTTCGATCCCACAACCCGCAAGGCCGTGACCGAGGTCGAGGTCGGCGATTATCCGGAAGGCATCGCAGCCCTGCCCGATGGCAGCGGCGTTGCCGTGGCGAATTGGGATTCGGACAGCTTGGTCATCCTCGATGCGTCCGATCTGACCGTCCGGGACAGCATCGACATGCCGTCAGGCCCCCGCGCCTTCGGCAGCTTCACGGGTCGACAGGTTCAGCCGTGACCAGTGCCGGTCCGCCCGCCTCTGCCCAGGCATCGGCGCCGCCGGGAAACCACAGGACCGGCTGATATCCCCATTCGATGGCGCGACGGGCGGCGTTCCAGCTCATCCAGCAATCCGGGCGGCAGAAGAACACCAGCGGCCGCCCGGGATCGTCTTGGCGCAGGCGGTCAAGACTCGTTCGCAGACGCGCTTCCTCGGCGCCGGACAGAGCCTGATAGCCGGTGTTCCACAGCCAGACGGAACCAGGAATGGTCTGGTGCAGCTTTTCGTGCCAGATCGTTCCCTCTGGCAGACCTTCGGGGCGGGTCGTTCGGGGCAGCACGTCGATGAAGGCCGCCCTCCCTTTCCGATGCAGCGCGATCGCTGCATCGGCGTCGATTACCGCGGCCCCGGCCAGCGTTGCCGGGACCGGAGCACGATAGGGCTCTCCTCGATATGTGTCGGGTTCCGGCACCGTATCCGCCAGCGCAGGTGCCGCAATGGCCAGCAACAGCACCAGAACCCGGATCACGGCAGGATCTCCTTGCCGTAATCGTCCACCAGGGGAACGCCGGCCTCGTGGAGAATCTGGTTGATGCCGTCCTGGTTCCGGCGGATCAGGCTGTTCAGCTGGCGCTTCCACTCTTGCTCTTCAAGCCGGACGCCCATCGTGATGCGATAGAACAGCTTCGGGCCGCCCTCTTCCTTCAGCAGCGGCGTGAACTGCAGGTCGGGATCATCCTTGATCCGCGGCCCCGCCAAAGGTCCCCACAGCACCGCCGCGTCCAGTTCACCGGTGCGCACGCCCTGAAAAAGATCACCGAACGGATCCTCGACCCGGCGGTCGACGAACAGGTCGGCACCACGCATGTTCTTGGCCAGTCCCGCCCGCGCCAGATGCGACGCCGGAGGCGTACCTGCCACCACGCCGATATCCGCATCTTGCAGCGCGGGATCGGTCAGATGGTCGACCGAGGCCAGCGGCCCGTCGCGTCGCGTCACGATGCCATAGACGGAGGTGTAGTAATGGTTGGTGTTCTGCACCAGTTCGTCGCCTTGGGCATAGCCCATCACGACATCGCACGTTCCTGCCCGCAAGGTCCGCGTGATGAAGCCCATCCCCGACGGAAACCAGCTGTATGTGACGGGCAGGCCCAGCAATTCGCCGAAATAATCGGCCAGGCGGTTTTCAAAGCCGGTGCCGTCCTTCGACGACATCGGCGCGTTTGCAGGGTCCGCGCAGACACGGAACTCGGTCGTCGAACGCAGATCGGCGACCTGCGCCGCGCCCGGGCCAGCAAGCCCCGCGGCCAAGGCCAGCGCGGTCGCCAGGCGGATCAGCTGGACATGCATGAATCTTCCAGCTCGGTATATTCCTCGGGCTTGTCGGCACGCTCTGCCGGACGGCCGCGGCCGATCGCGCCGGTCCCGTGCGCCAGAAGATAGACATAGATATCGTCGATATAGCACCAGACGTTCTTGTTCGTCCCGAAGGCAGGCATCACCGAGTTGGTGCCTTGGCGGCCAGACGCCACCGTTTCCATGAAGTCATAGTAGTCCATGCGCAGGACGGAGTCCTTCAAGGCCGGCGCATAGGTCGAACCTTCGCCGTCGGGTCCGTGGCAGACGTGGCATTCGGCGTGATAGCGGCGGAAACCGTTGAAGGTGGCGAAGTCGACGACGCCGTCCTCGACCTTGAAGGTCGGAATTCCTTCAGCATTTCGCCAGCGCCCGTCCAACATCTCGACCGGGGTGATGTCCATGCCGTTCGGCAGGACCGTGTCGCCCTCGGCCATGGCTGCCGGTTCCTCCTCGGACATCGCGGCATCGTCGGCTGCGGCGGTCTGGGTGCTGCCGGACACGGCCGCGGCCGCGCCTGCTCCGGCCTCAGCCGAAGGGGTTTCGGTTGTCGCATCGGATTGCGCCAGGGCCATTGTGGCCAGTGACGCGCCCAGAACCAGCGCCGTCAGACCGGTGATGGCTTTCATCGTGGATTTCCTCCCATTTCGCATTCGCCTGCTCTCCTCAGACAGAACCGCCCCAAGTCTAACCTTGGGGCGGCCCCTTCACAGATCAACTTCGCTCTAGCGGAACGAAAGTATTAGCCGTTCGTCGTGCCTTCCGCGGGCGCCTCGCCTTCGGTCGGCGTGGCCGATGCACTGGCATCGCCCGGCAGTTCGAACACGGTCAGCTGGCCGCCCAGTTCGGTATAGTCGCTGAGCGCGGCATAGCCGCCCACGGCGCCCAGACCATCGTTCGGGTTGGTCAGACCGGCTGCCAGACCGATGCCGGCCCAGCCACCGACACCCGACAGGACGCCGACATACTGCTTGCCGTCATGTTCGTAGGTCATGACGTTGCCGATGATGCCCGACGGGGTCTTGAAGCTGTAGAGTTCTTCACCCGTTTCTGCATCGACCGCCTTCAGGAAGCCTTCCAGCGTGCCGTAGAAGACGACGTCGCCAGCGGTCGCCAGGGCGCCCGACCAGACCGAAAACTGCTCGGGCAGGGACCACTTGATCTCGCCATTGACGGCGTCCCAGGCGATGAAGTTGCCCATGCCGCCGTGGCTGTCGGGGGCCGGATACATCGACAGGGTCGCACCGACATAGGGCTGGCCCGCGGTATAGGCGACGCGGAACGGCTCATAGTCCATGCAGACGTGGTTGGTCGGAACATAGAAAAGGCCGGTCTTGGGCGAGTAGGATGCCGGCTGCTGGTCCTTAGAACCAAGTGCGGCCGGGCAGACGCCGGTCGTGTTGGTATCCTCGCCATTCTGGGCCGTCGAATACTCGGCGACGACCTGCGGCCGGCCGTAGGTTTCCGACTGCGGATCCATGTCGACTTCGGTCGCCCAGTTCACCGCCGGGTCGAACTTTTCCGCCACCAGCAGTTCGCCCGTTTCGCGATCCAGCGTATAGGCAAAGCCGTTGCGGTCAAAGTTGACCAGCAGCTTGCGCATCTGGCCGTCGATTTCCTTGTCGACCAGAATGTTCTCGTTCACGCCGTCATAGTCCCATTCGTCGTGCGGCGTCTTCTGATAGAACCACTTCGCCTCGCCCGTGTCGGCGTCGCGGGCCATGATGGTCATCGACCACTTGTTGTCGCCGGGACGCTGCGACGGGTTCCAGGTCGAGGGGTTGCCGGTGCCGTAGTAGACAAGGTTCAGCTCGGGGTCATAGGAATACCAGCCCCAGGTCGAGCCGCCACCAATCTTCCACTGATCCCCTTCCCAGCTATTGAGCGAGCTGTCGGCGCCGACAGGCTTGCCCAGATGCATTGTGGTTTCGGGATTGACCAGCATCTCCTCGTCCGGGCCGGTCGAATAAGCTTTCCAGGCCTCGGTTCCGTCGGCCAGGTTGTAGGCGGTGATCCGGCCGCGCACGCCATATTCGCCGCCCGACACGCCGACCAAGACCTTGTCGCCCACCGGCATGACGGTCGCGGTATTGGTTTCGCCGATCGCGGGATCGCCGGTCTTGACCGACCACTTCACTTCGCCCGTCATCGCGTCGAGCGCGACCAGCGTCGTGTCAGCCTGGTGCGACAGAATCATGCCGTCGGCATAGGCCACGCCGCGATATACGGTGTCGCAGCACATCACTGCGATGACTTCGGGATCCTGCTGCGGGGTGTGGCGCCACACGATGCGCCCGTTGTCGGACAGGTCCAGCGCGAAGATGTTGTTGGGGAACGGCGTATGGACATACATCATGTCGCCGATCACCAGGGGACCGCCTTCGTGTCCGCGCAGGACGCCAGTCGAGAATGTCCAGGCTACCCGCAGGTCGCCCACGTTGTCGCGGTTGATCTGGTCCAGTTCCGAGTAGCGCTGGTTGGCGTAGTTTCCGGTCTGAATGGCCCACTGTTCTGGTTTGGCCGTTTCGGTCAGGACGCTCTCATTGGCATGTGCCGACGTCACCGTCAGCAGCAGCGCGACAGCCGCGCTGTTCAAGAGATGTTTCATCGAATGCTCCTCCGCTCCCTGGATATCGCGCCGCAGGCTTCCTCCTCCTGCGGCGACCCATGTCCAACTGTTGGTCGAGCATCCCCGCGCGTCAATTCGGGCTGATGTCGCATGCCCCTAAAGTCTTATGGGCAAACGGCAAGATGACTGGGAATTTACGGCAAGCCCTTCAGGCCAGACGTTCCGCGTGCCAGAAAACGTGATCTGCCATGAAGCTCTGCACGAAGAAGTAGCTGTGGTCATAGCCGGGCTGCATGCGGAACTGGCCGGGCTGGCGCCGGGCCATCATGGCGTGCGCCAGCGATTCGGGCTTAAGCAGGTCGAGGAATTGGTCAGCGCTGCCCTGGTCGATCAGGACCTCGCCAGGATAGCCGCGCTCGGTCATCAGCAGGGTGGAATCATGTGCGCGCCAGTTGTCGCGGTTGTCGCCCAGATAGGCTGTCAGCTGCTTGCGTCCCCAGTCGGATTCGGTCGGGTTCGCGATGGGCGAAAAGGCCGATACGGACCTGTAGCGGTCTGGATGCGTCATCGCGATGGTCAGCGCGCCATGACCACCCATGGAATGGCCGGTGATCCCCATGGCATCACGGTCGATGGCGAAGTTGTCGCTGACAAGCTCGGGCAGTTCATGGACGATATACTGCCACATCTGGAAATGCGGTTTCCACGGGTCTTGGGTCGCGTTGACATAGAAGCCTGCACCCTGCCCCAGGTCATAGGCCTCGTCATTGGCCACACCCTCGCCGCGGGGAGAGGTGTCGGGGAAGACGATGGCGATGCCGGCCTCGTCGCACCACTGCTGGGCGGCGGCCTTGGTCATCGCGTTCTCGTGAGTGCAGGTCAGGCCAGAGAGATACCATAGCACCGGCACGCGCCCATGCTGCGCCAGTTCCGGCAAGAAGACCGCGAAGGTCATGTCGGTCCCGGTCGATTGGGACTTGTGGCGATAGACGCCCTGGGTTCCGCCGAAGCTGCGGGTTTCGGACAGGGTTTCAAGGCTCATTCGTGTCTCCCTTCAAGGTCTGGAACATGACCAGCGCGTCCACCGGCCCTTTGCCGGGATGAACAAACGCACCCGGCAGGCGACCTGCAATGGCGAATCCAAGCTTCTGCCACAAATGGACGGCATCTTCGTTCGTCGAGACAACAAAGTTGAACTGCATGGCACGGAAGCCCTGTGACCCTGCCCAGACCTTGGCATGTTCGCCAAGCGCCCGGGCAATTCCCATGCCCCTGGCATCGGGATGCGTCGCGAACGAGGCGTTGCTGACATGGGACCCACCCGCCGGCCGGTTCGCGCCGACATGGCTGGTCCCCAAGATCCGGCCATCGACCTCGGCCACGAAGGCGGTGAAGGGCGGGGCGAACCAATCCGCCAGCGCCTCGTCCCGATCGATGTCGCGTGGGATGCAGTAGGTCTCTCCGGCGCGGTAGACGGGGCGCAGGATGTCCCAGATGGCATCGTGGTCGGTGGCGGTGGCGGAGCGGATCTTCACCCCGCCGGACCCGCTCATTTCAGGTCGTCCACGCTGCGGATGATCTGGCCCAGGAGGCCATAGTCCAGCGCCTCTTGCGTGTTCAGCCAGAAGTCGCGCTGCGTGTCCTTCTCGATCCGCTCGACGCTCTGGCCGGTGGCGTCGGCAAAGATCTGGTTCAGACGGTCGCGCATCAGGCGCACCTGTTCTGCCTGGATCATCATGTCGGACGACGTGCCGCCGATCCCGCCCGAGGGCTGGTGGATCAGGAAGCGCGTGTTGGGCAGGCAGTAGCGGTTTTCCTTCTTCGCCGCGACGAAGATCAATGCACCGGCCGATGCCACCCAGCCCGAACCGATGGTACGCACCGTGGGACGGATGAACTTGATCACGTCGTGAATCATGTCGCCCGATTCCACGTGCCCGCCGGGCGAAGAAATCAGCATGTTGATCGGCGCGTCGCTGTCTTCGGCCAGGGCCAGCAGATGGGCGACGGTGCGCTGCGCCAGTTTGTCGTTGATCGCGCCGGCGACGATCACCGTGCGCGACTTGAAGTACAGCTTGCCGATCTTGTCGCCTTCGGGCAGGCCCAGGCCGCCGTCTTCCTTGTGGCGGCGGTCCTCTTCTTCGGGTTCGTCGTCGTCGTCCAGCCACTGGTGACGCATGCGCCTGCTCCTTCGTTCTCTCTCATGGCGACGGCGGGGCCGCGGCCCCGCCGTTCTTTTACCTAAGCAGCCCTGAAGGATCAGTAAAGGACGACCGAGCGGATCGATTCACCATGGTGCATCAGGTCGAAGCCCTTGTTGATGTCGTCCAGCGGCATGGTGTGGGTGATCATCGGGTCAATCTCGATCTTGCCCTCCATATACCAGTCGACGATCTTCGGAACGTCGGTCCGGCCGCGGGCGCCGCCGAAGGCCGTGCCCTTCCAGACGCGGCCGGTGACCAGCTGGAACGGTCGGGTGCTGATTTCGGCACCGGCGGCTGCGACACCGATGATGATCGACTGGCCCCAGCCGCGATGGGTGCATTCGAGCGCGTCGCGCATCACCTTGGTGCTGCCGGTCGCGTCGAAGCTGTAGTCGGCGCCACCGATCTGGTCGAATGGCGTCTTGGTCATCTCGACGATGTGCTGGACGATCGAGCCGTCGATCTCCTTGGGGTTGACAAAGTGGGTCATGCCGAAACGCTCGGCCATTTCCTTCTTGTCATTGTTCAGGTCGACGCCGATGATCATGTCGGCGCCCGCCAGGCGCAGGCCCTGGATCACGTTCAGGCCGATGCCGCCCAAGCCGAACACGACCGCCTTGGCGCCGATTTCCACCTTGGCGGTGTTGATGACCGCGCCGATGCCGGTGGTGACGCCGCAGCCGATGTAGCAGATCTTGTCGAATGGTGCGTCTTCGCGGACCTTCGCCACGGCGATCTCTGGCAGAACGGTATAGTTCGAGAAGGTCGAGCAGCCCATATAGTGATAGATCGGCGTCCCATCCAGCATGCTGAAGCGGCTGGTCCCGTCGGGCATCAGGCCCTGCCCTTGGGTGGCGCGAATGCGGGTGCATAGGTTCGTCTTGCCCGACAGGCAGGACGCGCATTCGCGGCATTCGGGCGTGTAAAGCGGGATCACGTGGTCGCCAGGCTTGACCGAGGTGACGCCCGGCCCGACCTCGACCACGACGCCAGCACCCTCATGGCCCAGGATTGCGGGGAAGATGCCTTCCGGATCCGCGCCCGAGCGGGTGAATTCGTCGGTATGGCAGATACCGGTGGCCTTGATTTCGATCATGACTTCGCCGGCTTTCGGGCCTTCGAGGTTGACCTCCATCACTTCCAGCGGTTTGCCAGCCTCGAGGGCTACGGCGGCACGGGTTCTCATCTCTTGTCTCCTATCGCCTCGGTGGGCTCTCGGTCAGGACCAAAGGGCCGACATGCGGCCCTCTGGCATTTCTTGAAATTCGTGGCAGGTCAGGTCAAGCCGCAAGTGCGCCCGAACGCTTGGCCACATGGGTCGCGATCGCGTCCATCAGTGGCGGCGACAGCGCATCATAAGGCTCCAGCCCCAGTTCACGCAGTCGCGCGCGGATCGCATCCATCTGGGACGGGTCCACGCCGGTCTCGATGACCGAGCTGACGAAGGCGGCAAATTCGGGCGGCGACCAGCCGTCCTCGGGCGACAGTTCGGTATGAACGAAGTCGAGGCCGTAGAACGGGTGGTCCTTGTTTTCGATCCGGCCGTACATGTGAACGCCGCAGACGCGGCAGGCATGGCGCTGAATTGGCGCGTCGGCATTGACGACGTGAAGCTTGTCGCCGTTCTCAATCACCTCGACCGCATCGCGCGAGACGACGGCGATCTGGCTGAACGTCGCCCCTTCGGGCTTCCAGCACTTGGTGCAGCCGCAGACATGGTTGTGTGCGGTCTGAGCGCTGACGCGGACCTTGACCGGGTCGCTGGCGCAATGGCAGGTCAGAACGCCGCCCGAAAATCCCGGGCTGGCTGGCTTTGTTCCGTGGTCTACGGCCGGGTGAATGCTCACCCCGTCAGTGCTGGTCATGGCCCCCTCCTCCACATGACAGGACAGGGCCTAACGTCGCGCTGCAGGGAACATTCGGCAAGTCGGCCGAAGGTTGTAGCAGCCCGGCAGGTTCCCGGGCCGCCGGGGCCGGTCAGCTGGCAGGTGTCGACGATACGCCCACCTTGGCGGGGCGCAGAAGACGGTCGTGCAGCTGGAAGCCGTTGTCCATGACCTGGATGATGTTGCCGGCCTGCGTGCCGGGCACAGGTGCCTCGAACATGGCTTCGTGGACAGTGGGGTCGAACTTCTCGCCCGGCTCGGGGCGGATGATCGCGATACCATGCTTGGTGAAGACGTTCGACAGCTCCCGCAGGGTCAGCTCCACGCCCTCGATCAGGGCCGAGGCTGCGGCGCGCTGGTCTTCGGTCGCCGCATCAAGTGCGCGGGTCAGCGCGTCGTGCACCGGCAACAGATCGCGCGCAAGGCGCGAGCCGCCATAATTCTCGGCGTCGCGGCGGTCCTTTTCGGCGCGCTTGCGCGAGTTTTCGGCATCGGCCAAGGCGCGCATCCACTTGTCGCGCAGTTCGTCCCGCTCGGCCGTCAGGCGCGCGATCTCGTCGTCGGTTTCAGTCTGAGCCAAGGGATCGTCGACAAATTCGTCCATCGGCTGTTCGTTCTGCTCGGTCATGCTCACTTCATCCTTTCCGGCCGGACAGGACCCGCCCGACCAGCTGCGCGGTGTAATCGACGATCGGAACGATCCTGCCATAGTTCAGCCGGGTCGGCCCGATCACGCCAACGGCGCCTACAATCTTACGGTCGGCATTCATATAGGGTGAAACCACCAGAGCGGAACCCGAAAGTGAAAAAAGCTTGTTCTCGGAACCGATGAAGATCCGCACTCCGTCGCCTTTTTCGGCAAGTTCCAGGAACTCGACGATGTCGCGTTTGCGCTCTAGGTCGTCGAACAGCACCCGGATGCGGTCCAGGTCGGCCAGTTCGCTGTCCAGAAGGTTGGCACGGCCACGCACGATCAGGCGCGGATCGGCGGCTTCGGCGCCCCAAAGCGCGAGACCCGATTCGACCAGTTCGGCCGCCAGAATGTCCAGTTCCCGCCGCCGGGTGCTGATCTGCTGGGACAGGTGACCGCGCAATTCTGCCAGCGTCTTGCCCTCGGCCATGGCATTCAGGAAATTCCCCGCCTCTCGCATCGAAGACGGCGTCTGCCCCGGCGGCGGGGTGAAGATGCGGTTTTCGACATGGCCGTCGGCGAAGACCAGCACCACCAGCGCCCGATCGGCGCCTAGACTGACGAATTCGATATGGCGAATCGGGGCCTCGTGCTTGGGCATCAGCACCAGCGACGCGCCACGGGTGATGGACGACAGCGCGGTGCTGACCCGGTCCAGGAGCACGCCGGTATCAGGGTCGTCATTGCCCAAGGTCTGGTCAATGGCGGCGCGATCGTCGGGCTTGACGGCGTCGATCTCCATCATGCCGTCCACGAACAGGCGCAAGCCAAGCTGCGACGGCAGGCGCCCGGCCGAGACGTGCGGACTGTCCAGAAGTCCCATGAACTCCAAGTCCTGCATCACGTTGCGGATCGTGGCGGCGCTGACCTTTTCCGAGAGCGCGCGCGTCAGCGTCCGCGACCCGACCGGTTCACCGGTGTCCAGATACGCCTCGACCACGCGGCGAAACACCTCGCGGGACCGGTCGTTCAGTTCGTTCAGCAGCGATTCCTGGCTCATGGGCCTCGTGGGGTTGCGTGACGGTGCCCTCGGGCGGTATTGGGCAGGCACTCTCATGAAAAGGATGAACCATGCGCCCTTCTGGCCGGAATCTAAGCCAAATGCGCCCGATTTCAATTGAAACCGGGGTGATGCGCCACGCCGAGGGGTCGTGCCTGATCAAGTGCGGTGACACGCACGTCCTTTGCACCGCCACCATCGAGGACAATCCGCCGCGGTTCCTGAAGGGCAGCGGCCTTGGCTGGGTCACCGCCGAATACGGGATGCTGCCGCGCGCCACCAACACCCGCAACAGGCGCGAGGCCGCGCAGGGCAAGCAGTCCGGCCGAACGCAAGAGATCCAGCGCCTGATCGGCCGCAGCCTTCGCGCCGGTATCGACCGCAGCGCGCTCGGCGAACGCCAGATCAGCATCGACTGCGACGTGATCCAGGCCGACGGGGGGACCCGCTGCGCGTCGATCACCGGGGGCTGGGTGGCATTGCGGCTGGCGGTGAACAAGCTGATGAAGGCGGGCGTCCTGAACAGCGACCCGATCATCGACCATGTCGCGGCCGTCAGCTGCGGGATCTATGCCGGCCAACCGCTGCTGGACCTGGACTATGCCGAGGACAGCGAGGCCGGGACCGACGGCAATTTCGTCCTGACCGGCGCAGGCCGCCTGATCGAGGTGCAGATGTCGGCCGAGGGCGCGACGTTCTCTCGTGACGAGATGATCCAGCTGCTGGATCTGGCCGAAGCTGGCATGGCTGATCTTGTCGCCGCGCAGAAGGCTGCCGTCGGATGAGGCGTTTCGACAGCCGGCAGCTGTTGGTCGCCACGCACAACGCCGGCAAGCTGGCCGAGATGCGGGCACTGCTGGCGCCCTATGGCGTGGAGGTCACCGGGGCCGCCGAGGTCGGACTTGCCGAGCCGGCCGAGACCGAATCCAGCTTCGTGGGCAACGCCCGCATCAAGGCACGCGCCGCCGCCGAGGCGACCGGACTGCCGGTGCTGGCCGACGACAGTGGAATCTGCATCGACGCGCTGAGCGGTGCGCCGGGCGTCTATACCGCCGATTGGGCCGAGACGGGGAACGGTCGGGACTTCGGGATGGCCATGTCCCGCGCTTGGCAGGAGCTCGAGACCGTCTCGGCACCTATGCCCCGGACGGCGCAGTTCCGCTGCACGCTGGTGCTGATGTGGCCCGACGGGCACGACGAGGTGTTCGAAGGCGTCCTGCCGGGCCAGGTGGTCTGGCCACCGCGCGGCGAGGAAGGCCATGGCTATGACCCGATCTTCCAGCCGGACGGCCATGACGTGACACTGGGGCAGATGCCGCCCGAGTTGAAGAACAGTCTCAGCCACCGCGCCCGCGCCGTCGCCGCGATGATCGAGGGCGTCTTTGCATAGCGCCCCTACCCTTGCATCGCATGCGTTCGACGATTGGCGGGCCGGTGGTTTCGGACTCTACGTCCACTGGCCGTTCTGCGCGGCGAAGTGCCCCTATTGCGACTTCAACAGCCATGTGACGGACCGGATCGATCAGCGCCGATGGGCCGCCGCGCTGTCGTCTGAAATTGCCCGACTGGCTGCCGAGACGCCTGACAGGCATCTCGGCAGCATCTTCTTCGGTGGCGGGACACCGTCGCTAATGCTGCCCGAGACCGTCGATGCGGTCATTCGTGCCGCGCAGCAAGGGTGGGGCTTCGCCAACGATATCGAAATCTCGCTCGAGGCCAATCCGACAAGCGTCGAGCGCAGCCGCTTCCGCGCCTTTGCCGACGCCGGCGTGAACCGAATGTCGATGGGGGTGCAGGCGTTGAACGACGAAGACCTGCGCAGGTTGGGGCGCATGCACAGCGTCGCCGAGGCACGAGCCGCCTTTGATGTGGCGCGCGACGCGTTTCCAAGGGTCAGCTTCGACCTGAT